>NZ_PYQM01000031.1:0-42433 GCF_003027595.1 Escherichia sp. 20412-1 | reverse complement strand
TTGCCGCCTGAATATTGGCCAGATAGCTGCCAATTTCCGGGCGATACAGATGTTTTCGTTCTGGTTGTGGAACAGATGGCGTAACAGGTGGCTCCGGTGTCACAGGCGGTTCTGGTGTTACAGGGGGCTCAGGGTCTGGTTCCGGGATGACGGGCAGTTCCGGTGGGGTATACGGTCCTGCGGGAATTTCACTGGTTAAAAACCAGTTCTGGTTGTCGCTTTTTACCACGTTGTAGTCATAGGGACCGGCAACAATACGACCTTCTTTACTGAAAACGCCCTCTGACAGGCCGTCAACCTCCACAATTTTTATCCCTTCCAGAGTATCCGCGCCCAGACCGCCCGCATTGTTGACCATGACGCGGGTACTACCGGAAGTATCACCTTTTACGATGAGTTTATCCGTTACGGAATTATCATCGCCTAATACCGTATGCATGACTAACAAACCATCATTGGCAGTATAGTTACCGTTAATGGTCAGTGTGGTCGGCGTGAACTCGTGGCCATTTTCATACGCAGACAACGTTGCTGTTCCAGCCAGTGCCAGCGTTTTTAACGTTTGTGAATAACCGTTTAAATCGAGATCTCCACCGCTGTCGACAATATAATCGGAGTTGGGGCTGAAGGTATCTACTTTACCAGCGCGTAGGCTGCCTTTAGTTATATAGGTATCACCAGTATAGATATTCGAGCCGGATAATGTGGTTGTTCCGGAACCTACCTGGTTAACCTGGCCTTTACCGTCTATGTATGAGGTCAGGACAAAATCAGCGTTGGTGTGATTAAAGTTTAATATTGAAGTGGTTGACGCATTTGTCCCCCCTAAATAAATTCGGGGTGTATTAATTGAACCAGCAGGCTGCGCAGCCTCACCTTGTGCACCTCCAATATTTAACATTCCTGTTCCGTTAGAGGAGACACCAACCCAGATATATGAATTCGCATTGATTACACCATCGTTGCTGACAGTGAGAATTCCGGTAGTATCAGAAACGGAAGATGTATTATATCCGCCAAGAAGTATATATGGGGCATTTACTGTTGAATTTTTGTCGGCAACCAGAACTTCTCCATAGCTACTCTGGTTAGCTGACAGAGAAGAATGGGCGTCAACATACCCAATATTCATTTGAGTCAGGGAAGTGAGTGTTCCGCCATTAGTAACAGATACTTTCCCTGTTCCCTGATCGCCAACAATAGCAATTTTAGAGGTGACTGATGAGCTTTCCCCATCAATAACCAACGTCCCCCTGGCATCACCATAAAACTCACCAACTCTTATTGATTGCAGGCCACTTATCTTACTACCATCTAACACGTATAACGTACCGGAGCCTTCGTTAGTGCCTAAAAAAATATTGGAGGAAGGTGTGTCGAACTGCCAGTTGGTATGGTTTGTTAAAGTGATGGAGCCTTCAGCATTATTACCAATGCTGGCTGCTGAAGTGGTAAGTGAAAGATTATCAATGAGTAATGAACCATTAGAGTCTTCACCTACTTTCAATGAGTTAAAATGCTCCCATCCGGGATCGTAGCCTTCTGACGCAATGAGTTTTATCTCTTCATTATTATTAATGACAACATTACTATCTGAATTTACAGGTGGGGTGATAGCCAAGGATACTGGCGTAAATAATATGGTATAAATGGCTATCGCCCGTGTCGATAAGCTTTTTTTTGCTGATTTCATATCACTCACTTTTATCCTTAAAAATTAAATGGCGAAATGCTTTTCTATTGCACATCTTTTCTTCCTGAAACCTTGCAAGGCGTAAGTATGCAATTCTCTAAATAAGAATATCTGTAACAGAGGGTGCAATAAATATATTAAAGTGTTAGTTATTTATTGCATTGATAGCTTTTTGTGGTTTGTCATCGATGTCAATATGTTAACATGGTATTTCTGAAAAAAATAATAATAAATCGTCTTAAGGACTATAAAAGTGCAATAAGTAAAGCTTATATAAATCAATTAAATAGATGGTTAAAGTTTTTTTATTAAGAAAAATGATGTGGGCTTCATGATTTTTACATTGAGTTTCTGGCAGGGTGAAAATTTGAGATTATTATAAAAAATAATTCAAATGATACCAGCGACAATTGCAGGAAGAGTTATTAACTGGCAGGAGAAGTGGGATTCACATTAAGAATAATACAAATATATTCTCTTTTGCTATAGATTTTTCTTAATCGCTGAACTACTTATTAATCAACCCTGATGATGACTGTTAGCTTCAGGGTATTAGCCTAATCACACATCATGGAGTTCACCGATGAAAACTGGAACTAAGCTCTTAGTTGGTGCGTTAGCTTTTGTTGTCACAAACGTTTATGCAGCGGAATTGATGACCAAAGCGGAATTTGAAAAGGTTGAATCGCAATATGAAAAAATAGGTGATATTTCAACCAGTAATGAAATGTCGACCGCAGATGCGAAAGAAGATTTGATCAAAAAAGCGGATGAAAAAGGGGCTGATGTGTTAGTGCTGACCTCCGGTCAGACTGACAATAAGATCCACGGCACGGCAAATATTTATAAGAAGAAGTAATTCTTAAGTCCATGTAAACATGCCTAATGCGCACGTTTATCAGTAAATGCAACATATTGATATTCATAGTTTTGCAGGCCGGATGAGGCGTTCACGCCGCGTCCGGCAATTTAATTTTTTAATCGCCGCCAGAACGTCGTGCGGCTGATGCCTAAATAATTCGCTGCTGCTGTTTTATCGCCGTTAAATTTCTCCAGCGCCTGCCGTGGTGTCAGCACGGTGGCGGCGATAACGTTAACCGATTCTTTGGCCAGTTCTGGCAATAATCGCTGCAGAAATTGCAGCGTTAAATCTGGCATCGGTTCCACGCTTAAAAATAGCGCCAGTCGTTCCATCATATTGCGTAGTTCGCGAATATTCCCCGGCCACTTATAGTGCAATAACACCGCCTGGCAGGTATTTAACCCCTCGCGTAACGCAGCAGAATACGGGGCGGCAAGTGCTGCCAGTGACACTTTCAAAAAGCTTTCCGCCAGCGGCAGAATATCCGCAACCCGCTCGCGTAGTGGGGGTAACTGCAGGCGCAAAATACTCAGCCGATAAAACAGATCACGGCGAAACCGCCCTTGCTGCATATCCTCTTGCAGATTGCAGTGGGTGGCGCTGATAACTCGCACATTCACCGGAGTCGGTTGATGCCCGCCGACGCGGGTGACCTCTTTTTCTTCCAATACCCGCAGCAGGCGAGTCTGCAACGGCAGCGGCATTTCGCCTATCTCATCCAGAAACAGCGTGCCGCCGTGGGCAATTTCGAACAGCCCGGCGCGGCCTCCGCGTCGCGAGCCGGTAAATGCCCCTTCCTCATAGCCAAACAACTCCGCTTCCAGCAGTGATTCAGCAATCGCCCCGCAGTTAACGGCAACAAACGGATGCGATTTTTTCCCCTGTCGCGCATCGTGGCGGGCAACGTATTCCCGATGAATTGCCTGCGCTGCCAGCTCTTTGCCGGTTCCTGTTTCTCCCTCAATCAGCACCGCAGCATTTGAGCGGGCATACAGCAAAATGGTTTGCCGCACCTGTTCCATCTGTGGCGATTGACCGAGCATATCGCCCAGAACGTAGCGAGTACGCAGCGCGTTGCGGGTCGCATCGTGGGCGTTATGGCGTAGCGTCATGCGCGTCATATCCAGCGCATCGCTGAATGCCTGGCGCACGGTGGCGGCAGAATAGATAAAAACACCGGTCATCCCGGCTTCTTCTGCCAGATCGGTAATCAGCCCAGCACCAACTACCGCTTCGGCGCCGTTGGCTTTCAGTTCGTTGATCTGCCCACGTGCGTCTTCTTCGGTGATGTAGCAGCGTTGGTCGAGGCGCAAATGAAACGTTTTTTGAAAAGCCACCAGCGCCGGGATAGTTTCCTGATAGGTGACGACGCCGATAGACGAGGTGAGTTTTCCCGCTTTTGCCAGCGCCTGTAATACGTCAAAGCCGCTGGGTTTAATCAGAATCACCGGCACCGACAGGCGGCTTTTCAGGTACGCGCCGTTAGAGCCTGCGGCGATGATGGCGTCGCAGCGTTCGCTTGCCAGTTTCTTACGGATGTAGGCCACCGCTTTCTCAAAGCCAAGCTGGATAGGGGTAATGTTCGCCAGGTGATCAAACTCGAGGCTGATATCGCGAAACAGCTCGAACAAGCGCGTCACCGATACTGTCCAGATAACCGGTTTGTCGTCGTTAAGTCGAGGTGGATGTGCCATTGCGCGCCATAAATCAAGAAACCGAATATTGGGTTTAGACTTGTTTCATCATTGTTGCAATGAAACGCAGTGAAACATTGTCTGAAACGTTAACTGAAACGCATATTTGCGGATTAATTAAGCGTGATTTTAATAACTTATTGAAATTTAATACTTAGTTTGATTTGAGTAATTGTGGCACAGCCCTTGCTTTGTGTTTATCAACGAAATAACAAGTTGATAACAAAGGATGGGCTATGTCTCTACACTCTCCAGGTAAAGCGTTTCGCGCCGCACTCACCAAAGAAACCCCGTTGCAAATTGTCGGCACCATTAACGCTAACCATGCGTTGCTGGCACAGCGTGCCGGATATCAGGCAATTTATCTCTCCGGCGGCGGTGTGGCGGCCGGTTCGCTGGGGTTGCCCGATCTCGGTATTTCTACCCTTGATGATGTACTGACCGATATTCGCCGTATTACCGACGTTTGCTCGCTGCCGTTGCTGGTCGATGCTGATATTGGTTTTGGCTCTTCGGCCTTTAACGTCGCTCGTACAGTGAAATCGATGATTAAGGCCGGTGCGGCGGGGCTGCATATTGAAGATCAGGTTGGTGCGAAACGCTGCGGTCATCGCCCGAACAAAGCGATCGTCTCGAAAGAAGAGATGGTGGATCGGATCCGCGCGGCAGTGGATGCGAAAACCGATCCTGATTTTGTGATCATGGCGCGCACCGATGCGCTGGCGGTTGAAGGGCTGGACGCGGCGATTGAGCGTGCGCAGGCTTACGTTGAAGCCGGTGCCGAGATGTTGTTCCCGGAGGCAATTACCGAACTCGCCATGTACCGCCAGTTTGCCGATGCGGTGCAGGTGCCGATCCTTGCCAACATTACCGAATTTGGCGCTACGCCGCTGTTTACCACCGATGAATTACGCAGCGCTCATGTCGCAATGGCGCTGTACCCTCTGTCAGCGTTCCGCGCCATGAACCGCGCTGCCGAACATGTCTACAACGTCCTGCGTCAGGAAGGCACGCAGAAAAGCGTCATCGACACCATGCAAACCCGCAACGAGCTGTACGAAAGCATCAACTACTACCAGTACGAAGAGAAGCTCGACGATCTGTTTGCCCGTAGTCAGGCGAAATAAAACAAACGCCTGTTGGTTGTATCCGACAACCAATGCCTGATGCGCCGCTGACGCGACTTATCAGGCCTACGGGGTGTACTGAACTGTAGGTCGGATAAGACGCATGGCGTCGCATCCGACAACCGATGCCTGATGCGCCGCTGACGCGACTTATCAGGCCTACGGGGCGTGCTGAACTGTAGGTCGGATAAGACGCATGGCGTCGCATCCGACAACAATCCCGACCCTACAAATGATAACAATGACGAGGACAACATGAGCGACACAACGATCCTGCAAAACAGTACCCATGTCATTAAACCGAAAAAATCTGTGGCACTTTCCGGCGTTCCGGCGGGCAATACGGCGCTCTGCACGGTGGGTAAAAGCGGCAATGACCTGCACTACCGTGGTTACGATATTCTCGACCTCGCAGAACATTGCGAATTTGAAGAAGTGGCGCATCTGCTGATCCACGGCAAGCTGCCGACCCGTGACGAACTCGCCGCCTACAAAACGAAACTGAAAGCCCTGCGTGGTTTACCGGCTAACGTGCGTACCGTGCTGGAGGCCTTACCTGCGGCGTCGCACCCGATGGATGTCATGCGCACAGGCGTTTCTGCGCTCGGCTGTACGCTGCCGGAAAAAGAGGGGCACACCGTCTCAGGCGCGCGGGATATTGCTGACAAATTATTGGCGTCGCTGAGTTCGATTCTTCTCTATTGGTATCACTACAGCCACAACGGCGAACGCATCCAGCCGGAAACCGATGACGACTCCATCGGCGGCCACTTCCTGCATCTGCTGCATGGCGAAAAGCCGTCGCAAAGTTGGGAAAAGGCGATGCAAATTTCGCTGGTGCTGTACGCCGAGCACGAGTTTAACGCCTCCACCTTCACCAGCCGGGTTATTGCGGGCACCGGTTCTGACATGTATTCAGCCATTATCGGCGCAATCGGCGCACTGCGTGGGCCGAAACACGGCGGGGCGAATGAAGTTTCGCTGGAGATCCAACAACGCTACGAAACGCCGGATGAAGCCGAAGCGGATATTCGTAAACGCGTGGAAAACAAAGAAGTGGTCATTGGTTTCGGGCACCCGGTTTATACCATTGCCGATCCGCGCCATCAGGTGATCAAACGTGTGGCGAAGCAGCTCTCGCAGGAAGGCGGTTCACTGAAGATGTACAACATCGCCGATCGTCTGGAAACGGTGATGTGGGAGACGAAAAAGATGTTCCCCAATCTCGACTGGTTCTCTGCCGTTTCCTACAACATGATGGGCGTCCCCACTGAGATGTTCACTCCGCTGTTTGTCATCGCTCGCATTACCGGCTGGGCGGCGCACATTATTGAACAACGTCAGGACAACAAAATTATCCGTCCTTCCGCGAATTACGTTGGACCGGAAGACCGTCAGTTTGTTGCGCTGGATAAGCGCCAGTAAACCTCTACGAATAACAATAAGGAAACGTACCCAATGTCAGCTCAAATCAACAACATTCGCCCGGAATTCGACCGTGAAATCGTTGATATCGTCGATTACGTCATGAATTACGAAATCAGTTCCAGAGTGGCCTACGACACCGCCCATTACTGCCTGCTCGATACCCTCGGCTGTGGTCTGGAAGCGCTGGAATATCCAGCCTGTAAAAAACTGCTGGGGCCAATTGTCCCCGGCACCGTCGTACCTAACGGCGTGCGTGTCCCCGGAACTCAGTTCCAGCTCGACCCTGTCCAGGCTGCGTTTAACATCGGTGCGATGATCCGCTGGCTCGATTTCAACGATACCTGGCTGGCAGCGGAGTGGGGCCATCCTTCCGACAACCTCGGCGGTATTCTCGCCACGGCGGACTGGTTATCCCGCAACGCAGTCGCCAGCGGCAAAGCGCCATTGACCATGAAGCACGTGCTGACCGCAATGATCAAAGCCCACGAAATTCAGGGCTGCATCGCGCTGGAAAACGCCTTTAATCGCGTCGGCCTCGACCACGTTTTGTTAGTGAAAGTGGCTTCCACCGCCGTGGTGGCCGAAATGCTCGGCCTGACCCGCGAGGAAATTCTCAACGCTGTTTCGCTGGCGTGGGTGGACGGTCAGTCGCTGCGCACCTATCGTCATGCGCCGAACACCGGCACGCGTAAATCCTGGGCGGCGGGCGATGCCACATCCCGCGCGGTACGTTTGGCGCTGATGGCGAAAACCGGCGAAATGGGTTATCCGTCAGCCCTGACTGCGCCGGTGTGGGGCTTCTACGACGTCTCCTTCAAAGGTGAGTCGTTCCGCTTCCAGCGTCCGTACGGTTCCTACGTTATGGAAAATGTGCTGTTCAAAATCTCCTTCCCGGCGGAGTTCCACTCCCAGACGGCAGTTGAAGCGGCGATGACGCTCTATGAACAGATGCAGGCTGCAGGTAAAACAGCGGCGGATATCGAAAAAGTGACCATCCGCACCCACGAAGCCTGTATTCGCATCATCGACAAAAAAGGGCCGCTCAATAACCCGGCTGACCGCGACCACTGCATTCAGTACATGGTGGCGATCCCGCTGCTGTTTGGGCGCTTAACGGCGGCAGATTACGAAGACAAGGTTGCGCAAGATAAACGCATCGACGCCCTGCGCGAGAAGATCACTTGCTTTGAAGATCCGGCGTTTACTGCCGACTACCACGACCCGGAAAAACGCGCTATTGCCAACGCCATTACCCTTGAGTTCACCGATGGTACGCGCTTTGAAGAAGTGGTGGTGGAGTACCCAATTGGTCATGCCCGCCGCCGTCAGGATGGCATTCCGAAGCTGGTCGATAAATTCAAAATCAACCTTGCGCGCCAGTTCCCGACTCGCCAGCAGCAGCACATTCTGGCGGTTTCTCTCGACAGAACTCGCCTCGAGCAGATGCCGGTCAATGAGTATCTCGACCTGTACGTGATTTAAGCAAACGGCGGTAAGGCGTAAGTTCAACAGGAGAGCATTATGTCTTTTAGCGAATTTTATCAGCGTTCGATTAACGAACCGGAGCAGTTCTGGGCCGAGCAGGCCCTGCGTATCGACTGGCAGACGCCCTTTACGCAAACGCTCGATCACAGCAATCCGCCGTTTGCCCGTTGGTTTTGTGAAGGCCGAACCAATTTGTGCCACAACGCCGTCGACCGCTGGCTGGAGAAACAGCCAGAGGCGCTGGCGCTGATTGCCGTCTCTTCGGAAACAGAAGAAGAGCGCACGTTTACCTTTCGCCAGTTATATGACGAAGTGAACGCGGTGGCGTCAATGTTGCGCTCATTGGGCGTGCAGCGCGGCGATCGGGTGCTGGTGTATATGCCGATGATTGCCGAAGCGCACATTACCCTGCTGGCCTGCGCGCGGATTGGTGCTATTCACTCGGTGGTATTTGGTGGATTTGCTTCGCACAGCGTGGCGGCGCGAATCGACGACGCCAAACCGGTGCTGATTGTCTCGGCAGATGCCGGGGCGCGTGGCGGCAAAATCATTCCCTATAAAAAATTGCTCGATGATGCGATAAAGCAGGCGCAGCACCAACCGCGCCACGTTTTGCTGGTGGATCGCGGGCTGGCGAAAATGGCGCGCGTCAGCGGGCGGGATGTTGATTTCGCTTCGTTGCGTCATCAGCACATCGGCGCGCGGGTGCCGGTCGCCTGGCTGGAATCTAACGAAACTTCCTGCATTCTCTACACCTCCGGCACGACCGGAAAACCTAAAGGCGTGCAGCGTGACGTCGGCGGTTATGCGGTGGCGCTGGCAACCTCAATGGAAAACATTTTTGGTGGCAAAGCGGGCGGTGTGTTCTTTTGCGCGTCGGATATCGGCTGGGTGGTGGGGCATTCTTATATTGTCTACGCACCGCTGCTGGCGGGGATGGCGACCATTGTTTACGAAGGGTTGCCGACCTGGCCGGACTGTGGCGTGTGGTGGAAAATTGTCGAGAAATATCAGGTGAGCCGAATGTTCTCAGCGCCGACCGCTATTCGCGTGCTGAAAAAATTTCCTACTGCTGAAATTCGTAAACACGATCTCTCGTCGCTGGAAGTGCTCTATCTGGCAGGAGAACCGCTGGATGAACCGACCGCCAGTTGGGTGAGCAATACACTGGATGTGCCGGTCATCGACAACTACTGGCAGACCGAATCCGGCTGGCCGATTATGGCGATTGCTCGAGGCCTGGACGACAGGCCGACGCGTCTGGGAAGCCCCGGCGTGCCGATGTATGGCTACAATGTGCAGTTGCTCAACGAAGCTACTGGCGAACCGTGCGGCGTGAATGAGAAAGGGATGCTGGTGGTGGAAGGGCCGCTGCCGCCGGGCTGTATTCAGACTATCTGGGGTGACGACGACCGCTTTGTGAAGACATACTGGTCGCTGTTTTCCCGTCCGGTATATGCCACCTTTGACTGGGGTATCCGCGATGCTGACGGCTATCACTTTATTCTCGGGCGCACTGATGATGTGATTAACGTTGCCGGGCATCGGCTGGGCACGCGCGAGATTGAAGAGAGTATCTCCAGTCATCCTGGCGTTGCCGAAGTGGCGGTGGTAGGGGTGAAAGATGCGTTGAAAGGGCAGGTGGCGGTGGCGTTTGTTATTCCGAAAGAGAGCGACAGTCTGGAAGACCGCGAGGTGGCACACTCCGAAGAAAAGGCAATTATGGCGCTGGTGGACAGCCAGATTGGCAACTTTGGCCGCCCGGCGCACGTTTGGTTTGTCTCGCAGTTGCCGAAAACGCGATCCGGAAAAATGTTGCGCCGCACGATCCAGGCCATTTGCGAAGGACGCGATCCGGGGGATCTGACGACCATTGATGATCCCGCGTCGTTGGATCAGATCCGCCAGGCGATGGAAGAGTAAGGTATTGTCGGACGCGTCGCGCGCCGCATCCGACAACTGTGCTGTGATGTCTGATGCGACGCTGGCGCGTCTTATCAGGCCTACAGGTCTGAACCGTAGGTCGGATAAGGCGCTCGCGCCGCATCCGACAACTGTGCTGTGATGCCTGATGCGACGCTGGCGCGTCTTATCAGGCCTACAGGTCTGAACCGTAGGTCGGATAAGGCGCTCGCGCCGCATCCGACAACCGTGCTTTGATGCCTGATGCGATGCTGGCGCGTCTTATCAGGCCTACAGGTCTGAACCGTAGGTCGGATAAGGCGCTCGCGCCGCATCCGACAACCGTGCTTTGATGCCTGATGCGACGCTGGTGCGTCTTATCAGGCCTGCAGGTCTGAACCGTAGGTCGGATAAGGCGCTCGCGCCGCATCCGACAACCGTGCTTTGATGCCTGATGCGACGCTGGCGCGTCTTATCAAGTCTACCCACTGTTTTTCCAGAGATAATTTTTTATCCACTTTTTTGCACTCATCCATATAAAAAATATATTCCACCACGGAAACGATTGCTTTTTATTTTCAGATGAATAGAATGCGGCGGATTTTTTGGGTTTCAAACAGCAAACGGAGGAATTTCGTGTCGCAAGATAACAACTTTAGCCAGGGGCCAGTCCCGCAGTCGGCGCGGAAAGGGGTATTGGCATTGACGTTCGTCATGCTGGGATTAACCTTCTTTTCCGCCAGTATGTGGACCGGCGGCACTCTCGGAACCGGTCTTAGCTATCATGATTTCTTCCTCGCAGTCCTCATCGGTAATCTTCTCCTCGGTATTTACACTTCATTTCTTGGCTACATTGGCGCAAAAACTGGCCTGACGACCCATCTTCTTGCTCGCTTCTCTTTTGGTGTTAAAGGTTCATGGCTACCTTCACTGCTGCTGGGCGGCACCCAGGTTGGCTGGTTTGGTGTTGGCGTGGCGATGTTTGCCATTCCGGTGGGCAAGGCGACGGGATTGGATATTAATCTGCTCATCGCCGTCTCTGGTTTACTGATGACCGTCACCGTGTTCTTTGGCATTTCGGCGCTGACAGTTCTTTCTGTAATTGCGGTTCCGGCGATCGCCTGTCTTGGCGGTTATTCCGTGTGGCTGGCCGTTAACGGCATGGGCGGTCTGGAGGCATTAAAAGCGGTCGTTCCCGCACAACCGCTAGATTTCAATGTCGCGCTGGCGCTGGTTGTCGGTTCATTTATCAGTGCAGGTACGCTCACTGCCGACTTTGTCCGTTTTGGTCGCAATGCCAAACTGGCGGTGCTGGTGGCGATGGTGGCCTTTTTCCTCGGCAACTCGTTGATGTTTATTTTCGGTGCGGCAGGTGCTGCGGCATTGGGCATGGCAGATATCTCTGATGTGATGATTGCTCAGGGCCTGCTGCTGCCTGCGATTGTGGTGCTGGGGTTGAATATCTGGACCACCAACGATAACGCGCTCTATGCGTCGGGTTTAGGTTTCGCCAACATTACCGGTATGTCGAGCAAAACCCTTTCGGTCATCAACGGTATTATCGGTACGGTCTGCGCATTATGGCTGTACAACAATTTTGTCGGCTGGCTGACCTTTCTTTCGGCAGCTATCCCTCCCGTTGGCGGCGTAATCATCGCGGACTATCTGATGAACCGTCGCCGCTATGAGCACTTTGCGACCACGCGTATGATGAGTGTCAATTGGGTGGCGATTCTGGCTGTCGCGCTGGGGATTGCCGCAGGCCACTGGTTACCGGGGATTGTTCCGGTCAACGCTGTATTAGGTGGCGCGCTGAGCTATCTGATCCTTAACCCGATTTTGAATCGCAGAACGACAGCAGCAATGACGCATGTGGAGGCTAACAGTGTCGAATAACGCTTTACAGACAATTATTAACGCCCGGTTACCCGGCAAAGAGGGGCTGTGGCAGATTCATCTGCAGGACGGAAAAATCAGCGCCATTGATGCGCAATCCGGCGTCATGCCCGTGACTGAAAACAGTCTGGATGCTGAGAAAGGTTTAGTTTTACCGCCGTTTGTGGAACCGCATATTCACCTGGACACCACGCAAACTGCCGGGCAACCGAACTGGAATCAGTCCGGCACGCTGTTTGAAGGCATTGAACGCTGGGCCGAGCGCAAAGCGTTATTAACCCATGACGACGTTAAGCAACGCGCCTGGCAAACGCTGAAATGGCAGATTGCCAACGGCATTCAACATGTGCGTACCCATGTAGATGTCTCCGACGCAACCCTGACTGCACTGAAAGCGATGCTGGAAGTGAAGCAGGAAGTCGCGCCGTGGATTGACCTGCAAATCGTCGCCTTCCCGCAGGAAGGGATTTTGTCGTATCCCAACGGTGAAGAGTTGCTGGAAGAGGCGCTACGCCTGGGAGCTGACGTAGTGGGGGCGATTCCGCATTTTGAATTTACCCGCGAATACGGCGTGGAGTCGTTGCATAAAACCTTCGCGCTGGCGCAAAAATACGACCGCCTGATCGATGTTCACTGCGATGAGATAGACGATGAGCAGTCGCGTTTTGTCGAAACTGTTGCCGCGCTGGCGCACCGTGAAGGAATGGGCGCGCGCGTCACCGCCAGCCACACCACCGCAATGCACTCTTATAACGGGGCGTATACTTCGCGCTTGTTCCGCTTGCTGAAAATGTCCGGCATTAACTTTGTTGCCAATCCGCTGGTCAATATTCATCTGCAAGGACGTTTTGATACTTATCCAAAACGTCGCGGCATTACGCGCGTCAAAGAGATGCTGGAGTCCGGCATTAACGTCTGCTTTGGTCACGATGATGTCTTCGATCCGTGGTATCCGCTGGGAACGGCGAATATGCTGCAAGTGCTGCATATGGGGCTGCATGTTTGCCAGTTGATGGGCTACGGGCAGATTAACGATGGTCTGAATTTAATCACCCATCATAGTGCCAGAACGCTCAATTTACAGGATTATGGTGTTTCCGCTGGAAACAGCGCCAACCTGATTATCCTGCCTGCAGAAAATGGGTTTGACGCGCTGCGTCGTCAGGTTCCGGTACGTTATTCGGTACGTGGCGGTAAGGTGATTGCCAGTACACAACCGGCACAAACCACTGTATATCTGGATCAGCCGGAAGCCATTGACTACAAACGGTAATCGTCTGGGGTGAACAGCCACTGACTTGTGTCAGTGGCTACCATGATTCATTACTCTGCTACCTTCTTTTGTTCCTGTGCTTATTTAACCTTAAGATTCAACTTTATAATCTTTGTAATAATACTGTTTATCACGCTCGTTTATTTCGCGAATAACCCGACAGGGAACGCCTGCAGCAACGACATTTGGCGGAATGTCTTTTGTTACGACACTGCCCGCGCCAATAACAGAGTTTTCTCCGACGGTGACGCCTGGATTAATGACCACATGACTCCCAATCCAGACATTATTGCCAATCGTTATCGGAAAAGAGTACATCTCTCCGTTTTTTCTCAATTCATGGTGTACAGGGTGCCCGGTAACGGAAAGGGTAACGTTGGGGGCAATCAGTACGTTATCACCGATAGTGACTGTGTGGTCATCGACGATGGTTAAATTGAAATTTGCGTAAAAATTGCGGCCTATATGGATATTGGAACCATAAGAGAAATAAACAGGTGGTTCTATCCAGGCATTTTCTCCTACCGTGGCAAACATTTCTTTAATCAGGCTTTCCCTTTTTTCAACTTCCGATGGATGTGAGTGATTAAACTCATACATCAACGCTTTCCCACGAAGTCTTTTTTCAGGTAAACCTTCGCACATATCGGTAAATAACTTTCCTGCTTTTATTCTTTCGCTCATTGGCATGTTCATTACGATTATTCCGCTCTGGTATGTTGGTCGGATAAGGCGCTCGCGCCGCATCCGACATTGATTGCTTAAGCGACTTCGTTCACCTGCCGACGCAGCAAGGAAAGCGGGCCTGGGCCGCTAAGCGTGAATACGGAAATTAAGGTAAAGCCCAGCGCCACCAGACCCAGCACCAGATAAGCGCCTTGGAAACCGATGCTTTCATACATATTGCCCGCCAGAACAGACATGAAAATCATCGCCAGTTGTTTAAAGAAGCAGAAACAGACCAGATAAATTGTTGCCGAAAAACGCACTTCAAACTGGCTGGTAATATATTTAAAGCAGCCCACCAGCAGGAACGGTACTTCAAACATATGCAGTGTTTTTAGAATAACCACTTCCAGCGCCGAGGTGGCGAACGATGAGCCAATAATACGCACAGACATAATGGTGCCAGCCAGCAGCAGGGCATTTTTCCCACCGATGCGATTAATAATCAGTGGTGCAAAGAACATAATCGAAGCGTTAAGTAATTCACCCATTGTTGTGACATAGCCAAATACTCGCGTACCCTGTTCACCAGTGGTGAAAAACGAAGTAAAGAAATTAGCAAACTGTTGGTCAAACACATCGTAGGTGCAGGAAACACCAATAACATACAGCGATAAAAACCACAGTTTCGGTTGTTTGAACAACTCCAGCGCCAGTTTAAGACTAAATGCGGAATGATTTGCACCTACGGCATTGGCAACCGTGGCGGAAGAAGGTGCATCCGTTTTGGCGAAAAAAAGCAGAACGGCGAGGATGAGCGCACAGCCGGAACCCAGCCAGAAGACAAAGTGGTTATTGATGGTGAACATGATGCCGACAATTGAGGCACACAGCGCCCAGCCAACGCAACCAAACATCCGCGCGCGACCAAATTCGAAATTACTGCGACGGCTGACCTTCTCGATAAATGCTTCTACTGCCGGTGCACCCGCGTTAAAACAGAAGCCAAGATAAATGCCGCCAACAATCGAACCTAATATAATATTGTATTGTAACAGTGGGCCAAAGATAAAAATAAAGAACGGCGCAAACATCATTAACATGACGGTAATAATCCATAGCAGATATTTGCGCAGCCCGAGTTTGTCAGAAAGCAGACCAAACAACGGTTGAAATAACAGGGAGAACAGAGAAATAGCAGCAAAAATAATGCCGGTATCACTTTTGCTGATATGGTTGATGTCATGTAGCCAAATCGGGAAAAACGGGAAATAGGCCCCCATGATAAAAAAGTAAAAGAAAAAGAATAAGCCGAACATCCAAAAGTTTGTGTTTTTTAGATAGAACATAATGGATTTCCTTACGCTAAATACGGGCAGACATTGCCTGCCCGGTTATTATTATTTTTGACACCAGATCAACTGGTAATGGTAGTGACCGGCGCTCAACTGGAATTCCGTCGAAACTGACGGACTCCAGGAGTCGTCGCCGCCAATCCCCATATGGAAACCGTCGATATTCAGCCAGCTCCCTTCCTCCGCGTGCAGCAGATGGCGATGGCTGGTGTCCATCAGTTGTTGTTGGCTGTAACGGCTGATATTGAACTGGAAGTCGCCGCGCCACTGGTGTGGGCCATAATTCAATTCGCGTGTTCCGCAGCGTAGACCGTTTTCGCTCGGGAAGACGTATGGGATATACATCTCTGACAACGGCATATCCCAGCGGTCAAAACAGGCCGCAGTAAGGCGGTCGGGATAGTTTTCTTGCGGCCCTAATCCGAGCCAGTTAACCCGCTCTGCGACTTGTGCCAGTTGGCAGGTCAGGCCCACCCGCGCCGGATGCGGCGTATCACCTGCTACTTCAACATCCACGCTGATGGCCATCTCACCGTGTCCATCAATACGGTAGGTTTTCCGGCTGGTAAATAAGGTTTTCCCCTGATACTGCCACGCGTGGGCAGTCGTAATCAGTACCGCGTCGGTAATCCGATCTGCCGTACACTGCAACAGCACTGCTTCTGCCTGGTAATGGCCTGCTGCTTTCCAGCGCTCTCCCCAGGCGTTCGGGTCAATACGAGTCGCTTCGCTTACGCCAATGTCATTATCCAGCGGCGCTCGGGTGAACTGATCGCGCAGCGGGGTCAGCAGTTGTTTTTCATCGCCAATCCACATTTGTGAAAGAAGACCTGACTGGCGGTTGAATTGCCAACGTTTATTACCCAGCCCGATGCAAAAATCCGTTTCGCTGGTGGTCAGTTGCGGGGCGGAGTGGGGCGCAGACGAGAGCGTTACGCGGAGGTTTTCTGCCAGTCGCCATTGCTGCCAGGCGCTGATGTGTCCGGCTTCTGACCACGCGGTCGCGTTTGGTTGCACCACCTGTACCGTGAGCCAAAGTTGCCCGGCACTCTCCGGCTGGGGCAGTTCAGGCAATTCAATCAACTGTTTTCCTTGTGGCGCGACAGCCAGAGGCACTTCACCACTCGTTAGCGGCTTGCCATCCAGCGCCAGCGACCAGTGCAGGATTTCGTTATCGCTATGACGGAACAGGTATTCGCTGGTGACTTCGATTGTTCGCCCGGATAAACGGAACTGGAAAAACTGCTGTTGGTGTTTTGCTTCCGTCAGCGCCGGATGCGGCGTGCGGTCGGCAAAGACCAGACCGTTCATGCAAAACTGGCGATCGTTCGGTGTATCGCCAAAATCACCGCCATAAGCCGACCACGGGTTGCCGTTTTCATCATATTTAATCAGTGACTGATCGACCCAGTCCCAGACAAAGCCGCCTTGTAAACGCGGATACTGACGAAATGCCTGCCAGTATTTGGCAAAGCCGCCGAGGCTGTTACCCATCGCGTGGGCGTATTCGCAAAGGATCAGCGGGCGCAACTCACCAGGCAGTGAAAGCCATTTTTTGATTGACCATTTCGGTGCTGCCGGGAAGGGCTGATCTTCATCCACACGGGCATACATCGGGCAAATAATATCGGTAGCCGTAGTGTCTGCTCCGCCACCTTCATACTGCACCGGACGGGAGGGATCGACGGATTTTATCCAGCGATAGAGCGCGTCGTGATTAGCGCCGTGACCGGATTCATTACCCAGCGACCAGATAATCACGCACGGGTGATTGCGATCGCGCTGTACCATCCGCGTTACGCGCTCGCTCATCGCCGGTAACCAGCGCGGATCATCCGTCAGGCGATTCATCGGCACCATGCCGTGGGTTTCGATATTAGCTTCATCCACCACATACAAGCCGTAGCGGTCGCACAGCGTGTACCACAGCGGATGGTTCGGATAATGCGAACAGCGCACGGCGTTAAAGTTGTTCTGCTTCATTAGCAGGATATCCTGCACCATCGTCTGCTCATCCATGACCTGACCGCGCAGAGGGTGATGCTCGTGGCGGTTAACGCCGCGAATCAGCAACGGTTTGCCATTCAGTAACAGCAGACCATTTTCAATGTGTACCTGACGGAAGCCAACATCACAGGCTTCCGCTTCAATCAGCGTACCGTCGGCGGTGTGCAGTTCAACAACTGTACGGTAAAGGTTCGGGAGTTCTGCGCTCCACAGCGCCGGATTTTCGACGTTCAGACGTAGCGTGACGCGATCGGCATAACTGCCGCGCTCATCGATAATTTCGCTGCCGAAAGGTGCGGTGCTACTGGCGACCAGGTTTTCACCTTGCCACAAAGAAACTGTTACCCGCAGAAAGTCGCGCAACTCGCCACCCATGCGCACTTCAGCCTCCAGCACGGCGCGGCTGAAATCGTCATTAAAATGGGTAGCAACATGGAAATCGCTGATTTGCGTGGTCGGTTTGTGCAGCAACGAGACGTCGCGGAAAATGCCGCTCATTCGCCACATATCCTGATCTTCAAGATAACTGCCGTCACTCCAGCGCAGCACCATCACCGCGAGGCGGTTTTCTCCGGCGTGCAAAAAGGCGCTCAGGTCAAATTCAGACGGCAGGCGGCTATCCTGGCCGTAGCCAACCCAGCGTCCGTTACACCACAGGTGAAACGCCGAGTTAACACCATCAAAGATAATCCGCGTCTGGCCATCCTGGAGCCAGCTTTCATCAACATTAAATGTGAGCGAGTAACAACCCGTTGGGTTTTCTGCGGGAACAAACGGCGGATTCACCGTAATGGGGTAGGTCACGTTGGTATAAATGGGGGCGTCGTAACCGAGCATCTGCCAGTTTGACGGCACCGGAATATTATCGGCTTTTGGGAGATCGCGTTCGAGCCAGCTTTCCGGCACCGCTTCCGGTGCCGGAAACCAGGTAAATAACCATTCACCATTCAGACTGCGCAATTGACGGGAAGGGTGATTATCACGGGCTTCTTTGCTATTGCGCCAACTGGAAAAAGGGGGATGTGCTGCAAGGCGATTGAGTTGGGTAACGCCTGGGTTTTCCCAATCACGACGCTGTAATACGACGGCCAGTGAATCCGTAATCATGGTCATAGCTGTATCCTGTGTGAAATTGTTATCCGCTCACAATTTCACACAACATACGAGCCAGATGCACAGAGTGTAAAGCCTGGGGTGCCTAATGAGTGAGCTGACTCACATTAATTGAGTTGCGCTCACTGTCCGGTTTCTAGTCGGGAAATTTGTCGCGCCAGTTGCATTAAAGAATCGGCCAATTCGCGGGGAGAGGCTGCTTGCGCGTTCGGAGGTTGCGTGGTTTTTCGTTTAACCAGTGACACGGGTAATAGCTGATTTCCCTTCACCGCCTGGCCCTGGGAGAATTGCAGCAAGCGATCCACGCTGGTTTGTCCCAGCAGGCGAAAATCCTGTTTGATGGTGGTGAGCGGTGGGATATAACACGAGCTATCTTCGGTATCGTCGTATCCCACAACCGAGATATCCGCACCGACGCGCAGCCCGGACTCGGTAATGGCGCGCATTGCGCCCAGCGCCATCTGATCGTTCGCAACCAGCATTGCGGTGGGGATGATGCCCTCATTCAGCATCTGCATGGTTTGCTGAAAACCCGATATTGCGCTCCAGTCACCTTCAAGCTCTGCTATTGGCTTAAGTTGATTGTGGCCGAGATATTTATGCCAGCCTGCCAGGCGCAGACGCGCCGAGACAGAACTTAATGGACCGGCTAACAGCGCGATTTGCTGGTGACCCAACTCGACCAGATGCTCCACGCCCAGCCGCGTACCGTCGTCATAGGAAAAAATAATACTGTTGACGGGTGACCTGTCAGAGGCGTCAAGAAACAAAACGGGCACGTTACCACAGGCGGCTTCCACAGCAATGGCATCTTGCTCATCCAGCGGGTAGTTGATGACAAGACCGCTGACGCGTTGCGCGAGAAGATTGTGTACCGCCGCTTTACAGGCTTCGACGCCGCTTCGTTCCACCATCGAGACTACGACGCTAGCTCCCAGTTGATCGGCGCGGGATTTTATTGCCGCGACAATTTGTGACGGTGCATGCAGAGCCAGACTGGACGTGGCAACGCCAATCAGCAACGACTGTTTGCCTGCCAGTTGCTGTGCCACGCGGTTGGGAATGTAATTCAGCGCTGCCATTGCCGCTTCCACTTTTTCCCGTGTTTTCGCAGAAACGTGGTTGGCCTGATTCACCACGCGGGAAACGGTCTGATAAGACACACCGGCATACTCAGCGACATCGTATAGCGTTACTGGTTTCACATTCACCACCCTGAAATGACTCTCTTCCGGGCGCTATCATGCCATACCACGAAAGGTTTTGCGCCATTCGGCGGGGCTGACGCCGAAGTGAGATTTAAAATGCTGACGCCACGTCACAGGTGAGAGGAAGCCCACCTCAGCCGCTATCCGCTCAACGGGCAACTGACTGGAACCCAACAGTTCCTGGCTACGGCGTAAGCGTTCAGTGATGAGCCATTCAGCGATACTCGAACCGGTCGCTTTCATAAAATGGCGGGTTAGTGTGCGGCGACTCATCATTACTCGCTGCGCCAGCGAGTCGAGATCATGCTGTTGCGCAATGTTTTGCCGCAGGTAATCCAGCAGGAGGTTGATGCGTTCATCATGGGTATTTTTCGGCACCGGTTGCTCAATAAACTGCGCCTGACCGCCGGTGCGGTATGGCGGTACGACCATCCGTCGGGCAATGTGGTTAGCATAGTCGCTGCCAAAATGTTGCCGAACAATATACAAACAGCAATCCAGCGCCGCGGCAGTACCGGCAGAGGTAATAATGCCGTCATCGTCTACATACAACGCGTTAATATCCAGATGTGTTTCTGGAAAACGTGCCTGAAATTCACGTTCGAACTCCCAGTGCGTGGCTGCACGCTTATTTTTCAGTAAACCTGCATAGCCGAGCACAAACGTGCCCAGACAAAGCCCGACAATCTGTGCCCCGTTATCCTGTGCGGTCGTTAAGGCTTCCAGCAGTTTTTGTGGCGGTTTTTGTGTAATTGTTCCCCAGTAAGGAATTATCACAATATCCGCTTGTATGACTGCGGTATAGTCATGGGTGGCGGTTACGGAAAACCCATCGGCAGAGTCCACGTTTCCCGGCTTTTCAGCGCAGATAATCACGTGAAAGCGTTTTTTTTCCGCCATTTTTTCGCTAAACACGATAAACGGTACGGAAAGGTGAAAAGGACTAAAACCGGCAACGGCGATAATGGCAACAGTCAGCGGGCGCATAACACTCTTTATCTCCGAATTAGAATGTCAACGTTTCACCGTCTTCTGGTACGTTCACAAATTCGATAATTTGATTATCTCTGGCGTATTCCTTGAGCGCATCACGCGTCAGCAAACAGTGGTTTACGGCCTCCATATGTGTCGCGACAATTTGCGCTTCTGGCAGGGTAAAATGTGTTTTGAGAATATCTTCTGCTCCCATAATTATCGCACCATGCCCCAGAACATGCGCAAATCCGGCATTCAACACAACCACTTCTGGTTGGAAAGTTAGCATTGTAGCCTCGACGTCGTCACGCCAGAGGGTATCGCCAGCCAGATAGAGCGTTTTCTCTGTCGGATGCCGGAAAACAACGCCGCAGGCTGCGCCTAAACGCTTCGCCATAGCCGGGTCGGCATAGGTGCGATCGGAGCCGTGCTGCCCTGTCGTTTTATGCAGAGTTATATCGCCAAATTTAGTCTCGTCGGTAAGTACGGTAAGATGCGTAAATCCTTGTTTATGCAGTGATTCAGCATCTTGCTCATTTTGCACATAAATCAGTTTATCTTTGGGGACAACGCGGGAGGCTGTTTCGTCCCAGTGATCTTCATGCAAATGGGTCACGATTAGGGCGTCAACGTTGAGTAACGTTGTTAAATCACACGGTAATTCTACCGTTGGATTGCGGATTTCTGCGCGTGCCGTTCCGGCAAAACCCGGATAACTTCCTTTTGGCGCGAGTAACGGGTCGATAAGAAATGTTTTGCCAGCGTATTGGATAATTTGGGTGGCATTACGAATTTGAGTAATTTTCATGATTTGCTCCACATCACAGTATTGATGTCATTAGCGTAGCGTGCAGCCCGTACTGTGCATGTGGGCAAATGGGCGAATAACGATGAGAATGGGCCAAATTACACATTGACGTCGCTAGCGTAAATGCACGCCGCTTCGCCGTCCGGCCACCAGAATAGCCTGCGATTCCACACCTTCTTCGATCTGTTTTGCCACCCGTTGCAGCGCCGGAAGATGCTTTTCCGCTGCCTGTTCGATGGTCATTGCGCTCGCCATATACACCAGATTCAGACAGCCAATCACCCGTTGTTCACTGCGTAGGGGCACGGCAATGGAGGCGATCTTCTCTTCCTGATCCCAGCAGCGGTAGTTCTGTCCGTAACCCTCTTCGCGCGCGCGTGCCAGAATGGCTTCCAGCTTTAACGGTTCTCGTGCCAGTTGATAGTCATCACCGGGGCGGGCGGCTAACATTTCGATTAACTCCTTGCGTTCTTGTTCCGGGCAAAAGGCCAGCCAGGTCAGTCCTGAGGCGGTTTTCAGCAGCGGTAAACGTCGCCCGACCATCGCCCGGTGAAAGGATAACCGGCTGAAACGGTGGGTGGTTTCGCGTACTACCATTGCGTCAACATCCAGCGTGGACACATCTGTCGGCCATACCACTTCGCGCAACAGATCGCCCAGTAGCGGGGCCGCCAGTGCAGAAATCCATTGTTCGTCACGAAATCCTTCGCTTAATTGCCGCACTTTGATGGTCAGACGAAAACTGTCATCGGAGGTACTGCGGCGGACATATCCCTCTTCCTGCAGCGTTTCCAGCAGTCGCCGCACAGTGGTGCGATGTAGGCCGCTGAGCTCCGCCAACAGCCCGACGCTGGCACCGCCATCGAGTTTATTTAACATATTTAATAACATTAGACCGCGGGTTAAGCCGCGCACGGTTTTGTATTCCGTCTGCTCATCTTTCTGCATATTAATTGACATTTATATAGTTAAAACAACGTTGTGCACTTGGTGCACACTCAGACATGTTTTGATTGTAGCCGAAAACCCCCTTCCTATACTGAGCGCACAATAAAAAAATCATTTACATGTTTTTAACAAAATGAGTTGCGCTGTACTGTGCGCGCAACGGCATTTTGTCCGAGTCGTGAGGTACTGAAATGGCAATACAACACCCTGACATCCAGCCTGCTGTTAACCATTGCGTTCAGGTGGCGATCGCTGGTGCCGGTCCGGTCGGGTTGATGATGGCGAACTATCTCGGCCAGATGGGCATTGACGTGCTGGCGGTGGAGAAACTCGATAAACTGATCGATTATCCCCGTGCGATTGGTATTGATGACGAGGCGCTGCGCACCATGCAGTCGGTCGGCCTCGTTGATAATGTTTTACCGCATACTACGCCGTGGCACGCGATGCGTTTCCTCACCCCAAAAGGTCGCTGTTTTGCCGATATTCAGCCAATGACCGATGAATTTGGCTGGCCGCGCCGTAACGCCTTTATTCAGCCGCAGGTCGATGCAGTGATGCTGGAAGGGTTGTCGCGTTTTCCGAATGTGCGCTGCCTGTTTTCCCGCGAATTGGAGGCCTTCAGCCAACAAGATGACGAAGTGACCTTGCATCTGAAAACGGCAGAAGGGCAGCGGGAAACCGTCAAAGCCCAGTGGCTGGTAGCCTGTGACGGTGGAGCAAGTTTTGTCCGCCGTACCCTGAATGTACCGTTTGAAGGTAAAACAGCACCAAATCAGTGGATTGTGGTGGATATCGCCAACGATCCGTTAAGTACGCCGCATATCTATTTGTGTTGCGATCCGGTGCGCCCGTATGTTTCTGCGGCTCTGCCTCATGCGGTACGTCGCTTTGAATTTATGGTGATGCCGGGAGAAACCGAAGAACAGCTCTGCGAGCCGCAAAATATGCGCGAGCTGTTAAGCAAAGTGCTGCCTAATCCGGACAACGTCGAATTGATTCGCCAGCGTGTTTACACCCACAACGCGCGGCTGGCGCAACGTTTTCGTATTGACCGCGTACTGCTGGCGGGCGATGCCGCGCACATCATGCCGGTATGGCAGGGGCAGGGCTATAACAGTGGTATGCGCGACGCCTTTAACCTCGCCTGGAAACTGGCGTTGGTTATCTAGGGGAAAGCTCGCGATGCGCTGCTCGATACCTATCAACAAGAACGTCGCGATCACGCCAAAGCGATGATTGACCTGTCGGTGACGGCGGGCAACGTACTGGCTCCGCCGAAACGCTGGCAGGGCAGCTTGCGTGACGGCGTTTCCTGGCTGCTGAATTACTTGCCGCCAGTAAAACGCTACTTCCTCGAAATGCGCTTCAAGCCGATGCCGCAATACTACGCCGGTGCGCTGGTACGTGAGGGCGAGGCGAAGCACTCTCCGGTCGGCAAGATGTTTATTCAGCCGAAAGTCACGCTGGAAAACGGTGACGTAACACTGCTCGATAATGCGATCGGCGCGAACTTCGCGGTGATTGGCTGGGGATGCAATCCGCTGTGGGGGATGAGCGACGAGCAAATCCAGCAGTGGCGCGCGCTGGGCACACGCTTCATTCAGGTGGTGCCAGAAGTGCAAATTCATATCGCGCAGGATAACCACGACGGAGTGCTGCGCCTGGGTGATATGCAAGGTCGCCTGCGTAGCTGGTTCGCACAACATAATGCTTCGCTGGTGGTGATGCGCCCGGATCGCTTTGTTGCCGCCATCGCCATTCCGCAAACTCTGGGTAATACGCTGAATAAACTGGCGTCGGTGATGACACTGAACCGCCCTGATGCCGACGTTTCTGTCGAAAAGGTAGCCTGATATGCACGCTTATCTTCATTGTCTTTCCCACTCGCCGCTGGTGGGGTATGTCGACCCGGCGCAAGAGGTACTCGATGAGGTCAATGGCGTGATTGCCAGTGCCCGCGAGCGCATTGCGGCTTTCTCCCCTGAACTGGTGGTGCTGTTTGCGCCAGATCATTACAACGGTTTTTTCTATGACGTGATGCCACCGTTCTGTTTAGGCGTCGGAGCGACGGCAATTGGTGATTTCGGCAGTGCGGCGGGAGAGCTACCCGTGCCTGTGGAGCTGGCGGAGGCTTGTGCGCATGCCGTAATGAAGAACGGGATCGATCTTGCCGTTTCTTACTGTATGCAGGTGGATCATGGGTTCGCCCAGCCGCTGGAGTTTTTGCTCGGTGGGCTGGATAAGGTGCCGGTCCTGCCTGTATTCATCAACGGCGTCGCCACGCCGCTGCCCGGTTTTCAGCGAACCCGAATGATGGGCGAAGCGATTGGTCGTTTCACCAGTAGTCTGAATAAACGCGTGCTGTTTCTTGGTTCCGGTGGGCTTTCCCATCAGCCGCCAGTGCCCGAACTGGCAAAAGCCGATGCCCATATGCGCGATCGTCTGTTGGGTAGTGGGAAATATTTGCCCGCCAATGAGCGCGAAATGCGCCAGCAACGGGTGATTAACGCCGCTGAGAAGTTTGTTGAGGATCAGAGAACTCTGCATCCGCTTAACCCGATTTGGGATAACCAGTTCATGACTTTGCTGGAGCAGGGACGCATACAGGAACTGGATGCCGTCAGTAACGAAGAGCTTTCCGCCATTGCCGGAAAGTCGACACATGAAATCAAAACCTGGGTCGCTGCTTTTGCCGCTATTTCTGCGTTTGGCAACTGGCGTAGCGAAGGGCGTTATTACCGCCCAATCCCGGAGTGGATTGCCGGATTTGGTTCGTTAAGCGCCAGAACACAGAACTGAATATGCAGGAGAAGATGATGAGTTATCAGCCACAAACCGAAGCCGCCACCAGCCGTTTTCTGAATGTAGAAGAAGCGGGTAAAACGCTACGCATCCATTTTAATGACAGCGGACAAGGCGACGAAACCGTTGTCCTGCTGCACGGTTCCGGCCCGGGGGCTACTGGCTGGGCGAACTTCAGCCGCAATATCGATCCGCTGGTAGAGGCGGGCTATCGGGTGATCCTGCTGGATTGTCCTGGATGGGGTAAGAGTGATTCGATCGTTAACAGTGGTTCGCGATCGGATCTCAATGCGCGCATCCTGAAAAGCGTCGTGGATCAACTGGATATCGGCAAAATCCACCTACTGGGCAACTCGATGGGTGGGCACAGTTCTGTTGCGTTTACTCTTAACTGGCCGGAGCGCGTCGGCAAACTGGTGCTGATGGGCGGCGGTACAGGTGGCATGAGTTTGTTTACGCCAATGCCAACTGAAGGCATTAAGCGACTGAATCAGCTTTATCGTCAGCCGACTATCGAAAACCTGAAGCTGATGATGGATATCTTCGTTTTCGATACCAGCGATTTGACCGACGCTCTGTTTGAAGCACGCCTGAATTATATGCTGTCGCGCCGCGATCACCTGGATAACTTCGTTAAGAGCCTGGAAGCCAATCCGAAACAGTTCCCGGATTTTGGTCCGCGTCTGGCGGAAATTAAAGCGCAAACCCTGATTGTCTGGGGGCGTAACGACCGTTTTGTGCCGATGGATGCGGGGCTGCGTTTGCTGTCCGGTATCGCCGGTTCTGAACTGCATATCTTCCGCGACTGTGGTCACTGGGCGCAGTGGGAACATGCCGACGCTTTCAATCAACTGGTGCTGAATTTCCTCGCACGTCCTTAAGGAACGGTCATGACGAAGCATACTCTTGAGCAACTGGCGGCGGATTTACGCCGCGCCGCAGAGCAGGGCGAAGCGATTGCGCCGCTGCGCGATTTGATTGGTATTGAAAACGCGAAAGCCGCCTACGCGATTCAGCGCATCAATGTGCAACATGATGTCGCGCAGGGGCGTCGCGTTGTGGGGCGTAAAGTGGGACTGACGCATCCGAAAGTGCAGCAACAACTGGGGGTTGATCAACCGGATTTCGGAACATTATTTGCCGACATGTGTTATGGCGATAACGAAACCATTCCTTTTTCCCGCGTCTTGCAACCCCGCATTGAAGCGGAGATCGCACTGGTGCTAAACCGCGATTTGCCCGCGACCGATACCACGTTTAACGAACTGTATAACGCCATTGAATGGGTGCTTCCGGCGCTGGAAGTGGTGGGCTGCCGTATTCGCGACTGGTCGATTCAGTTTGTCGATACCGTGGCAGATAACGCCTCCTGCGGGGTGTATGTCATCGGCGGTCCGGCGCAACGTCCGGCAGGGTTAGACCTGAAAAACTGCGCTATGACGATGACGCGTAATAACGAAGAGGTTTCCAGCGGGCGCGGCAGCGAATGCCTGGGGCATCCACTTAATGCCGCCGTCTGGCTGGCACGCAAAATGGTCAGCCTGGGTGAACCGCTGCGCGCCGGAGATATCATTCTTACCGGGGCATTAGGTCCGATGGTGGCGGTAAATGCGGGCGATCGTTTTGAAGCCCATATCGAAGGCATAGGCTCAGTTGCTGCGACATTTTCAAATGCGGCCCCAAAAGGAAGTCTGTCATGAGTAAGCGTAAAGTCGCCATTATCGGTTCTGGCAACATTGGCACCGATCTGATGATTAAAATTTTGCGTCACGGTCAGCATCTGGAGATGGCGGTGATGGTCGGCATTGACCCTCAGTCCGACGGTCTGGCACGTGCCAGACGTATGGGCGTCGCCACCACCCATGAAGGGGTGATCGGGCTGATGAACATGCCTGAATTTGCTGATATCGACATTGTCTTTGATGCTACCAGCGCGGGCGCGCATGTGAAAAACGATGCCGCTCTGCGCGAAGCGAAACCGGATATTCGCTTAATCGACCTGACGCCGGCTGCCATCGGCCCTTACTGTGTGCCGGTGGTTAACCTCGATGCAAACGTCGATCAACTGAACGTCAATATGGTCACCTGCGGCGGCCAGGCAACTATTCCGATGGTGGCGGCTGTTTCACGTGTGGCGCGTGTTCATTACGCCGAAATTATCGCTTCTATCGCCAGTAAATCTGCCGGACCCGGCACGCGTGCCAATATCGATGAATTTACGGAAACCACCTCGCGAGCCATTGAAGTCGTGGGCGGTGCGGCAAAAGGGAAGGCGATTATTGTGCTTAATCCGGCAGAGCCGCCGTTGATGATGCGCGACACGGTGTATGTATTGAGCGATGAAGCTTCACAAGATGATATCGAAGCCTCAATCAATGAAATGGCTGAGGCGGTGCAGGCTTACGTACCGGGTTATCGCCTGAAACAGCGCGTGCAGTTTGAAGTCATCCCGCAGGATACACCGGTTAATTTACCGGGCGTTGGTCAGTTCTCCGGTCTGAAAACGGCGGTCTGGCTGGAGGTCGAAGGCGCAGCGCATTATCTGCCTGCCTACGCAGGCAACCTCGACATTATGACTTCCAGTGCGCTGGCGACAGCAGAAAAAATGGCCCAGTCACTGGCGCGCAAGGCAGGAGAAGCGGCATGAACGGTAAAAAACTTTATATCTCGGACGTCACGTTGCGTGACGGTATGCACGCCATTCGTCATCAGTATTCGCTGGAAAATGTCCGCCAGATTGCCAAAGCACTGGATGATGCTCGCGTGGATTCGATTGAAGTGGCTCATGGTGATGGTTTGCAGGGTTCCAGTTTTAACTATGGTTTCGGTGCATATAGCGACCTTGAATGGATTGAAGCAGCGGCGGATGTGGTGAAGCACGCCAAAATCGCGACGTTGTTGCTGCCAGGAATTGGCACTATTCACGATCTGAAAAATGCCTGGCAGGCTGGCGCGCGGGTGGTGCGCGTGGCGACCCACTGCACCGAAGCTGATGTTTCCGCCCAGCATATTCAGTATGCCCGTGAGTTGGGAATGGATACCGTTGGCTTTCTGATGATGAGCCACATGACCACGCCGGAGAATCTCGCGAAGCAGGCAAAGCTGATGGAAGGCTACGGTGCGACCTGTATTTATGTGGTGGATTCTGGCGGTGCGATGAACATGAGCGATATCCGTGACCGTTTCCGCGCCCTGAAAGCGGTGCTGAAACCGGAAACGCAAACCGGCATGCATGCTCACCATAACCTGAGTCTTGGCGTGGCGAACTCTATCGCGGCGGTGGAAGAGGGCTGTGACCGCATCGACGCCAGCCTCGCGGGGATGGGCGCGGGTGCAGGTAACGCGCCGCTGGAAGTGTTTATTGCCGCCGCGGATAAACTGGGCTGGCAGCATGGGACCGATCTCTATGCGTTAATGGATGCCGCTGACGACCTGGTGCGTCCGTTGCAGGATCGTCCGGTACGTGTCGATCGCGAAACGCTGGCGTTGGGATACGCTGGCGTTTACTCCAGTTTCTTGTGTCACTGTGAAACGGCAGCGGCGCGTTACGGCTTAAGTGCGGTGGATATTCTCGTTGAGCTGGGCAAACGCCGGATGGTTGGCGGCCAGGAGGATATGATCGTCGACGTGGCGCTGGATCTGCGCAACAACAAATAATGATGACTGCCGACAACGTGCATTTTGTATGCCCATCCCAGGCATGATAAGACGCGTCAGCGTCGCATCAGGCATCTGTGCACGACTACCGGATGCGGCATGAACGCCTTATCCGGCCTACATTTCGCCCGGAGGCTGTCATTAAATGGTTCTGATTACGCGGTTGGCAATGCATCAGCCGCGATTCACCTGCACCCGCAACGAGGTTCATCTTATGTCGACTCGTACCCCTTTATCATCTTCATCCCGCCTGATGCTTACCATTGGGCTTTGTTTTTTGGTTGCCCTGATGGAAGGGCTGGATCTTCAGGCGGCTGGCATTGCGGCGGCAGGTATCGCCCAGGCCTTCGCACTCGATAAAATGCAAATGGGCTGGATCTTCAGCGCCGGAATACTCGGTTTGCTACCCGGCGCGTTGGTTGGCGGGATGCTGGCGGACCGTTACGGTCGTAAACGTATTTTGATTGGTGCAGTTGCGCTGTTTGGTCTGTTCTCGCTAGCGACCGCTATGGCATGGGATTTTCCCTCTCTGGTCTTTGCGCGGCTTTTGACCGGTATCGGGCTGGGGGCGGCGTTGCCGAATCTCATCGCCCTGACGTCTGAAGCGGCAGGGCCACGTTTTCGCGGGACGGCGGTGAGCCTGATGTATTGCGGTGTCCCCATTGGCGCGGCGCTGGCGGCTACGCTGGGTTTCGCTGGAGCAAATTTAGCCTGGCAGACGGTATTTTGGGTAGGCGGTGTGGTGCCGTTGATTCTGGTGCCGCTGTTAATGCGTTGGCTGCCGGAGTCGGCGGTTTTCGCTGGTGAAAAACAGGCCGCGCCGCCGCTGCGTGCGTTATTTGCGCCAGCCACGGCAACCGCGACCCTACTGTTGTGGTTGTGTTATTTCTTCACGCTGCTGGTGGTCTACATGTTGATCAACTGGCTACCGCTGCTTTTGGTGGAGCAAGGATTCTTGCCGTCGCAGGCGGCAGGGGTGATGTTTGCACTGCAAATGGGGGCGGCAAGCGGGACGTTAATGTTGGGCGCATTGATGGATAAGCTGCGTCCAATGACCATGTCGCTACTGATTTATAGCGGCATGTTAGCTTCGCTGTTGGCGCTGGGAACGGTGTCGTCGTTTAGCGGTATGTTGCTGGCGGGGTTCGGCGCTGGGTTGTTTGCGACAGGTGGGCAAAGCGTTTTGTATGCGCTGGCACCGTTGTTTTATAGCACGCAGATCCGCGCAACCGGTGTGGGAACCGCCGTGGCGGTTGGGCGTCTTGGGGCAATGAGTGGTCCGTTGCTGGCCGGGAAAATGCTGGCCTTAGGTACCGGCACGGTCGGCGTAATGGTAGCTTCTGCACCGGGCATTCTTGTTGCTGGGTTAGCGGTGTTTATTTTGATGAGCCGGAAAACACGAATGCAGGCGTGCACTGATGCCTGACGCGCTTTATCAAGCAGGGAGAAAGGGACTTCCCCCAATACACCCACGGCGTTTACAGGTATACTCGCTAAAAATTATTCATCGGGTTTGGAAACAAAGATGGCAAAACTTACCTTACAGGAGCAGTTGCTCAAAGCGGGATTAGTCACCAGCAAAAAAGCAGCGAAGGTTGAGAGAACGGCGAAAAAATCGCGTGTTCAGGCGCGTGAAGCGCGGGCGGCGGTAGAAGAAAATAAAAAGGCACAGCTTGAGCGCGATAAACAACTTAGCGAACAACAAAAACAAGCGGCGTTAGCGAAAGAATATAAAGCCCAGGTGAAGCAGCTCATTGAAATGAATCGTATCACCATTGCCAATGGCGATATCGGTTTTAACTTCACTGACGGTAATCTGATTAAGAAGATTTTTGTCGATAAGCTTACGCAAACGCAGTTGATTAATGGACGCCTGGCGATTGCCCGATTGCAGGTCGATAACAATAGCGAAAGTGAATATGCGATTATTCCGGCAAGCGTTGCCGATAAGATCGCCCAGCGCGATGCCAGCAGTATCGTATTACACAGCGCACTCAGCGCTGAAGAGCAGGATGAAGAAGATCCGTATGCCGATTTCAAAGTGCCTGATGATTTGATGTGGTGATAATACCAAAGGCTAAATTGCCTTATAAGGCATTCACGCCGCATCCGGCAATTGCACACAGATGCCTGATGCGACGCTTGCACATCAGGTCATCTTACGTTTGTCATCAGTCTCAAAAGAAAACGCGACTCCCCGCCCGAACCGGACGGGGTAAAACCAGCGGGAAATTAGTAACGAATTACGGTTCGAATGGATTTGCCTTCATGCATCAGATCAAAGGCGTTATTAATTTCATCCAGGCTCATGGTATGAGTGACAAACGGTTCCAGGTCGATATCACCTTTCATCGCATCTTCAACCATCCCCGGTAACTGAGAACGACCTTTCACGCCGCCAAACGCGGACCCCTTCCATACGCGACCGGTGACTAACTGGAATGGACGGGTTGAGATTTCCTGACCGGAACCCGCGACACCGATGATCACCGATTGGCCCCAGCCGCGGTGAGCACTTTCCAGCGCCGCACGCATCACGTTGACGTTACCGATGCACTCAAAGGTATGGTCGATGCCCCATTTGTTGATATCCAGCAGGACATCTTTAATCGGTTTGTCGTGGTCGTTCGGGTTAATGCAGTCGGTGGCACCGAAGCGACGCGCCAGATCGAATTTCTTCGGGTTTGTATCGATAGCGATAATTCGTCCTGCTTGCGCCTGACGAGCGCCCTGAACAACCGCCAGACCAATTGCGCCAAGCCCAAACACGGCAACGGAATCCCCTGACTGGACTTTTGCGGTGTTGTGTACCGCGCCAATTCCGGTGGTTACGCCACAGCCCAGCAGACAGACGTGTTCATGGTTTGCTTCTGGATTAATTTTTGCCAGAGAAACTTCCGCGACTACGGTGTATTCACTGAATGTAGAGCACCCCATGTAGTGATAAAGTGGCTGCCCGTTGTAAGAAAAGCGCGTGGTGCCATCTGGCATCAGGCCTTTGCCCTGGGTTTCGCGAACGGCGACACAGAGGTTGGTTTTGCCGGAACGACAGAACTCACACTCGCCGCACTCTGCGGTGTAAAGCGGAATCACATGGTCGCCAGGTTTAACGCTGGTCACGCCCTCACCGACTTCAACCACGACGCCAGCCCCTTCGTGACCGAGAACCACCGGGAATACACCTTCTGGATCATCGCCAGAGAGGGTAAAAGCGTCGGTATGGCAGACGCCGGTATGGGTGACTTTAATCAGCACTTCACCTTTTTTCGGTGGTGCGACGTCAATTTCAACGATTTCCAGCGGTTTACCGGGCGCAAATGCAACGGCAGCACGTGATTTCATATCTCGTTCTTCCTCAATAAGGTAAATAGGTTCAGCTACTTAAGATAGGTGCGAACCAATTCAATAGTGTCGTCAACGGATTGGCTGACTTCGCGGCTGTAGCAGTCATTTCGGTCAAACGTTTCCCGGATATGGCTTTCAAGCACTTCTGCCATTAGCCCGTTAGCCGCGCCCCGAACGGCGGCGATCTGTTGGAGTATGGCACGGCATTCGGCATCACCCTCCAGCGACCGTTCCAGAGCATCAATCTGCCCCCGAATACGACGAACTCGAGTAAGAACCTTTTTCTTCTCTTCCGGAGTACTGGGCATTTCGCACCTCATCATCTGCACGCAATATACTATAGGGGGGTATGTTATGAGTCAATGCATACCCCCCTATAGTATATAACATTGGCGAATAAAATTTATCTGCTGAATATGAGAGATATCTGGAGAAAATGAAGAGGAAAGTGTTTGTGCGCTAATCAAGTGAGATTGCCGCCCCGGGAAGTGGGCGGCGGAAGGAATCAGAATTTCCAGGTCAGATGGGCTGCGAGTTGCAGACCGTTATAATCATCGGTTGGTGTGTCGTACCACACTTTACCTGCCGTCAGACCCAGATTAAGTTGTTCTGTCAGCGGCTGGATACGTTGCAAGCTTACGCTCTTCATGCTGCCGTAGCGCGTCTCTGGCGTCCAGTCATAGGTGTAAGCGCCTGTTCCGCGGCTTAGCCAAAGCTGGGTATAGCCACCGCCGCGCGGATCATTCAGGCGCACGGAAATCATATTGCTGTAACTGCCACCTGCATCGCTGGAGTCATAATGAGTATAGCGATAGCTGGTGATCACCGGGCCAGTATAGAGCGATACGCCGCCTTGCCAGGCATCGACTTCAACATCATCATAATATTTAGTGTAGCGATAACCGGTCGTGAACAGCGTTTTTGGCAGCAGGGCCAGGTTAATATCCTGACGAAAATCCTGGCGAGCAAAGACCGGCGTATTATCTGCAAAGGCAATACCCGTTCGGGTTGTCAGCCAGTTATTCCATTTGTACCAGACAGCCCCCTGACCGCGTGTGGCATTGAAATGTTCAGTTTCATAATCACGACGTCCCTGGGAAAGATTAAAAAGCAGCGTTGCGTTTTCAACTTTCGCCACCAGTTCAGCATACGCCAAATTACGGTTACCGTGATCGCCAGAATAATCGGTAAAATCGTAGCCTGCGGTAATGGAAGTTAACCCGGCACAAGCGGGAAATGCACTAAAAATTGCCGCTGCTAATAACGTCCGTTTTATCATTTTAATCTCCTGTACGGATAAGTTCTTGCCGGAGTGAATAACTTCCGGTAGGTAAATTACGTTCTACAATCACACGCGGGCCAAGTTGTGTGTTCGGGGAAATAATTCGTCCTGGCAATATAATAACCTGCACGCCAAGACGTGAACGTTGTCCAATATAACACCCTAATTTATCGCATCCGGTAGCGATAATACCTTCTGGAGTGTGCACAGACACTGGCTGTTCATCCAGACGATGATTACTGGTACGCACTTGTGCGCCCAAATATGCCAGGCTTGCAATTACCGAGTCGGCAATAAAACATTGCGGTCCAATCATTGCTTCCGATTCAATAACTGCATTTTTTATTTCAGTAGCAAAACCAATTTTTACACCATTGCTGATTACTGTGCCTGGGCGAATAAATGCATAATTACCTATCAGACAGTTTGCGCCAATCACTACTGGTCCCTGAATAACTGCGCCGTGGCAAATACGTGTATTCGCGCCGATAATAACCTCACCAGCACTTTCATCAATAATCACATGGTCTGCAATCTGAATATTTTTCTCTTTAATATTAAGCTTCAGATAGCTTTTCAGTTCCGGTGACAGAAGGTTGGGAGTAAGCGATTGGCGCTTCCACCAGTGCGGAATAACGTGTAGGTTTGTCGCGTTGAGGCTCGCGTCCAGTAAAAAAGGCAATAAGTCCATAAATAATCCAGATGGCATAAGCTAATAATACATACACAACGGAAAGTGGCGCTAAAGGCACCAACAACCAGCAACGATGAAACCAGGCGCTAAAAGCACCAATAACACAAACTACGCCGACCCAGATAAGCGGAAACATTGCCAATACCACGCCATGTGGCCCGGTGGTGATGAATTCATTAAACCAGGTAGCGAGATAAATTCCAACACCATAAAGCACAACCAAAAGCATAGGAAATATACTGAAGATGCCGAAACGGCTAAATAAAAGCTTTTTATGCAGGCGCATACAGACGGCATAGCCCACAATCCAACGCCGCCAGCGTCGCCATTCATCAAGTGGATTATTGCACTCTTGTGGATAAACGATGCAGCGATTCGCCTGACGAATGCGGTAACCATTGGCGACCAACGTCCAGGTGAGGTCAAGATCTTCAACTTTCGTTCGGTCCGAAAAACCGAATTTACGCAATACATCAGTACGGAACATCCCGCACGCACCGCTGATAATAAACGGTGCGCCGCCCAGGAGTTGCTGTAGCGTGCGTTTCATAATGATCATCGGCAACTTTACGGTCGCGCGGATGTGCGGCAACAGGCCTGCGCCTTTCAAGGCTGTCGAGGGAATGCCGCCTACGGCGTCAGCGCCGTGCTCAATTTCCGCCAGCATATACCCCATGCCATTTTTATCTGGAGGGACGTAAGTATCGGCATCGCTTAAAAAAACCTGGTCACATGTGGCGTAGTTGAGGCCGTTCATTAGAGCACCGCCTTTGCCGGTGTTTTTTTGTGTAACAGCAACAAACCTATCGCCCCATTTGCGTTTGACTTCCGCCATTACTGCTTCTGTGTTATCCGTAGAGCCGTCGTTAACGCAAATCACACGGCAAAAATAAGGGTTGCGCAGTAGATTTTCCAGCGACTGTGCCAGACAAGGGCCTTCGTTATAGGCAGGAATAATTGCGTCAATACAGCCTTTCTTTTGGCTGGGCTTACGCCTTAACGTACTCAAAAACCATAGCAATATTGCGACGGCCATAAATATAAAGATCCAGGTTTTCATTTTATCTGCTCAAAGAATCATTTTATGAATAACAAAGCCTTCACCCAGATCGCTATTGACCTGTTGTCCGCGAAATTGTGCAACAGCACGTAAACGTTCATGACGCATATAATCACGTTGCTCCTGGCTTTTATGTTTTTTTAATGCTGCAAGTTTGACGGTGAAATATTCTTCTTTCACGGATTCAAAAACCTGGGGCATAAATGAAAGCCAGGTGCTTGGGGTTTCATAGCCGAGAATTTGTGGAATAGTGCGGCAGGCAACCATTGACGCCTGATAAACTGCCAGATGATCCTGATGGCGATCAGCATCATGCATGGTATATACCCGTATGATTTCTACATCAGAGGGAATTTGATTTTTAATAATATCTTCCAGGGAAGAAATCATATCATTGAGTTGCAGATGTGTACGGGTGTCTGCAAAATTAAGATGAATAGTTTGCTGACAACCCAACATCTTTAATGCTTCGCGAGATTCTTCACAACGATCGATGACATCGCTAACACCCGAATTGCCGGCAGTCATGACAACAGCAGTGATATAAATTCCTTTCTGCGAAAGACGAGCAAGCGATGCACCACAACCTAATTCTATATCGTCAGGATGTGCGCCAATCGCAAGGATACCTTTCCTCTTTTCTGCTGAAGAATGCAACGCAGAATTTAAAACCTTGTCCAATTCATGACACTCCATTTTAATTATTATGCTGAAAGCGCGGCGAATGCAGAGCTGCAACCCTCTGCAACATACTCAGATGTTAAAAATGGCACGCTGTAAAAAAGAATAATCCTGAGAACGGGGTTATTTAATGCCCGGAGGGCCGTAAGCGGTATAAGTTTGAATTGTGTGTGTCATATGTTAACTGTTTGTGTGTTTTGTGAATGTGTTTATATTTTTTATATATTGTATTTAGATGTGATTTAGTTTGTCAATTAATTGCATTTAAAAAATATCTTCTGTGAAAAACTGGTTTTTATATTCGTATTATGAATGAATTTGTATGATAAAGTGGTTTCTATGCTTTGCATTATATAAAATTAGAATGATATATGTATTTGTTATTGGTTTACTTAGTCAGTAGGTTGGAGAAATAAACTAGCGTAGTTCGAATTTTTATTCGCATATAAAAAGAAATATGGCATTACTTTGTAGGGAAACGATTAGCAAATGCATAACTAATCTATCGTTTGCCGTTTTTTTGCTAAGAATAAAAACATATTGCCCATAATGATTAATTCTTTTAATAAATGTCTTTACCCGCGAATACTGCACCCATAACAAGACAGGGGAGCAGATAATCATGACAATTTCATCGCGTAACACACTTCTTGCCGCACTGGCATTCATCGCTTTTCAGGCGCAGGCGGTGAACGTCACCGTGGCGTATCAAACCTCCGCTGAACCGGCGAAAGTGGCTCAGGCTGATGGCACCTTTGCCAAAGAGAGCGGGGCGACCGTGGACTGGCGTAAGTTTGACAGCGGAGCCAGCATTGTGCGGGCGCTGGCTTCTGGCGATGTGCAAATCGGCAACCTCGGCTCCAGCCCATTAGCGGTGGCTGCCAGCCAACAGGTGCCGATTGAAGTCTTTCTTTTAGCCTCGAAACTGGGTAACTCCGAAGCGCTGGTGGTGAAGAAAACCATCAGCAAACCGGAAGATCTGATTGGCAAACGTATCGCCGTGCCGTTTATCTCCACCACGCATTACAGTCTGCTGGCGGCGCTGAAACACTGGGGCATAAAACCCGGACAAGTGGAAATTGTGAACCTGCAGCCGCCCGCGATTATCGCCGCATGGCAACGGGGAGATATTGATGGTGCTTATGTCTGGGCACCTGCGGTTAACGCCCTGGAAAAAGACGGCAAGGTGCTGACCGATTCTGAACAGGTCGGCCAGTGGGGCGCGCCGACGCTGGATGTCTGGGTAGTGCGTAAAGATTTTGCCGAGAAATATCCGGAGGTAGTGAAAGCGTTTGCTAAAAGCGCTATCGATGCCCAGCAACCGTATATTGCTAATCCTGACGCGTGGCTGAAACAGCCGGAAAATATCAGCAAGCTGGCGCGCTTAAGCGGCGTGCCGGAAGGCGATGTACCAGGGCTGGTGAAGGGGAATACCTATCTGACGCCGCAGCAACAGACGGTAGAACTGACCGGGCCGGTGAACAAAGCGATCATCGATACCGCCCAGTTTTTGAAAGAGCAGGGCAAAGTTCCCGCCGTGGCGAATGATTACAGCCAGTTTGTCACCTCGCGCTTCGTGCAATAAAAGGAGGCGCGAATGCTGCAAATCTCTCATCTTTACGCCGATTATGGCGGCAAACCGGCGCTGGAAGATATCAACCTGGCGCTGGAAAACGGCGAATTGTTGGTAGTGCTGGGGCCGTCCGGTTGCGGCAAAACTACCTTGTTAAATTTGATAGCTGGTTTTGTGCCTTATCAGCACGGCAGCATTCAACTGGCGGGCAAGCGTATTCAGGGACCGGGGGCTGAGCGCGGCGTGGTTTTTCAGAATGAAGGATTGCTGCCGTGGCGCAATGTGCAGGATAACGTGGCGTTTGGCCTGCAACTGGCGGGGATGGAGAAAACGCCACGTCTGGAAATCGTGCGCCAGATGCTGAAAAAAGTAGGTCTGGAAGGCGCAGAAAAAAGATATGTCTGGCAGCTTTCCGGTGGTCAGCGTCAACGGGTGGGAATTGCCCGCGCGCTGGCGGCTAATCCTCAGTTGTTATTACTCGACGAACCGTTTGGCGCGCTGGATGCCTTTACCCGCGACCAGATGCAAACCTTACTGCTGAAACTCTGGCAGGAGACCGGCAAGCAGGTGCTGTTGATTACCCACGATATAGAAGAAGCGGTGTTTATGGCAACTGAACTGGTTCTGCTTTCATCCGCTCCTGGCCGTGTGCTGGAGCGGTTGCCGCTCAACTTCGCCCGCCGCTTTGTTGCGGGGGAGTCGAGTCGCAGCATTAAGTCTGATCCACAGTTTATCGCCATGCGCGAATATGTCTTAAGCCGCGTATTTGAGCAACGGGAGGCGTTCTCATGAGCGTGGTCATTAATGAAAAACTGCATTCGCGTCGGCTGAAATGGCGCTGGCCGCTCTCAGGTCGGGTGACTTTAAGCATTGGCACGTTAGCCGTTTTACTTTCTGTATGGTGGGCAGTGGCGGCGCTGCAACTGATTAGCCCGCTGTTTTTACCACCGCCGCAGCAGGTGCTGGAAAAACTGCTCACCATTGCCGGGCCGCAAGGATTTATGGACGCCACACTTTGGCAGCATTTGGCAGCCAGCCTGACGCGCATTTTGCTGGCGTTACTTGCGGCGGTATTGATCGGCATTCCGGTCGGGATCGCGATGGGGATAAGCCCGATGGTGCGCGGCATTCTTGATCCGGTAATCGAACTGTATCGCCCGGTGCCGCCGCTGGCCTATTTGCCGCTGATGGTGATCTGGTTTGGTATTGGTGAAACCTCGAAGATCTTACTGATCTATCTGGCGATTTTTGCACCGGTGGCGATGTCGGCGCTGGCGGGAGTGAAAAGCGCGCAGCAGGTTCGCATTCGTGCCGCGCAGTCGCTAGGCGCAAGCCGTGCGCAGGTGCTGTGGTTTGTTATTCTGCCTGGCGCGCTGCCAGAAATTCTCACCGGAATACGTATTGGTTTGGGGGTGGGTTGGTCTACGCTGGTGGCGGCGGAACTGATTGCAGCGACGCGTGGTTTGGGCTTTATGGTTCAGTCTGCGGGGGAGTTTCTTGCGACTGACGTGGTACTGGCGGGGATTGCGGTGATCGCGATTATCGCCTTTCTTTTAGAACTGGGGTTGCGCGCGTTACAGCGCCGCCTGACGCCCTGGCATGGAGAAATACAATGAGTGAACGTCTGAGCATTACCCCGCTGGGATCGTATATTGGCGCACAAATTTCGGGGGCTGACCTGACGCGTCCGTTAAGCGATAACCAGTTTGAACAGCTTTACCATGCGGTGCTGCGCCATCAGGTAGTCTTTCTGCGTGAACAAGCCATTACGCCGCAGCAGCAACGCGCGCTGGCCCAGCGTTTTGGCGAGCTGCATATTCACCCTGTTTATCCTCATGCCGAAGGGGTTGAGGAGATTATCGTATTGGATACCCATAACGATAATCCGCCAGATAACGACAACTGGCACACCGATGTGACGTTTATTGAGACGCCACCCGCTGGGGCGATTCTGGCGGCGAAAGAGTTGCCCTCGACCGGCGGTGACACGCTATGGACCAGCGGTATTGCAGCGTATGAGGCGCTTTCAACTCCCTTCCGCCAACTGTTGAGCGGGCTGCGTGCGGAGCATGATTTCCGTAAATCGTTTCCGGAATACAAATATCGTAAAACTGAGGAGGAACATCAACGCTGGCGCGAGGCTGCTGCGAAAAATCCACCGTTGTTCCATCCGGTGGTGCGTACGCATCCGGTGAGCGGTAAACAGGCGCTGTTTGTTAATGAAGGTTTTACTACGCGAATTATCGATGTTAGCGAGAAAGAGAGCGAAGCGTTGCTGGGCTTTTTATTCGCCCATATCACCAAACCGGAATTTCAGGTGCGCTGGCGCTGGCAGCCAAATGACGTGGCGATTTGGGATAACCGTGTGACTCAGCACTATGCGAATGCTGATTATCTGCCGCAGCGGCGGATTATGCATCGGGCGACAATTCTCGGGGATAAACCGTTTTATCGGGCAGAGTAAGGTGAAGTGCCGGGTAGGGATTACCCGGCATCCATGGTCATTAACGCAGAATTTTTTTCTCAGCCAGATCCAGCGCAAAGTAGCTGAAAATCAGATCCGCGCCCGCACGCTTAATTGAACCTAAGCTTTCGAGCACCACTTTCTCTTCATCTATTGCACCTGCCAGCGCGGCGAACTTAATCATCGCGTACTCACCGCTGACCTGATACGCACCAATCGGCAATTCAGTACGTTCACGCAGTTCACGCACGATGTCGAGGTACGCTCCGGCTGGTTTAACCATCAGGCAGTCTGCGCCCTGGGCCTCATCCAGCAGTGACTCACGAATCGCCTCGCGACGGTTCATTGGGTTCATCTGGTAACTTTTGCGGTCGCCTTTTAATGCGCTTCCGGCAGCTTCGCGGAACGGGCCATAAAAGGAGGAGGCGAATTTAGTCGAATACGACATGATCGCAGTATCTTTAAAACCTGCGGCGTCCAGCGCCTGGCGAATTGCCTGCACCTGACCGTCCATTGCAGCGGAAGGGGCGATGAAGTCTGCACCCGCAGCAGCAGCAACTATCGCTTGTTTGCCTAAATTTTCCAGGGTTGCGTCGTTGTCGACGCCGTGATCGCACAGCACTCCGCAGTGACCGTGAGAAGTGTATTCACAGAAGCAGGTGTCTGACATGACGATCATTTCTGGCACGGTCTGCTTGCAGATGCGTGACATACGCGCCACCAGACCATCTTCCCGCCAGGCATCGCTGCCCGTTTCATCGGTATGGTGAGAAATGCCGAAAGTCATTACGGAACGAATGCCGGCGTTGGCGATGCGTTCTATTTCGTGTGCCAGATGTTTCTCTGGAATGCGCATCACGCCAGGCATGGCTTCAACGGCTTTGTAGTCGTCAATTTCTTCTTCAACAAAGATCGGCAACACCAGGTCGTTAAGGCTAAGTGTTGTCTCTTCAAACATGGCGCGCAGCGCAGGAGATTTGCGCAGGCGACGAGGGCGTTGGATTAAGTCTGTCATGGTCTGCCTGATGTTTGTGGAATTAAGGTGCACAGTATACCTGAAGCGGGGCAGGAGTGTTTTACGAAAGTTGTCGCGATGTTGTTAAGAAGGGAATGAAAGAGAGGCCATGACATCTTTTTAATAGAAATAGCAATAATTTCATATTCATTGAAAATATTTTTAATTTTTATTTATAGCTATTGGTTATTGTTTTTGGTTATTTGATTGCACTGTCAAAAACAGAATGATTAAAAGTTATTTTGGTTATTGATACATTATTTGTCTGATTTGTTTTTGTAATATATTGCAAAGTGTATGAGTTAAAATTAAGGCCATCATTAACATATTGAAATGCTGCGTTTTTATCTCTTTTTGTAATAAGTGTGCACGTGTGATTTATATATGTCCACATTCGGACTTAGGGGAAAGAATAATTGAACCATTCGTCTGTAACGCAGCATAATCGTTAGCGCGAAACATAATATGTTTTCTATGCATTGATAATTGATGGATCAACTTATTACGTCCCTGAGGAGGGATGACAAATGCACTCCTGGAAAAAGAAACTTGTAGTATCACAATTAGCATTGGCTTGCACTCTGGCTATCACCTCTCAGGCTAATGCAGCGACCAACGATATTTCTGGTCAAACTTACAATACTTTCCATCACTACAATGACGCCACCTATGCTGATGACGTTTACTATGATGGTTATGCAGGCTGGAACAACTACGCAGCTGACAGCTATTACAACGGCGATATTTATCCCGTCATCAATAAAGCTACCGTTAATGGCGTAATCTCTACCTACTATCTGGACGATGGTATTTCTACCAATACCAACGCCAATAGTCTGACAATCAAAAACAGCACTATCCACGGTATGATTTATTCCGAGTGCATGACAACTGATTGTGTTGATCGTGCGGATGACTACTACCATGATCGTCTGGCGCTGACTGTTGATAATTCAACAATCGACGACAACTACGAACACTATACTTATAACGGCACCTACAATAATGCCGCTGATACTCATGTTGTAGACGTTTATAACATTGGTACTGCCATTACTCTGGATCAAGAAGTTGATCTGTCCATCTCTAATAACTCTCACGTGGCAGGTATTACGCTGACTCAGGGTTATGAGTGGGAAGATATTGACGACAACACGGTCAGCACTGGCGTAAACAGCAGTGAAGTGTTTAATAACACTATTACTGTTAAAGATTCTACCGTGACCTCAGGTTCATGGACTGATGAAGGAACTACTGGTTGGTTTGGTAATACCGGTAATGCCAGTGATTACTAGACTAGCCCCCAGAATCTCCAGACAACCAATATCACTTAAATAAGTGATAGTCTTAATACTAGTTTTTAGACTAGTCATTGGAGAACAGATGATTGATGTCTTAGGACCGGAGAAACGCAGAC
>NZ_PYQM01000030.1:0-42508 GCF_003027595.1 Escherichia sp. 20412-1 | reverse complement strand
GTTGCTGTTCTCGCCGCTCTGTCAGTTCACCCCATTCGTTATAGCGGTAACGGTCACGCCCGTAGCCCGGCAGGCGGTTGTCCATCACCGCTCCCTGATATTCATCCGTCAGCAGGTTGCCCGCTTTATCGTAATAATAATGGTCATGGTCGTACATCTGACCCGTGCGGCTGGTCAGCCAGCCGCTCCGGTCATAGCTGAACACCAGGCAGCCACGCAGTTTGTCGTTAATGCCGCTGACTTCACCGTCTGCGTTCCAGATGTAATCCCGCGCCGTCACGCTGTCGTTCTGCGCCGGGGGTTTACCGGCCTGCTGCGGATTCTGGCTGCCGCCTGGCAGGCTGCGCTGCCAGCTTAACCGGTTGTCGGCGTTGTAGCCGCTGAACGTCGTCAGCCACCCGCTGCGGTCATACGCAAAACGCACCGTGTCCGCCTGCATGTGGTGCAGCCGTTCCCCCGCCTCCGTGGGAGTGAGCGTCACCTCCGTTATCTGGTCAAGACGGTTGTAGCTGAAGGTCCGTGTACTGTGCTGCGTGTCACTGCGCAACAGGCGGCCCAGCGCATCACGCTCCTGCCGCTCATTACGCACCCCGCCTTCTGTACCCTGCGTCTGGGTGATGACCGGATACCCGCTCGCATTCAGCACAAAATGGCTGAGAGAAGCGGGATTTGAGATCGGCACGGGCGTTACCGTGAAGATCCCGGAAGGTTGCCTGATCCTGCTTGCGGATAACAACGAGGTACAGGAACTGCGCAGGGAGCTTTATCAGGTTAAACAGGTGGTTAAGGGGATGCGGAACGGGATGTTTAGTGTGCTGAACGAAAGCTAAATAATAAAAAGCCGGGAAGATTTAATTTCTTACCCGGCGTTATTACTATTTAACTAATCTTTTTAAATAAATAACAACATCATGTTCTAACAAATTATTGAAGATATTATTAAAAGTACATAGATGCTCATATTCACTCTTTGTTATAACAAGGTCATTTTCGCAGATATAATCACATAATATTTCAAAAGCTAATGGCTCTTCCCCAAAATCGATGTAACTCAACGCATAATTCAGTTCATCTTCAGAAAGTCTGTCATGAAAATTTTCACCAAATTCTTTTAACTCGATACCAGTAGCAGTAGTCATCATTTTGCGCCCGGTAAAGGTGGAATCGGTCCACTATCAGGAAATGCAGTAACTATTCTTCCCTTGGCTGGTTGGAAAACTACTCGAATCTGTACTCCATCTCTGACTTCCCATGCCACCCAATTAGCAGCTTTTCCTGCTTTCGTTAATGCGCCTCCAGTTCCTTGCTGGGCATACCATTTAGTCGATGGTGAATTCACAATATCATCAACTTCGGAAATAATCTTTTTCGCATCCCATGATTGAGGAAAAATCGTTTTACCTGGCTGACCAAGCCACATATGACCACCACTACCAGGACCATCACCATGAAGAATGTGTTGTTGCGCTTTTGGACCACAACCAAATAACCCCAGCGGGTCGATCCATGACAGCGGATTCGGCGCATAAGCATAGAGGTTTATCCCCCCCGCCAGCCCTATCGGGTCCTGGCTGATAAACCGCCCGCACTCCGGCGCATAATATCTGAACAGATTGTAATGCAGCCCCGTTTCTTCGTCAAAGTACTGCCCCGGCAGTCGCAGCGGCTGTTCAAAGTACGCCCCGCTGTTGCTGATGTCGCCCCGGTTTTCACCAAACCCCGCCTGGTAGCCCGCCCACACCAGCGTTCCGTCCGCTGCGCTCACCTCCTGCACCGTGCCCGTCACGTCCGTGTGGTAATACCAGATTTTCCGGCTTTCCCCGCGCCCCGTGACAGCCGCCACCGGCGTGTACGGCTGTTCCGCATCGTACAGGTACGTCCGCTTTCCCTGCCACGTTGTCTCCTGCAACAGCCGGAATCCTTCCCACACAAACGTCGTCCGCCGCGGTTCCCTCTGCCCATACTACCGGTCAGCCAGCCGCTCCGGTCATAGCTGAACACCAGGCAGCCTGTCATTAATGCCACTGGGTGGCTGACCATCATCGCTGACAGCGACGAAGTGCAGGAACTGAGGAAGGGACGTTATCAGGTTAAACCGTCTGTTAAGGGGATGCGGAACAGGATGTTTAGTGTGCTGAACGAGAGTTAAATATAAAAACCAGGAAGATTTAATATTCTTCCCGGTTTCCATCTACTTCAATTGCGAGGAAACAAAACGACTGCTAGTGAGGTATTGTTGTTTATCAACATACTATCTGCTCTCTTCAATACACTCTTCACTAATGAGAAATAGTTTATCAAAATGATTAAAAATATTTTTCATGGATTTGTATCTACTTAATTTATCTGCATTCTTTCCATTAATGAATGACACTTTTATTAATGTTTTGAATTTTTTATTTTCTTCATCTAACCATTCATCAGATATAGGGATGTAATTATCTGTAATCATCAACTTATCTGCGTAAAGCCCAGAGTATGAAAAATATAAACCAAAGTAACAACTATCATATTCAGAGCAAGTTATATCCCATTTATCATCAAGTAATTTACTTATCTCTTCTTTAGTAATTTCGCTACCGTATTTAAGAAAATATGATTTCTTCATTTATAAACCACCACATTTCCCTGGGATTCTAATCCCTTTTCCTTTAGCTTTGATTTCCGCAGGAGATGCAAAAATCATTGCATTCACCGGCCGACCACCTGACATTCTGGATAATTTTTGTAAAATATCATCAATCCCCAGAGATTTTGCTATATCGCTACCCATATCAATTGGCCCTGTTCTCCCACCTTTTCCGATACCTAATTGTTCAGCACGTTTATATAATTCGGGATGTGAAATAGCAACATCAAAATCACTAACTCTACCGACATCAAAAGGTTGACCTGTAGAAAAACTAACCCCTGATACAGAACTACCTTGCATATAGGAAACTGCGCCGGGATATCCCAGTTTACTCATTCCAGCCTGCAAGGTTTGACCAAATTGATTAAATTGCCCATAGCTCTTAAAACCATACGGTATGCCTACACCAGATAAGCCAAACGGATCGATCCATGATAGCGGATTCGGCGCATAAGCATACAGGTTTAATCCGCCTCTCAGCCCTATCGGATCAAGAAAGCAAATCTAACCATTTCCCCGTTCATACCAGATGTTCGGGTCGTAACTTAGTACGGTTTCCCCATTATAAATACAACAATCTAAGTGAAAACATTAATATCATCAAGCGCATCTTCAGCTCTTGACGATATTACCTCATTTGAATTTTCCATTTTCTCTTTTAGAAATGGAATGACTTTTCCTTTATCTATTTTACCATTTATTCTTGCCAAGTGCCCAATGCAAGTTAAAGCAAGTCCACATATATCACCATTGGAATTATTAGCCATCCTCATGAATACTTCTTCAGACCATGAAATATCTTTAACATTGTAGGCTATATAAAGGAGTGTCTCAGCTACTTGCTTTTCATCTTCAGAATTAAGCAGTTTTTCAAGATGCAATTTATCTTTATTATTCACAAATCCTTCCTTTTCTCGTAGTCTTACCCGCCTTAATCAGGGCGGATTGCTGTTTATTATCAAGAGCATCCCACTCACGTACATGACCATGGTACTCATCCACATTATCTGACAAAGAACGAGTTTTATCTAATACCACGATTTCATTGTTAGCAGCGTCTACACCAACACGTCTCGGTGATGTGGGTTTTACTTGAACAGAATTATCTAAAGCGCCTTGACCATTTGTAGGGGCACGACTTTTTACTGAATTATCAGTTGTACCATGATAAGGAGCATCTTTATAGACATTAACCTTATCACCACTTAGCCCCAGCGGATCGATCCAGCTAATTGGATTCGGCGCATATACATATAAGTTTAACCCGCCTCTTAGCCCTATCGGGTCCTGGCTGATAAACCGCCCGCACTCCGGCGCATAATATCTGAACAGATTGTAATGCAGCCCCGTTTCTTCGTCAAAGTACTGCCCCGGCAGTCGCAGCGGCTGTTCAAAGTACGCCCCGCTGTTGCTGATGTCGCCCCGGTTTTCACCAAACCCCGCCTGGTAGCCCGCCCACACCAGCGTTCCGTCCGCTGCGCTCACCTCCTGCACCGTGCCCGTCACGTCCGTGTGGTAATACCAGATTTTCCGGCTTTCCCCGCGCCCCGTGACAGCCGCCACCGGCGTGTACGGCTGTTCCACGTCGTACAGGTACGTCCGCTTTCCCTGCCACGTTGTCTCCTGCAACAGCCGGAATCCTTCCCACACAAACGTCGTCCGCCGCTGTTCCCTCTGCCCGATACTACCGGTCAGCCAGCCGCTCCGGTCATAGCTGAACACCAGGCAGCCTGTCATTAATGCCACTGGGTGGCTGACCATCATCGCTGACAGCGACGAAGTGCAGGAGTTGCGCGAGGAACTTTATCAGGTTAAACAGGTAGTTAAGGGGATGAAGGACGGGATATCTGGCGTACTGCACGAAGCATAAAAAAACAAAAGCCGGGAAGATTTAATTTCTTTCCCGGCTTTTATTTTATTGGCTAATATATACCGAAGGCCCCATAAGTTGTATGTGAGAACACTTTAGATTTAAAAGGATATCAGTCCCCTTTATTATAACTTCATTATTATCAGTATGTATTTCTATTTTTGCCAACATATCTGTAGACATACCATCTATTTTTAAATATTTAACCCCGCTACAATTTATACCACACCTACATCTATTATAACCTTTAACCCATTTCGGCGGTGGGTTATCTGGTAATTCATTTACCAAGTCAAATGATATTATTACTGTAGCAGCTTCACGATCTATTTTTATGTCAAAGACATCGATTTCATTTACTTCAATAGATTTAGTGAAAACTTTGTTAAATAATATACTACCATCAATATCATTCCAGTACATGTCGCTCTCCTCAAAATTCATAATGATCAAATGTACCAGGAACTGAACCCGTTCGAGTATTTTCAATTGGTCTCACATTTAAATGAGGACCTTGATTTCCTATTCCATTTGGATAAGAGTGCCCAGCAGAATGATCTTGGATAATAATTTTAGTTCCATCTGCTCTGGTAAATTGATATTCCCTTGTCCAGACTTGATTACCATTGCTATCAAAAATAGGATTTTTTCTGGAATCAGTCATTGGTACATTTCTATGATCACCATAAAACCCAGTTTTAGAATTAAATATTCTATCTGGTTGTTGATTCATTGGAATACCAGTATCTCTTTTCGCAGCTCTGAAAGCTTCATTTCTCGACTTAAATTGAGCACTACAACCAGCAAGACCTAAAGGATCGATCCAAGTAAGTGGATTTTTGACGTAAGCATAAAGGTTTAATCCGCCTCTCAGCCCTATCGGATCCTGGCTGATAAACCGCCCACACTCCGGCGCATAATATCTGAACAGATTGTAATGCAGCCCCGTTTCTTCGTCAAAGTACTGCCCCGGCAGTCGCAGCGGCTGTTCAAAGTACGCCCCGCTGTTGCTGATGTCGCCCCGGTTTTCACCAAACCCCGCCTGGTAGCCCGCCCACACCAGCGTTCCGTCCGCTGCGCTCACCTCCTGCACCGTGCCCGTCACGTCCGTGTGGTAATACCAGATTTTCCGGCTTTCCCCGCGCCCCGTGACAGCCGCCACCGGCGTGTACGGCTGTTCCGCATCGTACAGGTACGTCCGCTTTCCCTGCCACGTTGTCTCCTGCAACAGCCGGAATCCTTCCCACACAAACGTCGTCCGCCGCTGTTCCCTCTGGTTCGTATGGCGGCCATACGTCGCCTTGCTGATACGCCTGCCCAGCGCATCGTACTGATACCGCGTCTCGCTGTTGCTGCTGATGACCCGCGTTAACTGACCCTGTGCGTTCCACTCCAGTTGCTGTTCTCGCCGCTCTGTCAGTTCACCCCATTCGTTATAGCGGTAACGGTCACGCCCGTAGCCCGGCAGGCGGTTGTCCATCACCGCTCCCTGATATTCATCCGTCAGCAGGTTGCCCGCTTTGTCGTAATAATAATGGTCATGGTCGTACATCTGCCCCGTACGACCGGTCAGCCAGCCGCTCCGGTCATAGCTGAACACCAGGCAGCCACGCAGTTTGTCGTTAATGCCGCTGACTTCACCGTCTGCGTTCCAGATGTAATCCCGCCCCGTCACGCTGTCGCTCTGTGTCGGGGGATTTCCGGCCTGTTGCGGACTCCGGCTGCCGCCTGGCAGGCTGCGCTGCCAGCTTAACCGGTTGTCGGCGTTGTAGCCGCTGAACGTCGTCAGCGCCCCCTGGGTGCGCATCACCTGGCGGTGCAGGCTGTCACGCTCATATTCACTGACCGTGATACCATCCAGCGCCGTCTGGAGCAGATGCCCGCTGCCGTAGTAAAGATGGCTGAGGTGCTGCCCGTCCGGTAACGTGATATCGGTGGGGTTGCCCAGCGCGTCACGCCGGTACTTTATGCTGCCGTGTACGCTGTGCTCTGCCGTCAGCCACCCGCTGCGGTCATACGCGAAGCGCACCCTGTCCGCCTGCATGTGGTGCAGACGCTCACCTTCTTCCGTGGGGGTGAGCGTCACCTCCGTTATCTGGTCAAGACGGTTGTAGCTGAAGGTCCGTGTACTGTGCTGCGTGTCACTGCGCAACAGGCGGCCCAGCGCATCACGCTCCTGCCGCTCATTACGCACCCCGCCTTCTGTACCCTGCGTCTGGGTGATGACCGGATACCCGCCCGCATTCAGCGCAAACATCCGTATCAGGCCGTCCGGGCGCTGTTCTCCCGTCAGTCGTCCATCCGCATCGTGACTGAACCGGTAAAGCGCCCCGTTGCCGTTGCTCAGGCTGGCAATCCACCCCTCCGCAGTGTAATGCCAGCGCGTCTCCCGTTTCTCTTCATCCGTGTGGAGCGTCAACAGCCCCCGCGGCGTATACTGCCAGCTCTGTATACTGCCCGTAAGACGACGGTGGCTGCTCAGTAATCCCAGCGCGTTCCAGGTGTAACGGTCCTGCTGTTTGCCCGGATGGCTGACTGTCTCCGGCTGTCCCAGACGGTTATAGCTGATGTGTACCGTTTTCCCTTCCGCGTCCGTCACCGCCGTCAGGTTGCCGTCTTCATCGTATTCATAACCCGTGGCGCGCCCTGAACAGTCGGTGTAATGCACCAGTTGACCGCGCGCATCGTGCACCAGCGCAACCAGGCCGCCCCTCGCATCCGTGCGGCTGACTGCCAGCCCCTGTTCATCATACCCGTAGCGCGTGACGCGTCCTTCCGGGTCTGTTTCCTGTATTACCTGACCGTGTTCGTTGTAACCCGCTTTCCACACATGGTCGTCATCCAGCGCACGACGAGTGATTTCATCAAAACTGCCGTTCCACTGCGTCTGTGTCACCCGGCCTGCCGGATCCGTCTCTTTCACCACCCGACTCAGGGTGTCGTATTCCAGCGTTACCCTGCGTTCGCCGGGGAGTTCAACTGCTACGGGAAAATGGTTTTCGTTGTACGTGAAGCGGTACATCCTCCCGCCCGCCGTCCGGTGCGCAGTCACATACGTCTGTTCATCAAACCACCACTGCCATTTATGCCCCGGCCTGCCGGTAACCACCGTCTGCCCGCCAGCAAAATCATAGCGGAACCGGTAATCCTCGCCATCGCTGGTCGAGTGCTCCACCACCCTGGGAACCCCCTCAATCTCTTCCCAGCGGTAGGTACAGGTGAAGCCCGTCGCGTTGCGGTGCTCTGCCATCAGGCCATTTTCATAGGCGAACTGTCGCACTGCCACACCGGCCCGGTTCACCACACCGGTCAGTTGCCCGTTATTGTCGTAACGATATTCCACCAGGTTACCGGGACGTCCTCCCTTCACCAGTTCAATATGCGAAAGTCTTTCCCCCGCCGGAGTCATTGTGCGGTGCAATAACAGATGGTGCCCGCTGCTGGAAGCCACCCGCACCAGCCTGCCGTTCTCTCGCCCGAAAGCTATACGCTGTCGGTAGGGCGTCTCCATAAAAAGTAACGGTGCGACGCCGTGGTCATCAAATTCATCAAATATGTAATAGCTGCGGTCGGTGTAATGCAGTACATAGCGTCCGTCATGCAGGCGGCTCAGGTAAAACTGCTCTTCCGGATCGAATATCTGGTGCCCCGGCGTCAGCATGTCTTTCGGATAACTTAACTCACGCCCCTGGCCGCCAATCAGAGTGATATATTTCTCATCGGTGCGCAGGGTTATTTCCCAGTTCAGCCGCCATCCTTTGCCCAGTAGCCCCTCAGTTTCCAGATGGCTGGCATAAAAGCGCGAACAGGTAACAGGCAGGCGGCCCGGCAGGGTGAAATCCGTTTCCGGCAGCAGAATTTTTTGCCCGGTAGTTACATCAACCGGGTTGCTGAACAATCCCATAGCGGCCTCGGAAATGCCCATCCCGGCAATTTCGCCACCAATAAATTTTGCCGCGCATTTTGTGCCAAATTTCGAGCCCATCTTTGTCGCCTGACGCGAGGCTCCAGCCAGCCCCCCCAGCATTCCGGCGACCACATACAGCACATCCACAACCTGACGCAGCCAGTCCGGGATTTCCGGGCTGATTTCCAGTACCGTCTGCGTACCGCCGCCGAGAAAGACATTGGGGGAGCCATCCTCAATCACCGCATCACATTCAGTATGATCATCTTTTCGGGCGGCAGGCTGACTGTTGATGTAGATGTTGCCGGAACCCTGGGCAATGCGGATTTCCGGAGAATGGTCTTCGCATATCACCGTACTCAGTACGGCGCGCGCGGCCGGGCGACTGTTAGTTCTGACATTATCAGATCCGGTCAGAATTTTTCCTGCTGTGGAATGTATCGAGCGCCCGATGGCCTCCCCAAGTTGCAGGACTCCGGAAGCGATCTGATCAGCCAGAAATCCCAGAACAAGTCCGGCAAAAAAACCACAGGTAGCAAAAGCAAAGCTGGCGGCGGCAATAATGGCAATGCCAATGATGGCTCCTATCAAAAAACCGGCAAGGGCGCTGGTGTGGTAGATAGGATCATCCACCCGTGCGGCTTCATACATGATAAAACCTCCCTGTTTTTTAGTTTTTAGCAGGCTGAAAACTGGTCAACCATGCAGTCCATAGCTGGTCGGTGTGCTCATCAAAAGGGCGCTGACTGGTCAGCGTCAACACCAGTACCTTTGCTGACCCGGTGATAAACCCGGCCTGACGCTGATACACTTCTGTTTTTCCAGAACGGTGGGTGGCGAGGATCTGCTCACCTGTCATGGCATCTTCGCCGGCTCCCGCCAGTGCCGTTCCCCGCGAAAGTACCCGATGCTGGCCAAGGTTTTTTTTCATCAATGCTATCTGGCGATCAATGTAGGTCGTCAGGTTTTCCTCTGGCCTGAGCGTGTCGCGGGAAATATTCAGGCTGGGTGATGCTCTCTCATTGCCCGACGGGACGAAGATATTGACGGTGCGGTCAAGAAAAGTTTCAGGCAGGGCAAAGCTGCCCTCCTGAATACGGTAAAGGCTGGTCATAGAAAAAATTCCTTTTATATTTTTTATTCAGAAGCGTCCGGGGTAGGTAACGGGGCAATATCATCCGCAGTCATGGCTTTGCCGCCATCCGGGTTCATATCAATTCCACTGCCAATGAGTTGCATAACATCGCTGGTGTGCAGTAAAAGTTGTTTTCCGCAAAACTTAATCGAGCCATCCTTGTGTAATACAAGCGCTGCATTGCCGCAGCGAAGGGTAAATTGATCGACAACGTCCAGACGATATGTCGTTCCGACATTGATGGTTTGGGCCTGTTTGACGGAAAGCCCATCATTTTTTGTGATGGTGGCATTGCGGTCTTCTCCCACGCTGATGGTTTCATTTTTAACAATGGTTTTTGTGCGATCGACCATGACTGTATGCGTTTCATTGTTTTTTACCGTAGTATTCAGATCTTTTTCCGCGTGGAACTTCACTTCTTCCGCACCCGTTTTGTCATCAAAGCGCAGCATGTTTCCGTTCGTCGGCCCGCCCTTTAACGAGTGACTGAATATCCCGCTCTGCGACGCCATGCCCGGTAGCCCCCACGGTGGCATGGTGTCCTGGTTGTAGGTGCGCCCGATGATTATCGGTAAATCCGGGTCACCATTTTTAAAGTCCACCAGTACTTCCTGGCCGATGCGCGGGATCTGGATCATGCCGAATCCTTTCCCCGCCCACGGATAGCTGACACGGATCCAGCAGGAGCTGTTTTCGTCATTGTTACCGTAACGATCCCAGCCAAACTGCACCTTCACCCGCCCATATTTATCCATCCAGATTTCCTGCCCCGCCGGGCCGGTGACGATGGCGCTCTGCGGGCCTTTGGTGTGGGGTTTGCTCAGGGTTCGCTGTGGACGGTAAACTTCGCAGGTGGGGTGCAGTTCAAACGTGGTGACATAGGTAAAATGCTGGTTCTGACCGCTGTGCTGCGCATTATCCCGTAAAAACAGCGTGGTCTGTACCAACAGGTAATCCTGGTTAACTTCTGCCGTCGGATGATTCATCAGCGTGAAGGTGTAGCCCGTCATGAGGGTGCGGATATTTCCCGCCCCGCCAACACGGCTGCCGGGGCTGCGCTGTGCTTCCATACGAATGCGCGTCAGCATCTCACCTTCTCCCGTAGTGAAGTAATCACCAGGCCATTCGTAATGCTCATATTCAGCATGACCGGTATCGCGCGGACTAGCTACGGTACTTTTCAGCAGCGAACGTGGCTTCATAAAATCAAAATCGTCCAGCACCCACTTTCCAGTACGCAGCTTCTCACTGGCCGTAATGGTGTGGATAAACTCCTTATCCAGCTTCAGTCCTTCCTGGTGCCACTCCACCAGCGGCGAGTCCGGGCATGCTTTATGACCATTGATGGCATCAGCCAGCACCAGCGTGTGGCTGTTCTCACTGTGTTCAAACCACCAGTAAATCCCCCATTCCTGCATCAGGCGCTGAATGAAATCAAAGTCAGTTTCACCGTACTGTACCTGCCAGGCGCGGGGCGGATAATTTTCCACCAGCCGCTTTTCCACCGGAAAGGAATATTCATCCAGTACTTCACTGAGAATATCCACCACGGTTTTGTTCTGGAAAGCTTTGTAGTCACTGGTGTGGGTCAGCAGTTTCAGCCACGGTTCAATGCGTAATTCATACGTGACCGAACGTCCCTCATGGCCGACTACCCGCGCAGCGGTCACCAGCCCGCTGATATACCGTTTTCCGCCACCGTCCAGTTCGATACTGACGCACAGATCTCTGCCCACCATCGGCTTGAGCGGCAGATTGGCGGCGGGCGAAACGTAGCCCAGGTTCAGGGTGTCTGGAGTTTTAAGCTGCACAGTGTAGGAAAACAGATTTCCAAGCCCTTCCGAACCATTCATCCCCGCGAACAACAGCATCTGCGGTGGCACCGCACTACCGCTTACAGTGATGTTATGCGCCCCCGGTCCACCGGCTGCAAGCGACGCCACCGCATCCTGAACTGCGCCAGCCATATCCGAGATCCCTGCCGCCGCAGCGGCGGCCTGCGCTGCGGCTACCGCCGCTTTCACCAGTCCCGATGGTTCCGGCAGCGCACCAAACAGATCCGCTGCTGCCTGTTCTGCCATCTGTTCGGCTGCATCAGCTACATCTGTTGCGGCTGAACCTGCGCTTACAGCACTACTTTCTCCGGCTATTGGCGGCGTGGTGATGGCTGGCCCACCATTACTGCCAGATTTATTACCCGTAGATACAAAACTCATGATATTTATTCCTTTAATATCGGATTAGAATTTAGCGCCCGGCGGCCAGAAAAAATAAGAAATAACCCGCCACTGTCCATCTTTATAATGAAAAAAACATGTCAGATTTAAATCCCCCGGCAAATGCCAAAATATTTCTTTGATGGGGATATTTCTGAATTCAGGATTTGTTGAGCGATAGGTATTTTCAATTTCTATATAATATTCACCAACAAATTTATAACGAGGTTTTATAAATTCATACGCTGGCTGACCATAGTTATTTAATAGAACATTCTCTTCAACTCCATTATACACACCACTCGCATTCAGATAAGCATGCCCAGGAATATCAGACATGTTATTTTTCGCCCCACCCACTATCAAAAAAATAATCACAGCGTATATTATTTTCATTTTTTTACGCTTTTCACAAAAAAATTAGAACCCGGAACCATTCTATTTAACCGCTCAATGACATTTCCCATATAACGAGAGCGCAGCTCCATACCAATATTCATTAACGCACTGGCATCCCCGGAGAATGGTGTAGTTGCTTTATCTGCATCATCACTATAGTATTCATCAGTAAGATATCCAATAATATGCCCAAGCTCGTGAGACAACCCTATTTGCTCATGACAAATTTTTGATGAACCAAGACATTTAGCTGCAGCAACTATATCTTTAGAGTCAAGTTCCACGTATCGACTATTCCAGACAATGGAACTCTGACGAAAACTATTTGGATCATCATTATCAATTTTAAACACCACTACATCCCAATACCCATGACGATCAGTCTGAATTATTTCTATTGTGAAAGTTAAATCCTTACCATTAAACTTACTGACAAACTCAGACTTCCCAGAAACGGATAAAAAAATCTTATTATTCCATGTTTGATTAATGACAAAAATAACTTTCCCATGAAAGGTATTTTTCTCCATATCTGTCCAATCAGTTTTTGCATCCCATCTTTTTATCCAATTATATTTCCATCTCAGCAATAATGAGATTGCACCATTTTCACGGTCAATTCTTAAATCTCCCCAGGCATCATTGTCCCTGATATATCGTTTATCCAGCATTAAGTCGTCATAAGCATCGTATGCCTGCTGAATAGCCTCATCATGAGAGTTACCCATGTTCACCTCCTTATATTGCTATATATCCAATAAACCTGAAGATGATTGCTTACCCACCAATGCAGACGGGACCTGGGGTAACCTGAAGTCAACAAATAGCAATCAACTTGAAGTTCAGGGGTATATTTGTTTCCCATCTACACGTTTATCGTCATATTTTTGTATAGCTATTCTCAGCATTCGTGGGCACATTATTTTTTCTCCAACCGCAGCGCATCCACATACCGCCCCTCGCTGTTCTGCTGCCAGAACCAGCCTTGCCCCTGCTGCGCCTGCGCCAGCATTTTGTCCGGCCAGCCTGGCCACGGCAGGTGGCGCACACCAGGCAATTCCACTATCGGCGCGTCCGGTAGCCCGGTGAGTTCCCGGCTACGCTGTGGTACACGTCGCAAGCCGCGCAGCCACTGCGCCCAGCGCGGCCCCGGCCGCCACATCGCCCACAGTTGATCTGTCTGCTCTGCCAGCCGCCCGCAGCATTCTGTCTGTGGTGAGACATATACTGCCGCCAACTGCGCCAGCCAGTACAACCAGCCCTGCGTGTCATCCAGGCTCTCTTCCAGCCATTCCCGTCCGGCACGCTGATAAATCACCAGCGGCCACGGTCTGCCCGTACTGTCCCGCGATGCGGTCAATACTCCGGTCAGCCATTCATCACGCCCGCCAATGGGGAGAAACCCCGGCGATAGCACAAAACTCCACGGCAATGGGTGGTGCTCCGGCAGCGTCTTTTTCTCACGCGGTGACAGGTGCATCCAGCCGTTGTTTGCTCCAGCCTTCGCAGCATCCGTTCCTTCCGGCAGAACAATATGCCGCCCCTGTCCCAGCCACGTCTGCTGGTTCAGCCATGCCTGCCACACCTGCGCTTCGTTCGCACTCACCCGCCAGCGCACGTAGTCCCGCTGGTCCGGCAGTCTGCCGAACATCGCCGGAGCCGATACTGCCGTAGCCCGGCGCATCAAAGCGTCCTCTCCGGGCAGGCGAAGCGTTGCAGTAGCCCCCGGTTCACCGGGTCAAAATCCCGCCCAGCGGTAATCTCCAGCACCACCCGCCGCCCATCAAAACTGTACTCCACCTGCTGAGTTCCCCGTACCGCTGTCTCCTGCGCGTTACCCGCATCCAGCAGATGAAACAGCGCCCACGGCCCGTTAGTCAGTAGCGTCGAGGTGTCCTGGCGGATGCGCGGGCTGGCGGTGATTTCCGCCATTGAGCCATTACGCGGCCCGGGCCAGCTCACTTTCAGCGGCCTGACCGGGCCGTGAGCGTAACGCAGCACCTGCCCGTCAATGTCAATCACCAGTTCGGTGATGGCAGGGTCCATATCCACGACGCGGACCTGCATCGCCCAGGAGAACTTTTTCCCGCCTTCCCCGTTAAAAAAAACGCTACGGATCTGCTTTGCTTCCTGAAACGGTGTCAGATCCGGCCCGAGCAATGTCATGTTGCCTTCGGTCGGCTTGTAGCGCCACGGGTTACTGGCAGTGTCCGCCAGCGGGGCAAGTTGCTTCGTCCAGAAAGCATCCAGCACGCCGCCGCTGGCAAAGATACGGTTAAAATCATCCGCACTGACTTCCTGTGGGCTGTCAGCAAAGGGGTAGCGTCCGTCAATGGCATCACGGCACTCATCACCGATCACCGCCTCCATTTGCGCATTCAGCACTTCACCCGTTCCGGCGTTGATTTTGCGCGTCCCCTGCTGTGTTAAATCCAGCAGAATATTTTTCAGCGGTGCAGGCAGTTTTGCTGCCTCCAGTTGAAGTTTATCCGCCGCCGAAATGCGGCCCGGTAATGTGCTGGCCGCCAGCGCACTGTCGGCAATGGTGAGCTGGGTGTAATACTCATTGAGCATCGTCAGCAACGAATTAAGCTGTGGTGCGCTGCCCCCTTGTGCGCTGTCCGTACGCCCGGAAACCACTTCCCGCAATGCGGCAAAACGATCATCCACCAGTGTTTTCTCCAGACGTTCTTCCGGATGGATGTCCTGCAACAGCTTCGCCGTCTGTACCGCTTTCCCCGCATTACCGGAAAGCCGATCCTGCGCTCGCTGAGCCATCTGCTTTTGTCTGGCCTGCGCATCCAGCGGCGGCACCAGGGTGGTCTGATCTACCACGACTTTACTCAGCCGCATCAGCGGGGAATCAGGTGAGGCCAGAGTACGCAGCACCTGAAGGTCATACGCCAGTCCGGGGCTGCCGTCTTCCCCAGCGCTGTTGATGCTGTGAATGCTTGCCAGAAAATCCTGCCAGCGGCGGGCATATTCAGCGAGGTACAGGCGACGGACTTCACGGGTAATCGGGAGTTCCTGTCCCGGTAACTGGCTCATTACAATCTCAGTCGTTTTTTTTTGCGCACTTTCGCGCCCCATCACCCAGGCGTCATCCGCTGATGCGGCGGCGACAAACTCCGACAGCCGTTTGTCGAACAGTTCCCGGTAGCCTTCGCGGGTGAAGATGCCAGGCACGCCACGATCTAATGGCGCACCATCCGTGCGGACAAAAACCGTTCCCGCATCCGCGCCCACGGCACGAACCAGCGAAAACTCCTGCGGCGCTTCGCTCTCCATAGAAGCCAGTGCACGAGTATAGATACGCTCGGTGCTGGTATGACCGTCAAGAAAGGCTCGCGCCAGGCGGATCAGCCCCTCATCTTTTTCGTATGGCGAATGCACCACGCGACTGCCGTCAAACAGAGCATCGATATGTTCCAGCACGGCTGCGCGACCGCCGAAATCCGCCACGCTGTCGCGGTTGTTCAGATCGTTCAACACCCAGGCGTGGATCTCCGCGGCGTTGTATTTGTCCTCGTGGTCTTTATCGAGGTTCAGCAGCAGATAAACATGCAGAGCGTCATAGGCAGCTTTACTGTCCTGACGGGCAATCGCATCCGAAAGTACGTATTCCATGCGCTTCACCAACGGCGGTAGCAGTAACTGGTCAAGCAGGCGGTCATACAGGGATGCCACGCTCTCCATCACCGGAGGGACGCTGTAAAGACCATAACGCCAGGCCAGCGGCGGTGAGTCCGGATCCAACCCCGGCCAGGCAGAGAGCGCCCGCGCCTGGTTCAGTAATGCGGGAACCGGCTGCATGGCGGGTTTTCCGGTATAGGCTTTGACGTCATCATCCAGTTGGGTCGTCCGGTTGGTGATTTCATGCAGATAATCGCTGTTACCCTGCTGGCTGCCCTGCATTCCCTGCCACAACCAGAAAGCCAGCGCCAGTACCAGCAGATGCCCACCGGTACGCAGCAGGCGGTAACGCCAGGCCCACTGAAGGTTCGGCTCCACCATGTGCGCTTCACGGAAGATAAATTTAGTCAGCAGGTCATGGAGAAAATAGCTTCGGTTGCCATCCGGCAGAGTATGGGATGGAGACTCCTCATTCCCTTTTATTGCCCGGACAAAACGCTGCCAGATGCCCGTCTGGTCTGCTACGGCGTCTGCCTGCGCCTGTGCGGCACTGGTGAAAAATACCCCGCGCAGGGTGTTGTTAAGCTGGGTGGCATCGAATTTTGAATCGAGGAAAATCTGTTCAATGGCTTCCAGCAATGGCGTGCCCAGCGCGGCAAATTCACGCGGGAAGCGGTAGAGCCGTTGGCGGCTTTTAAGGTCGTACTCTTCCTGCAACCGACTATCCATCCCCTGATCCAACCGCAGCGTCAGATTTGCCAGTTCCTGACCACAGAGCGCATGCAGTGACTGCGAATCACTGGCGTGACGCCTGCGGCTGTATGGCAGAGTAAAGCCCCAGACCTGAGCACGCAGGTGACTGGTCAATCCACGGAAATACTCCGTAAAGCCGGGTAGCAGATCCATTTTGGTGACAACCAGATAAACCGGGAAACGAATGCCCAGTGTCTCCCGCAGTTCCGCCAGCCGCGCACGCAGGGCTGCACAGGCAGCCAGCCGTTCAGCCGGGGATTGTGCGGTCAAATCTGCCACATTCAGCGTCAAAATTACGCCGTTCAGCGGCGAGCCGGGACGGTGTTTACGCAGTAGCCCCAGAAATCCCTGCCATTCCCCGGCGTTGCGCTGGGTTGCACTGATTTCACCGCCATCATCGTGGCGGGCATAGCGCCCGGCGGTGTCAATGAGCACAGCCTCATTAGTAAACCACCAGTCGCAGTGCAACGTGCCGCCGCCCGGCACGGTGAGGATATGCGCGGTCTGCTCCATCTGTTCCGCCAGCGGAAACTGTAGCCCGGTGTTAAGCAGCGCGGTGGTTTTACCATCACCGGGGCTGCCGATAACCATGAACCACGGCAGTTCGTACAGAAAGCGTTTCCCTTCCAGGACCTTACGCCAACCAGGTAGATCCACACGCAGTTGTTTCAGTTGTCGGATGGCGCGGTTGAAAATATGGCTGACGGTGCGCAGATTGGCCTTAATTTCCCCTGCCACCGGTACGTCTTCCCCGCGCGGATGCAAGAAACGGCGCAGCAGTTGTTCATCCAGACGCAACGCCTGCCAAAGCCGGTACAGGCCATACAGCGCATAGCTCAGCAGGATCATGCCGATCAGCGTCAGACGCAGCCACAGCGGCGCAAACGGGCGAACGTCACCGAAGGCCAGCAACGGTGAGACAAAGCCGATAACCAGGCACAGAACCGTCACGCCAATGATGCTCATCGACCAATTCACCAGCCACAGCGCGAGGAACATTAGTAACAGAACGATAGTGACTACCCTACTCCCCACGGATGCAAGCGGATGCAGGGTATCAAACGCCACCAGCGGCCCGAGAAACCAGACCAGTAGCGCCAACGCCACCACGCAGACAACGACCAGCGCACGGCGGGAAAACAGCAGACTGAGAAATTTTTGCATTATTGTTCCACCACCAGAATTTCCACCCGGCGATTCTGCGCCCGTCCGGTTTTAGTGCTGTTATCGGCCACTGGTGCGGTATCCCCTTTCCCGACAACCCGGATCCGGCTGGCCGAAACGCCACCGGACGTCAGCAACGAAGCCACTTCTGCCGCACGTTTTTCTGATAACACCTGATTCGACGGGAATTCAGCGGAGTGGATAGGCTGGCTGTCGGTGTGACCGGTCACCGTCACCGCACCGCCCACACGCGCAATCTCGCGCGCGGCCTTATCAATCACCGGGCGGAGCGCATCATTTACGGTTTTCTGCCCCGGTATAAACATCGTATCGCCTCGGAAGATCACACGGCTGTGATGGTCATCTTCCTCCACCGTCAGCAGGCCACGGGCAATTTCGTTCGCCAGCAGGATCTTCAGTCGCAGTTTGTGCACCGGAATCGGTGGCGGCGACAGGTGTTTACCGATGGCGTCGATATGCTGCTGTACGGTTAAGGTGGCGAGATTCATCCGGTGGCTGTAAAGGCCAAACAACGTCAGCATCACCAGCAGAGCTATTCCGGCACTCAGCCAGACCGGCACCCGGCGCATCCGGCGCATCCGTCCGCTGACAGCTCCGGTAAATCCCGGCGAGAGCGTCGGCGTGACCGGATCGCGGCGCTGGACCAGTTGGGTCAGCAGTTGCTGGCGAATATCGTCCAGTTGCTTACGTCCGTCGGGCCGTACGCTGTAGCGACCTTCAAAACCCAGCCCCAGAATGTGGTAAATAATTTCCAGCACATCGCTGTGCTCCTGGAAGCTGGAGGCCAGACGACCAATTATCTGAAATAGTTTGATGCCACCTTCACTTTCGCCATGAAAAGTGACCAGCAGACTCTTCCCAGCCCAGACACCGCGTCGTCCCCAGGTGGTGTTGTTGGCGGCTTCATCAAGCGACGTACACAGGCAGTAGCGCACCGCCAACACATGTTCGCGGCGCAGGTTTGCCTGGTCGCACAGCGTCTGATACCGACGAACTTCACGCTCCAGCAGGGCGCGGTAATGTTCGACAAAAGCAGGGGCAAGTTCACGGGGCATCTGCGCCAGTGCGCACAGCAGCGGACTTGCCGCCGCCAGCAGGGGATTAGCGGCAGCGGTGATTTCGGCCAGCCGGAGTTTCATATCCGGGCCGTCTTCAACCACCACCTTTATATCTTCCCTGCGAAGGCTGTCCTGTATTGCGATATCATAACCTTCATTATCAGGTGGTTTTGTCCCCCCCACTGATGGCTGGAATGGCTGGGTATTCATCGCAGGATGCGTCAGAATATCGTCGGTCATTTATCGCGAACTCCCCACAGCTCCAGCTCCAGCCCTGGAAATTCTCCGGCGGTATGCATTGCCATGCCGCCATAGCGGGCGATATGTTCCCACAGCACGCCGTCGCGACGGATGTCGTAATAGATATAACCGGACTGGAACGGAATCTGACGCGGCGGCACCGGCAGCACCTGTAAAGCAAGGCCCGGCAGGTGCGAACGAATCAGCTCCGGCAGGCGTTCGGACGGCCCTATTTTGGTCTGAGCCGAAAAATGTTGCAGCAAGGTTTCGGCGGACATCTGCGCCTTCACCGCCAATACTAACGAGCTGAAATCTGACAGTTCGGTAGGTTCAATCACCGCATTGAGAATACCGTAAGTTCCCTCCTCCAGAGTGATTCGCTGCGCCCCGCGGATCAGCACAGCATTTAGCAGATACTGCACCTCATCTACCACCGATTTCAGCCCGGCATAGGGCGTCAGGTGCTTATATTCTTTATATTTTTCCGGACGGCGTGTTTGCGGACGCACATAGGTAGAGAGTTCTCCGGCCAGTGCGCAAAGATTACGATAGAGCACTTCAGGCGACAGCGGCGTTTTCGACATATGGATCAGTAAGGGGCCAAAACGATTGAGAATTTGCAATAGCAGGTAATCCGACACTTCCGCCGCCTCATGGCCGTGTTTATCACTGCCCGTCAATCGCTCAGCCAGAGAATTTGCCCGCATTTTGATCAGATCGTTGATCCACGACAACCATGTACATATCAGTGAACTTGCCTGATAGTTCACCACCGGCGGGATCAAATCTTCGTCAATATCAACCCGCCCCTCTGGATGCAATGCTGTGATACGTGTCAGCGGCAGGCCGATCCACGCATCCGTCACCGCCTTTTCCGGCAACAGACGGAGGCGCAGGTGGCTGAGTTGCAACAGTTGTGCGCCGCGCCCCAATGAGTTTGCATCACGGATTTCATTTTCATGAACCGAAAAGCGTGCCAGCGATTCTGGATTATTGCCAAAACTGGTTTCTTCGCTGTTCGGTGTACGTATTGGCACCGCCAAATAAATCAATTGGTTAAGGTGCTCTGGCAGGATGGTAAGAGGCGGCGGTAGTGGTGTGTGTCCCGGCGCATTAAACGGTGTTCCGTCGGCAAACACCCCAAAAGCCTTCGTGAGTACCAGCTTTCCGATGTTCAGTGCTTCACTGTCAATGCCGTATTCACTGAAGCCCCAGAAAAAGGGGGAAAGAGGCAAACTGCGGTAATGAATGACATGTTCCAGATAGCGTTCCTGCTGCTGAAACATCTGTGGCAGCAAAAATTGCCCTTCACTCCAGACTACCCGGTTATTCCAACTCATAATTTACTCATCCCGTTCTTTAATCACTATGGCGCTTTGCTCTATACCGGCATCCAGTTCGACTTTTTTCTTTGGCATAAAGCGGCTGTACCAGCTTTTTTCCGGGGGATCAGGAATTTTATACGTGACTCGCCATACCGATTTTCCCAGATTGCGATAGCCAGCAAGGATCCCCAGTGCCGTGGTTTCTTTATTGAGAGAGCGACGCAGCTTTTTCTCCTCGCCCGGACGTAGGATAAAGCTGTCGCGGTGCAGTAAATCATCGGTAAGAACAGTTTTGTCATTGTCCTGAAGAGACCACCAGTCCGCCGCCGTGAAAGCTGCATCATTTTTCAGTTCATAAACGCGTATCTCTATGGGCGCGGCTTTCTTCTGATTGTCTGGGTTCACCTTATCGGAAGCCTTCATCACCAGATCAAGTCGCTGTGACATCAGGTCCGGCACGGTGTCGCTGTCAATGCTGCACCCGGGCAAAAGGCAGATAAAAAACAACGCTACCGCCCATAACCGCCAACCGGGGTCACGCCATTTATTCACTGTAATTTCCTTTAAAATCAAATAATAAAGAACGGCCAGGCTATATACCTGGCCGGAAAAAAATTGCTTAAATTTCTTTGTTAGCTTTGAAATCGTAACCTGCCGTGATAGTGCCGCCCTGCTGGTTCTGCACCACGTATTCCTGTTTCACGGTGCTGAAAGAGAGTTCGACTCTTTCGCGGGAGGCGATCTCGCCCTCCTTGCTACCACTGGGGGAAACCACAGCCACAATCAGGTCAGTAAAAGTGTACTTGAGGTATTCCAGCGGATTGCCGCCTGCTTTACGCATGACAAGGATGGACTTCGGAATATGCTTGCCGGAGGAGCAGTATTTGAACAGGTTCGGGCTGGCGCGATCGATATAATGTTCAAACTCCAGGTTAGTCACGGAGACTTTACCGGATCCCAAGCCGCTGCCCGCGTGCATGGTGGATTCCTGGTGGATATTCCAGCGCCAGCTCAGCACCTCAATTTCATTTTTATGTTTGTCATCCATTGACTCGCCGTCAATGCCGTCAATTTTCAAAAAAATGTCATAAGCCATTTTTATTTCCTTATTAAGAATTACTTAAAAATAATCTCTGATTTATCTGCATAGCTGAATGCAGATAAACCATTGCCGTACAGAACCCCCTCTCCTTTATTTCAGAAGAACAGAAGGCTGTATAATTTCCGGTAATGAGATACCAGTATTTAATTAATTTACATGTTGAATGTATTACGTCTATTTACATATCACAGATATCAATGACTCTCCTTGTTCCCGCTGACGCTGTAAAGAAGATGCCTGGCACTGTGTTGCAGATGCTGGTACTGGTTGTGATAACCAAACCTGTCCGTGGTTATAAATACAAGAAACCCAGTAACGCTCACTATCCTGATTAGTGGTCATTGTGGTATCCCATATTTGCCTGGTTTCACCCTTTATTTTCTCTGTCTCTGGTTTTAGATCTATCCGATTTTCAGGTTTTCCCTGCGACATCCCTACGCCGTCCAGCCACAGACGGGGTTCATAGCGGGAAGATCCCTGCCAGGATGCAGGTACATCCGACTCCAGTACTGTCGTTGAGGATTTTATATTGATAAACTCGGGGCAACTGACTTCCCACGCTGCAACAAATTGTGAATAAAACAACATATAACCCAATAACAGAGAAAAAATAAAACGGGTCCCCATTGAATCTATCCTCTACTCAATAACATAAAAAGCTTCAGCGTTATTACTGGCATCATGATATGTCCCATCACTGCGCATCCCACCTTTTCTGGAGATTTTGCGCGCAGATACATTCGAGGCTTTGCCTGTCCACTGATCCATAACATAAATATACGAATCATCCTGTTCGAGATAGAAAGCAGCATGTTTATGAGCATTGTCCCCCGATGGATATTTCCCATTCACAAAAGTCGCAATTGCTGTTCCTCTGGGAATCGATTTGTCTCCGAAAACCTTCCGACCCTGCTTCCACGTTCCGGTATGCCCCACATGTGCATATACCTGAACCAAGAACACACATTCCTTTCTGTCTCCTGCCCCCGCCATTCCCACCATTTCAGTGCCCTGCAATGAATCTACCAGTCCATAAACATATGCCATATATCCCCCCTGAGTATTACCCGACATCATTCATTCAAATATTCATAAAAATCAGGCGGTTCCCTGTTTTACTGACGGCAGTTTTGTCACCAGACGCAGCGATCCTGTTAATCTTTCAAGCTGAAAATGCGGGCGCAGGAAGAATTTGGCATCGTAATAACCCGGATTCCCCTCCACTTCTTCCACCACTACCTCAGCAGCAGCCAACGGACGGCGGGCTTTGGTTTCCTGCGAGGAGTTCACCGGATCGGCATCAACGTAGTTCATGATCCATTCATTGAGCCAGCGCTGCATATCTTCACGCTCTTTGAACGAGCCAATCTTGTCGCGCACGATACATTTGAGGAAGTGCGCAAACCGCGAGCAGGCGAATAGATACGGCAGGCGTGCGGAGAGATTGGCGTTGGCCGTGGCGTCCGGATCGTAATATTCCTGTGGTTTTTGCAACGACTGTGCGCCAATGAAGGCGGCGTAATCAGAGTTTTTGCGGTGGATCAGCGGGATAAAACCATTTTTCGCCAGTTCAGCTTCCCGACGGTCAGAGATGGCAATTTCCGTCGGACATTTCATGTCCACGCCACCATCGTCGGTAGGGAATGTATGACAGGGTAGGTTTTCCACCGCACCACCAGACTCCACACCACGGATCAACGTACACCAACCGTAATGTTTGAAAGAACGGTTGATATTTACGCCCATTGCATAGGCAGCATTGCTCCAGACATATTTGCTGTGGTCTGCACCATCTGCATCTTCTTCAAAATCAAACTCATCGACAGGGTTTGTTTTCGCACCATAAGGCAAACGGGAGAGAAAACGTGGCATCGTCAGGCCAATGTAACGAGAATCCTCACTTTTTCGCAGCGAATTCCACGGAGCATATTCGAGGTTTTGGGTCACAATTTTGGTCAGATCACGCGGGTTAGCCAGTTCCTGCCAGGAGTCCATCTGCAACACTGACGGAGAGGCCCCGGCAATAAACGGCGCATGGGCTGAGGCAGCCACTTTGGCAATGGAGCCGAGCAGATCCACATCCGGCGGGGTGTGATCAAAATAATAATCCGCAATGATACAACCGTAGGGTTCTCCGCCTAACTGCCCATATTCAGCTTCATACAGCTTTTTGAACATGGGGCTTTGATCCCAGGCGATCCCTTTGTAACGCTTCATATTTTTCCGCAATTCATCCTTTGAAAGGTTCATAAAGCGGATTTTTAATTTTTCATCGGTTTCGGTGTTGTAAACCAAATGTTCCATCCCACGCCAGGAAGACTCCAGTTTCTGAAAATCCGGATGACTCAGGATTAGCTTGATCTGTTCCGTTAATTTGAAATCGATCTGCTCAATAATCGTAGCAATACTTTTGTAAGCATCGTCACTGACGGTGACTGTATTTGTCAGAGCCTGTTGGGCCAGCGTCTGAACTGCAGCCTCAACAGCCTTTGCAGCCTGAGGTGTCTTGGGACGGAAGGCTTTATCCAGCAGTGAATCAAATTCAGTGTCCTGATAGGCTGTGCTTTGCTCAGCAGTGAGATCGCCTGTCGCCAGAAGAGTATCGTTTACCATGAAAGTTCCTTAATAAAATCGCAGTTAGTCTGTTGTTCCCGTTTCACCTGATAAGACACTTTCCTGTTGAGTGACAGGTTTTGGTGCACTGGCCAGAGCGTTCAGTAACGTCGGGTCTTGTAAGAGTTTATTGATCAGATTTTCTGCTCCTGCTTTACCATCCATATAGGTTTGTAGGTTGGCAAGCTGAGTACGTGCTTCCAGCAGTTGGTTCAGGGCGTCCACCTTGCGGGCAATCTGCGCAGGTGAAAAATCATCCATATTCTCCAGCGTAATATCGACCATTAACTGCCCTTCGCCCGTCAGCGTATTGGGGACAGCAAACGCCACGCGCGGCGCAATAGCCTTCATTCGCTCGTTGAAATTGTCGATGTCAATATCAAGGAATTTACGATCGGTTACTGTGGGCAACTCTTCACGTGGCTTACCGGCCAGATCGGCCAGCACCGCCATGACAAACGGCAGTTCGATTTTTTTTTCGGAGCCATAAATCTCAACGTCATACTCAATCTGCACGCGGGGCGCACGGTTGCGGGCAATAAACTTCTGCGCGCTGTTGTTGATAGCCATAATCCTTCATTTCCTTATCAGTCAGCCGCCGACCGCCAGGAGAGCGGTTCAACGGTACAGTTTAAAAATGCACAGCAAACAGTTGGTTCATACGGATAAATCATGCTTCATGAACCGTTTCAAAAATAATCTGTTCATCCTCATCAACACGAATGCGGATTTGCGTGATGGCCGTTTTCTCTGTCATCGCCTGCAACCAGTAACGGGACAGTTGTGGGAGGAGATGTTGTTCGATATAGCCGATAAGCAAACGAGCGCCGGTTTCGTGCATCGGGCAATGTGCCACTATGTGCGTAATTAATTCATCGCCATAGACGAGTGAAACGCCATGCTGCTCTGCCATCCGCTCCATCAGCCTGTCAAGATGCAGGCGGGCAATAACGCCACGCGCCGTCTCATCCAGCGGCAGATAGGGGATAACCGTCACCCGTCCCAGGAAAGCAGCCGGGAAGTGTTTGCGTAACTCCGGCATTAAGGCTTCTTTTAATCCTGACAAATCAGGCAGTAGCGCCGGATCCTCACACATCTGGCTGATAAGGTCCGCTCCTGCATTAGTGGTCAACAACAGCGTGGTATTTTTGAAATCGATGTGGACACCTTCGCCATCCTCCATCGCGCCTTTATCAAATACCTGGTAGAACAACTCATGGACGTCATGATGGGCTTTTTCAATTTCGTCGAGCAGCACCACGCTCCAGGGATGACGACGTACAGCTTCCGTCAACACGCCGCCTTCGCCATAGCCCACGTAGCCGGGCGGCGCACCTTTCAGCGTGGAGACGGTATGGGACTCCTGAAACTCACTCATATTGATGGTGATCAGGTTCTGTTCGCCGCCGTAAATAGCTTCCGCCAGCGCCAGCGCGGTTTCGGTCTTACCCACACCGGACGGCCCAGCCAGCAGAAAGACACCCACTGGTTTACGCGGGTCACCTAAACCCGCCCGCGCGGTCTGGATACGCTCACCAATCTGCACCAGCGCATCCATCTGCCCGGTAACACGCTGCGCCAGACGGATGGGGAGTTCGAGGATCTGGCTGGCTTCATCTTTCACCATGCGCCGGGCGGGAATGCCTGTCCAGTCGGAGACAATCGCTGCCACCACCGCCGCGTTAACTTCCGGGAACACAATGGGGTTTTCACCCTGCCAGACTCGTAATGCAGTTTCCGACTGTTGTAACGTGGTTTCATCACGCTCATCGGGCTCTGCGGCACGCTGTTCCTGTAAGGTATGAACCAACTCCAGTTCCTGCTGCCAGCGCGCTTCGGTGTCAGAAAGATCTGCATTCAGTGAGGCGATCCGTATCGTCAGTATGTCGCCCCGCTCTGCGCGGATACCCATTTTTTCCTGCTTTAATAACAACTCCTGCTCCAGTTCGGCGGCATTGAGCTGCTGACGCAGATACTGGACTTTCGCTGGTGGGGTATGCAGCGACAGCGCTACACGGGCCGCCGCCGTATCCAGCAAGCTGATAGCCTTGTCCGGTAGCTGCCGGGCCGGAATGTAACGGTGAGAAAGCTGTACGGCGGCGCGCACAGCCTCATCAAGGATCAGGACGTCATGGTGTTTTTCCAGCGTGGTGACTAACCCGCGTACCATCTCAACAGCAGCAACCTCTTCCGGCTCTGCCACCTGCAACACCTGAAAACGCCGGGTCAGCGCAGGATCTTTTTCGATATGGCGTTTGTACTCACTCCAGGTGGTTGCGCCGATGGTGCGCAGGGTGCCACGCGCCAGCGCCGGTTTCAGCAGATTGGCAGCGTCGCCCGTACCGGATGTACCACCAGCGCCCACCAGGGTGTGAACTTCATCGACAAACAGAATAACCGGCTGCGGCGAACGCGCAGCCTCTTCCAACAGCGCCTTCAGGCGGGATTCAAATTCGCCCTTCATGGACGCCCCGGCCAGCAGCGCCCCGACATCCAGCGACAGCAGACGCACGTTTCGCAGTGAAGGCGGCACTTCGCCCCGGGCAATCGCCAGCGCAAATCCTTCCACCACAGCCGTTTTCCCGACGCCCGCCTCGCCGGTCAGCAGCGGATTGTTCTGCCGACGACGCAGCAGAATATCCGTCATGGTACGAATTTCGTGTTCGCGGCCGGTGACCGGATCAATATTGCCTTCACGCGCCAGTGTAGTCATGTCCTGACAGTATTTCGCCAGCGCAGATTTACTTCCGCTTGATTCGCTGGCAAAGACCTGGCTAGCTTCCCCCGGTACTGCAGAATTCAAACCCGAGCCGTCATATGGCATTTCTGTTATTTCAGAAGATGATGTGATTAAAGACGGAAGGATATCTAATAGTTCATCTACCGGTAGCCCAGCCAAAGGCGCACAGATATTTTTTAACACCCGATGCAATTCTGGCGTGGTTAACCAGGCAAGTAATAACCAGCCACTACGAATTTTTTGATCACCAAAACGGATACTTGCCAACATCCAGGCTTTTTCGACAGATAGATCGATATGATGGGAAAAATCGTTAATTACACTCGCCCCGGCAGGCAATATCTCCAGTTGTCGAATTAACGCATTCTCTACATCAGCAGATGTTATTTGATAGTGTCGAAGCACATTGTGAATGTCATTCTCTGGTTGTTGTATGAGTTGATGCAACCAATGTGTCAGTTCGACATAAGGATTAGCACGTAATTTACAGAACGTTGTCGCGGATTCCAAAGATCTAAATAAAGATTTGGTCAGCTTTCCATATAGTGCACTGCGTGAAACAGGAGTGTCCATCTGTTACACCTGATGATGTAAAATCATATAAATGATACATAAGCATAACTGTATCGATTAAAATCCCTAATTAATAGAATCATCAAAAACCCAGAATGAAACAATGATGCATATCACAGAACACAATGTAATATAGCAGTTAGTATCTTTTTTATGGTGATATTCAATATGGCAATTTAATTTCATATATATTATGAATATATTACACTAAAAATCACCACTATATATTTCCGCGAAGACTAATATTGATAAAGCAAATTGATCAGTATTGCTTATCTAAAAATTTTAATTAATTATTCTGTTGAAAAAAACACTCTACACAGTGATATGCAATGAAACAAAATATTACCTGGGGACTACAAAAAATACAGGCGCATGGGATCTCCGATAACACAATTTATGCGACTGCAGGAACCCAAATTATCTTCACCGTTACCACTCCCTGGATCCCTGTTTTTGAGGCAAATGATGATGTAAAGATTGCCCTCAGTCTGACCCGCCACGAAGAGGCATGGTGGATAATTAATCAGTCTGATGAATATTGTTGCACGGTAAATGATCAGATTGTCGAGCCGCATCACCGTATGCGCCTGAACGAAGGAGACTTGATTGAATGGGGATTATCTTCATGGTGTCTTGTGCGCGGTAACCTACCATCCACGGCTTTACACGTGGAAAAGACGACAGCGCAGATTACCGCTTCACCAAAAACAATGATTGAGTATCTCGATCTCGACTGGTTTCGACAACAGCAAACACAACCGCAAAACCCGTTCGATATCATTCCGATCCACGGCGCAGTCACCACAGAAGTTGCCCCAGAAACAGATAACCCACTCCCCCTTCTTTATCAAGAATACCGCCAGGCGTTGTCGTCCCCCGAACAGGATATTCATCACCATGTTGATCCTTTTCCCCTGTACGAAGAGGCAGTCACACAGGATCTGACCTCCTTATGCAGCCTGACCTCTGAAACTGATACATTGCAGGATATAGTCACTGGTGGGCTAAGTATTGACGCGATTCTCGATGTGCTGGATACCACCGGCGAAGAAGAAACCACCTGGCCTGTCGAAACGATTCTCCCCGATATCCTGCATCTGCTTTCCCCGGAATATGCACAGGAAACGATACATAACGCCATTCTACCCGACCTGACACAACGTGAGCACCGCATCATCGGCATTGACAGTCATTACCGGGTCACCCCGGTACAACACGGAGATATTTATCATGACAAATAATAACGTGCTACCGGCGATGTTGTCGGCGCTGTTGCGGGATTATTCTGTAGCGGAAGGAATTCAGATAGCGGAGCAACAGGTAAAGAAGCAGCCGACGTTGGCTTCACATCGGCACAATCTGTTTCAGTTATTGTGCGTGACAGGCTGTTGGTCGCGGGCGCTACAACAAATTCAGCTTTGCGCCCGAATAGACGCTAATTATACCCGAGAGGCTCAGATATTTGGGGAGCTGATCCGCTGTGAGATATACCGCCACACCTGCTTTCAGGGGGAACAGCGTCCCGGTTTTATTCTCTCCCCGCCCGCGTGGATGGAGAATTTGCTGGCCGCCCTCACCGGTAACACCCGTGGTGAAGCGCAGGAAGCTGATGTCCACCGCAACCGCGCACTTGAGGCCATCACAGACACTACCGGGCAGTGGAATGGCGGTAAATTTGACTGGATTAGTGACAGTGATTCCCGTACCGGCCCGGTACTCGAACTGATCGCGGGCGGTGTATATATCTGGCTGCCATTTTCACAAATTCGTTCGCTGAAATCGCCACGGCCCGTGCATCTGACCGATTTGCTCTGGAAACCCGTCAACATCACCCTGCATAACGGTGACACGCACAGCGCCTGGCTGTTTTCCCGCTACAGCGGTTCTGAAAGTGCTTCTGACACCTTACGCCTTTGCCGGGAAACCGTCTGGCAGGACGGGCCAGGAGATACCCTGGTTACGGCACTGGGACAAAAAATGTGGCTCACCAGTCACGGCGATATTAGCCTGCTGGATATGACCGCCTGTACCTTTAATGCGCCCGAAGGTAGTGACGCATGAGCGACTTTCGCCTGCGCCATAGCAACCACCTGATGCCTACATTGTTTGATCGACTGTGTGACGATGCTCCACAGCAGAAGCGCGACCACGATATCAGCGTCAGTCCGGTACAGCTCAGGGAGATCATCCGTAGGGATTTGTCATTTTTGCTCAACACGGTCAGTCATGAAGATAATATTGATGCCGCGTGTTACCCGCAGGCTGCGGCTTCCGTACTGAACTACGGTCTGCCGCCGCTGGCTGGCAGCTTTCTGTATGAACACAAATGGGACGATATCCGCAGGGCCATTTTACGTACCATCATTCGGTTTGAACCCCGCCTGAAAGCATCCACTCTGCAAATCATCCCGCTCCAGGATGAGCGCCGCCAGAGCGGTCATAACACATTACAGTTTGAAATTCGCGGCGAAATCCTCACGCAGCCGTACCCTACAGCATTTCGGGTACGCAGCGTGCTGGATATGGAACAGAGCCACATTACATTTTTTTAATACAGAAGGTGACCGATGGATCCACGGCTACTGGAATACTACAACCGCGAACTGAGCTATCTGCGGGAAACGGGAGCCGAATTTGCCGCCCGTCATCCTAAAGTCGCCGCCCGGCTGGGTATGCATGGAACGGATATTGCCGATCCGTATGTAGAAAGGATGGTCGAGGCCTTCAGCTTCCTGACCGCCCGCACGCAGCTTAAAATTGATGCTGAATTCCCCCGATTCACCCAGCGTCTGTTGGAGGTCGTCAGCCCTAATTACGTTACCCCCACGCCCTCAATGAGTGTGGCGCAACTCCATCCCGACCCGGAAGAAGGTGATCTGGCAAAGGGGTTCACCGTACCGCGCAGCACTGCCTTTTTTTCCGCCATCCCGGAAGGTGAAAGCACCGCCTGTCAGTTTCGCAGCAGCCAGGATGTGACACTGTGGCCACTTGCCATCGAAGAAGCACGTCTGACCGCCGCACCGCCAGATATGCCCGCCCTGCACCGCTACCTGCCTGCTAACATTCACGTTGCTGGCGCGCTGCGTATTACCTTGCGCACCTTCGGTGAACTGACTTTCAGCCAGCTTGCCGGGCTGGACAGGCTGCCGCTTTATCTCTGCGGCGAGGAACGCACGGCCTCACACCTGTTCGAACTGCTGCATACCAGCGCTATCGCCACACTGGTTGGCGTTCCGGGCCATTTTGACGGCATGTTGGATGTGAACCTGAAACAGCCCGTCATGTATGAGGGTCTGGAGCCGGATCAGGGACTACTGCCGCTGGCGTGGAACGTATTCCACGGCCATAACCTGTTGCATGAATATTTCGCCTGCCCGGAGCGATTTTATTTTTTCACACCAACGGGACTGTCTGCCGGGCTACAGAAAATTCACGGCGGCGTGGCGGAAATCGTCATTTTGCTGAACCGCCTGCCGCCGGACTGGCTTAGCCACCAGACGGATGCCACACAGCTCAGTCTATTCTGTACCCCGGTTGTCAACCTGTTCCCCCGAGTCACCGCCCGGATCGACGTCACGCACAGCACGACGGAGCAGCATCTGGTAGTAGACAGAACCCATCCACTGGATTATGAGGTGTTCTCGGTTCAGGAAGTGGAAGGGCTGGAAACTGACACCACACGGAAGATAGCCTTTCGCCCGCTCTACCACACGCGCAATAACGATGAAGGCAACCACGGGCGTTATTTTTCCCTGCGCCGGGAACCGCGCCGCTTATCAGAAAACGCCCGCCGTTACGGCACCCGAACCCCCTATACGGGTTCGGAAGTGTTCCTGTCACTGGTTGATCAGTATGAAGCGCCGTACCCGGAAAATCTGCGCCATATCACCATCACGGCCATGATAACCAACCGCGATCTCCCCTGTCTTATTACACGCAATGGCCGGAACGACCTGACCGTGGATGCGGCAATCCCGGTGGCGGGCGTCGGGCTTATCCGTCCACCGCGACCGCCGCAGCCCCCGCTGGCTGAACGTGAAATGGCCTGGCGGTTGATCCGCCAGTTATCTTTTAATTATCTGCCACTGGCCGATCTGGATCACCGCACCGGCGGCCAGGCGTTGCGCGATCTGCTGAGCCTGTTTATTCCGGCGCATGACAGTCCGCTGTCGCGTCAGGTGCGTAGTCTGGTTGGCTGCAAAACGACACCGGTCACACGTCGTCTGCCAGGTTCCGGTTTGCTGGTCTATGGTCGAGGCGTCAGTTGTGAACTGACCGTGGATGAAGAAGGCTTCTCGGGTATCAGTCCATATCTGTTCGGTCTGGTGCTGGAGCATTATATCGCCCGTCATGTTTCCATTAACACCTTCTCGCAAATGACGCTACACAGCATGCAGCGCGGCAGAATTATGACCTGGCCGGTCAGGGCTGGACAGCGGGGAAGCATATGAGCGGCAATTTCACGCAGGCGCAGGAAACTCCCTGGCGTTACGGTTTTCTGAACCTGATGCGTCGCGTTGATGTGCAGTTGTGCACCATCCCGGCTGGCGGCACATGGCAACCGAGGATGGAAAAATTTCGCCTGGGACAAACACCTGCGCTGACCTTTGCACCAAGGGAAATCGCCAGTGTGAGCTGGCAGGAAGGACGACTGAACATCAGCCTTTACAGCCTCAGGCTGTGGGGGCCGAACGGCCCGCTACCGCTGCACTACACAGAACTGGCACATAACCGGACCGAAAGCCGCCGCGATCCGACACTAACTCGTTTTTCCGATCTTTTTCATCACCGCTGGCTGACGCAATTTTACCAGGCATGGCGCAGCGCTCAGTCCGCCGGGGGCGGTCTGGATAATCCGCAACATGACCGCTTTGCCTTTTATATCGCCAGTCTCAGCGGACAGGATTTGCGGGAATGCGCCGACAGCCCGTTGCCGGATCACGTTCGCCTTGCGGCATCGGCTCATCTGGTGCGTGAATCCCGCAATCCGGACGGACTGGCAGCCACGCTGGCGCACTATTTCGGCGTGCCATTCCGAGTACAGGAGTACGTTTTGCACTGGATAGCCGTAGCAAATGACGAGATCACCCGACTGGGCATTCCTGCCCCCTCTTCCGTTATTGGCAACGGCGCACTCATAGGACAGGCCGTACCGGACATGCAGTATAAGTTTCGGCTGGTCATTGGTCCGCTGACACTAGAGGATTACCAACGTTTTCTGCCTGGCGGCAATAATTTGCCGGTGCTGACGGAACTGGTTCGCGCCTTCACCGGTTTTGAATACTGCTGGGAAATTGAGCTACAGCTTAAACCACACACTGCACCTCCGGTTGTTACAGGCGGCCCATACCAGCTTGGCTGGACTGCCTGGGCTGGAAAGGCCATGCATGATAACCCGGTGACGGGCATGATTTTCGAACCTGAACACTATCTGGCGTACTGAGGATAATTTAATGGAAACATCTCTGGCTGACCCTGTTTCGGCTGAATGCCCATGTGGCCCGGATCTGGAGTACGATCCTGAATACCTGCTGCTGTTCACCCGCGCAACGCCGCGTGAAGAAGCGCAATACGGCGATTTTGTCAGTACGCCGGAAACCATTAACTGGGCGGAGCTTGAGCGGGATGCCCGCCGCCTGCTGACGCGCAGTAAAGATATCCGTATTCTGGTTGTCCTGCTGCGCTGCCGTATCCAGCAGGCCGGTGCCAGAGGGCTGGCGGAGGCATTTACCTTACTGGAAATGCTGTGCGCCACGTACCCGGACACCATCCATCCACAACTGCTCGCGACTGAAGATATCACCGCCGAAGATGCTACAGTAGCACGCAGTAACGCGCTGTCGGCGCTGCTGGACCACGAAGGAGTAATGGCGGATATTCGTGGCATTATGCTGTCAAACAATGCTGCTATGCGCCTTCAGGTACGGGATGTGGAGCGTTCGCTGTCTGCATCACGCCCGACGGATGCGCTGGCACCAGAATCAGTACGCCAGCAACTGGCCGACCTGGAAGCTCAAGGCGCACTGCCGCTGGATGCCTTTCGCCAGGCCTCGGAAACCACAGAGCGCCTGCAATGTCATGCGCGTGCAACGCTGAATGATCATGCCCCGGACTTTTCGCGTCTTACACAATTGCTGGCCCTATTGCCAGGAGCGGTGCAGAGCACCACGCCGGAGATCCCGCCGCAACCGCAGGCTGAACAGCCGGAGAACGCCGCCATCGATCATACTGAACAGATACAGGCAGAGCACGTTGTGCCACCGGTACATACTGCGGTGGGAATATCTCCGCTGCCCGGCGCAGAACCCCGGCAGATCCGTGACCGGAACGACGCGCTGGAACGTTTACGAGTTATACGTCGATGGTTTGAGCACAGCGAACCGAGCAGCCCGACTATTCCCTTGCTGCGCCAGGCGGAACGGCTGATTGGAAAACGCTTCTCGGAGGTAATAAATGAAATTCCAGCAGAACTGCTGGAGAAATGGGATGCGCTGGAATAACAGAAATGGACGGAATGTATAACGGCTGGCCATTATATTATGTGGCCATTTTTTAAATCATATCCGTTTTAATTCTGGGGCAACAAATTCCCTCAGCGTCCAAAACGACGAAAGCCCGAATCATTACTGATTCGGGCTTTCTGAATACTGGCGGAACGGACGGGACTCGAACCCGCGACCCCCTGCGTGACAGGCAGGTATTCTAACCGACTGAACTACCGCTCCGCGTTGTGTTCCGTTGGGAACGAGGCGAATATTACGGACTGCCTCGTTCTTCGTCAACGGTTTTTCTCATCTTTTGAATCGTTTGCTGCAAAAATCGCCCAACGTGCTATTTTTAGCGCCTTCAACGGATAATTATGCCCGCCAGAGGCAGCTTCCGCCCTTCTTCTGCACCAGATCAAGACGGGCTTCATGCGCTGCAAGCTCTTCATCTGTCGCAAAAACAACGCGTAACTTACTTGCCTGGCGCACAATACGCTGAATTGTCGCTTCGCCTTGTTGCTGCTGTGTCTCTCCTTCCATCGCAAAAGCCATCGACGTTTGACCACCGGTCATCGCCAGATAAACTTCCGCCAGGATCTGAGCATCGAGTAATGCCCCGTGCAGCGTACGCTTACTGTTATCTATTTCATAGCGAGCGCATAACGCATCGAGGCTGTTGCGCTTGCCAGGAAACATTTTCCTCGCTACCGCAAGGCTATCGGTTACCTTACAGAAGGTATTGGTCTTTGGAATATCGCGCTTGAGCAGCGAAAACTCGTAGTCCATAAAGCCGATATCGAACGCTGCGTTATGGATCACCAGCTCCGCGCCGCGGATATAGTCCATAAACTCATCAGCTACGTCGGCAAACGTGGGCTTATCAAGCAAAAATTCATCGGCAATACCGTGTACGCCAAAGGCTTCCGGGTCTACCAGCCGATCGGGCTTCAGATAAACGTGGAAGTTATTGCCCGTCAGACGACGGTTCACCACTTCAACGGCACCAATCTCAATAATCTTGTGGCCTTCATAGTGCGCGCCAATCTGGTTCATACCGGTGGTTTCGGTATCGAGAACGATCTGGCGTGTAATTGCAGTGCTCATAGCGGTCATTTATGTCAGACTTGTCTTTTTACAGTTCGATTCAATTACAGGAAGTCTACCAGAGATGCTTAAACAGGTAGAAATTTTCACCGATGGTTCGTGTCTGGGTAATCCCGGGCCGGGTGGTTATGGCGCTATTTTACGCTATCGCGGACGCGAAAAAACCTTTAGCGCAGGCTACACCCGCACCACCAACAACCGTATGGAGTTGATGGCTGCTATTGTCGCGCTGGAAGCGTTAAAAGAACATTGCGAAGTCATTTTGAGTACCGACAGCCAGTATGTCCGCCAGGGGATCACCCAGTGGATCCATAACTGGAAAAAACGGGGCTGGAAAACCGCAGACAAAAAACCGGTAAAAAATGTCGATCTCTGGCAACGTCTCGATGCCGCGTTGGGTCAGCATCAAATCAAATGGGAATGGGTTAAAGGCCATGCCGGGCATCCGGAAAACGAACGTTGCGATGAACTGGCTCGCGCAGCAGCGATGAATCCCACGCTGGAAGATACGGGCTATCAAGCCGAAGTTTAAGCCTGCGGCTTACGAAATTGCCGGGTGGCACCAACCGCCTGGCGAATTCGCGGTTTGTTTTTGCTCTGTTTCATCGGGTTGAGCGTTAGAGGAATAGTCCGTTTCCGGGCAACAATAAGTTGTAAGCAACCAAGCGCAGGAATATGCGTGCTCAATAGTTTTCCACCATATTTGTTCCACGGGAGAACATGGAAACGGCTGGCATGCACTACTTCAAAATTCAACAAAGAAAGCCAGTCCAGTTGCCGCATCAGGGTAAACATCCGGCTATTATAGGGCGATGTTTTTCGCAATACCGGCACAAGTTTACGTAATCCCATTAAACTGATGGGATTGAAGCCAGTAATAACCAGCCAACCATCATCAATCAATACCCTATCGGCTTCGCGTAATAAACGATGCGGGTCAGTGCACCACGGCAACGTATGCGCCAGTAGACAAACATCGACGGATTTATCGGCAAAAGGAAGATGAAGCGGATCCGCCTGCACTTGTACGGGCGTTCCTTGTGCAGAAACATTCACTTGATGAGAAACCGCGCACGCTTCGCAATTGATTTCTGCGCTTAAATTGCCAATCTTAAGCAGATGAAAACCATACATTTTAGCGAACCATGGGTTGAGCTGACGCTCCAGCGCCTTGCGATAAAGCTCTCCCCAGGGCAAATCGCCCCAGCAATCAGGAGCCACGACAGTTTGAGGGTTCCTTGCCGGTTTCATCACAACCTTCCGTTTCGCACTGAGAGGTAATCTATGAATCTTAACAGTATTTCCGCCTTTGATGACAATTACATCTGGGTTTTATCTGATGAAGCAGGTCGTTGCCTGATTGTCGATCCGGGAGAGGCAGAACCTGTATTAAAGGCGATTTCAGATAACAACTGGCAACCAGTAGCGATTTTCCTCACTCACCATCACCACGATCACGTTGGCGGTGTAAAAGAACTGGTAGAAAAGTATCCGCAAATTGTGGTGTATGGACCCGAAGAGACACAAGATAAGGGAACAACGCAGGTAGTCAAAGATGGCGATACTGCCTTCGTTTTAGGGCATGAATTTAGTGTAATTGCTACACCAGGTCACACTTTAGGACATATCTGTTACTTCAGTAATCCTTATCTATTTTGCGGCGATACTTTGTTTTCTGGAGGATGCGGGAGGATATTTGAAGGTACTCCACCACAGATGTATCAATCACTTAAAAAACTAAGTGAACTTCCTGATGATACATTGGTGTGTTGTGCTCATGAATATACTTTATCAAATATGAAGTTTGCCTTGAGTATTCTTCCGCATGATTTGTCCATAAATGATTATTATCGTAAAGTTAAGGAGTTACGGGCAAAAAATCAAATAACACTCCCCGTAATTCTGAAAAATGAGCGACAAATTAATGTTTTTTTGAGAACAGAAGATATTGATTTAATTAATGTAATTAATAAAGAAACATTATTGCAACAACCTGAAGAGCGTTTTGCATGGTTAAGGTCAAAGAAAGATAGGTTCTGATAAAACTTTCTTGTCATTGGCTTCGTTCGCCGTTATGATCGGTCGTCTTTTAAGCAACTATTGACACACACATGAAGGCAAAAGCGATATTACTCGCCTCTGTCCTGCTCGTAGGTTGCCAGAGTACCGGTAACGTTCAACAGCACGCACAGAGCCTTTCTGCAGCTGGTCAAGGGGAAGCAGCAAAGTTTACAAGTCAGGCACGATGGATGGACGATGGGACGTCTATCGCGCCAGATGGTGACTTGTGGGCTTTCATAGGCGACGAGCTAAAGATGGGAATTCCGGAAAATGACCGGATTCGCGAACAGAAACAGAAATATTTACGCAATAAGAGCTATCTCCACGATGTAACTTTACGGGCAGAGCCGTATATGTACTGGATTGCCGGGCAAGTTAAAAAACGTAACATGCCTATGGAACTGGTACTACTACCCATAGTGGAGAGCGCTTTTGATCCTCACGCAACGTCTGGCGCCAATGCCGCAGGCATCTGGCAGATCATTCCGAGCACGGGGCGCAATTATGGTTTGAAACAGACCCGCAATTATGATGCGCGTCGCGATGTTGTTGCTTCAACAACGGCTGCGCTGAACATGATGCAGCGTCTGAACAAAATGTTTGACGGCGACTGGCTTCTGACCGTAGCGGCTTATAACAGCGGCGAAGGTCGAGTCATGAAGGCAATTAAAACGAACAAAGCGCGTGGTAAATCCACAGACTTCTGGTCGTTACCGTTGCCACAGGAAACGAAGCAGTACGTGCCTAAAATGCTGGCATTGAGTGATATTCTCAAGAATAGCAAGCGTTATGGCGTACGTCTGCCGACGACCGATGAAAGCCGTGCTCTGGCGCGTGTACACCTGAGTAGCCCAGTTGAAATGGCGAAGGTTGCAGATATGGCGGGAATTTCTGTCAGCAAGCTGAAGACATTCAACGCTGGCGTAAAAGGTTCCACGCTGGGCGCAAGTGGTCCGCAATACGTGATGGTGCCAAAGAAACATGCAGATCAACTGCGTGAATCTCTGGCTTCAGGCGAAATTGCTGCCGTACAATCAACACTGGTTGCCGACAATACGCCACTTAACAGCCGTGTTTACACCGTACGCTCTGGCGACACGCTTTCAAGCATCGCTTCACGTCTCGGCGTAAGCACAAAGAATTTGCAGCAGTGGAACAATCTGCGCGGTTCTAAGCTGAAACCCGGCCAAAGTCTGACGATTGGCGCGGGTAATAGCGCACAGCGGCTGGCAAACAACAGCGATAGCATTACGTATCGTGTGCGCAAAGGCGATTCGCTTTCAAGCATTGCTAAGCGTCACGGCGTGAACATCAAAGATGTGATGCGCTGGAACAGCGACACTGCGAATCTGCAACCAGGCGATAAGCTGACGTTGTTTGTAAAAAACAACAACATGCCAGATTCCTGACAAACCAGATAACAGAAAGGCACCGATTCCCCCGGTGCCTTTTTTATTTATGCCGCTTTATGAGCTTCAATCATAATAGTATCACTGGTGAAAGAGCCATCATTCTGCAAGGCAAAATACGTTTTCACCTCTGTAGATGCACTCTGTTGGTAAACACGAATAGCGTCTGCTAATACTTCTGGCGTGCGCATTCTCGCGACCCACGAAGAAAATTCCAGCGGCAATTTATCGGTGATCAAGTTATCAACAACCAGACTGGCTTCATTGACTAACGCCAACCATTCGCCACTGGAGTAGTTGCGCACGTGAGAAGTATCACGTAACGCTTCTACCGTCTGTAACCAAATATCGCGCACCGAATGACCCGGTGACATCACATCCATCACAATCAACAGACCACCGGGCTTCAGTACCCGATTCACTTCACGCAGTGCCGCACCGACATCATGCCAGTGATGGGCAGAATAACGACTGATAACAATATCAAAAGAGCGATCGGCAAATGGCAGGCATTCAGCATATCCCTTGCGAGTAGTGATATTTGTCAGTTGCCGTGCATTGGCCGCTTGTGTAACAACATCCAGCATTTGTGAAGATAAATCATACGCCACCACCGCCTGCACATTTTGCGCCGCGACAAAGCTGGCATGTCCTGCTCCACAGCCCATATCAAGCACGCAAGCTTCAGGATATCCGGCCAGACGCGCAGCCAGACGCTGCAAGTCTCGCCCGGATGCATGCACGGTACTGGTTAAATACTCACTGGCCTGCGAGCTAAACTGCTTTTCTACATGGTCATGGTGGGATTGTGTTGTCATTGCGCTGTCCTTTAGTTGTTTGAGTATTAAAGGGCAGCGCCAAACATTGGTCTGCCCTGTGGCAGACCTGACATACCTTATTTATCAGGCTTGCCGGGACCGAATTCAACGAGTAGCGGATTGTGATCGGAAGCGCGCGTAACCAGTACGGAAGCTTCACTAACATTCAGCCCACGGTAGAAAACAAAGTCGAGCGGACGACCAAACGCCCGACGGCGTTGATCATCAGTAAAACGCACCTGACGCAGCGACATTTCCCGCGCAAAGCGGTATAAGGCATTCATCCTTCTACGGCTCCAGGCATTGAAATCTCCCGCCATAATGACCGGGCCGCTGTGGTGGGCTATCTGATCGCCAATAGGAAGTAACTGCTTACTATAGACATCCACGCCCAGGCTGAAGTTAACGGCGTGAATATTCACCACCATCAATAAACGCGTATCTGGCAATGGGTAGACCGTCACCAGCGCCGACTTTGCCAGACGCAAAATAGGTTCTCGTTCACGTAACGGACAGCAATAAACAGGATGCGCCGCCGAAAGCGTCATAACACCGGAAGGATGTTGTGGCAGTACGAAAGCAGGCACCTGATCAGCGGCGAGATAGTTAGCGGTCGCAAACTGCACTAACTCTGGTGTTGTTTGCGCTTCCTGCAATAACACCAGATGCGCATCTTTGCCGTAATTTTTCAGTACCGACAACCATTCAGCACGTTGCTGTTTGTAAATGTTCCACACCAGGATCCGAATACGCTCTTCGGTACTTAACGGCTCTCCGGGGGGTAATGCCTGGCCGATGCTCGCAAAAGACCCTGGCGGTAAGATCCTTTCCGCAGGTTGTCCGGCAACATAGCGCATGGCATAGGTGTTTTTTCGCACTTTTGACTTTGAAACCTCTATTACGTCAACCCTTCCGCACTCGGGAGGGTTCTACTGTTATAGGGATTTTAGCTCACTCTTTCAACGAGCAATTGTATATTGTTATGTAAGCAAGTGCTTACATCGGACAGAATTTGGCTCATCATTGATGATCATTAAATCGGATGACTTATCACCTGTCCGAATGGTTTAATAACAAATAAATTCAAAATCTCTTTTATATTTTGCAACAGGAGCAAAAATGAAAGCCACGTCGGAAGAACTCGCCATTTTTGTTTCGGTAGTCGAAAGCGGAAGTTTTAGCCGGGCGGCAGAACAATTAGGACAAGCGAACTCTGCGGTAAGCCGGGCGGTGAAAAAGCTGGAGATGAAACTTGGCGTTAGCCTGCTTAATCGCACCACGCGGCAACTTAGCCTGACGGAGGAAGGGGAACGTTATTTTCGGCGTGTGCAGTCGATTTTGCAGGAAATGGCCGCAGCAGAATCAGAAATCATGGAGACACGTAATACGCCACGCGGACTGTTACGGATCGATGCCGCGACCCCCGTGATATTGCACTTTCTGATGCCGTTGATTAAACCATTTCGTGAACGCTATCCGGAAGTTACTTTATCGCTAGTCTCCTCCGAAACCATTATTAATTTGATCGAAAGAAAAGTGGATGTTGCGATTCGCGCCGGCGCATTAACGGATTCCAGCCTCCGAGCCAGACCGTTGTTTAACAGCTATCGAAAAATTATCGCCTCCCCCGATTATATTGCCCGCCACGGGAAGCCAGAAACTATCGACGATTTAAAGCAGCATGTTTGCCTGGGATTCACTGAACCAGCCTCCCTCAATACCTGGCCGATAGCCTGTAGCGATGGGCAATTACATGAGGTGAAGTACGGTTTGTCATCCAATAGCGGGGAAACGCTGAAACAGCTTTGCCTGAGTGGCAACGGGATCGCGTGTTTGTCTGACTATATGATCGACAAAGAAATTGCACGTGGTGAACTGGTAGAGTTAATGGCAGATAGAGTACTGCCAGTGGAAATGCCTTTCAGCGCCGTTTATTACAGCGACCGTGCAGTGAGCACCCGTATACGAGCCTTTATCGATTTCCTTAGTGAGCATATAAAAACAGCTCCCGGAGGAGCTGTCAGAGAAGTTTAATCCCATTCAGGAGCCAGACCTTCCGGACTTACGAGGCGGTCGTTGCAATCCAGCGTGGCGATCGCTTTTTTGTCTTCGGCATCAAGCTGTAAATTTACTGCCTGCAGGTTACTCTCCAGATTTTCGCGTTTAGTAGAAGAAGGAATAACCGAGTAACCTTCCCCCATCGCCCATGCCAGAATCACTTGTGCCGGAGTCGCATTGTGTTTCGCGGCGATACGAGCAATAACCTCATCTTTCAATGCCTTCCCATAAGCCAGCGTCATGTAGGAGGTAATATGAATGTCGTGCTGTTTAGCCCAATCGACCACTTTATGGTTTTGCAGATAAGGAGAGAGCTCAATCTGGTTGGTGGCGATGTTTTCAGCGCCAACAGCAGTAATCGCTTTTTCCATCAACGGGATGGTGAAGTTGGAAATACCGATCTCACGCGTCAGCCCTTGTTTTTTCGCTTCCAGCAGCGCCTGCATAAACTCTTCTACTGATACCGCATCATTTGGTGACGGCCAATGGATCAGTGTCAGATCGACATAATCGGTACGTAATTTTTGCAGACTATCCTTCAAACTCGGGATCAGTTTGTCTTTGCTGAGATTTTCAATCCAGATTTTAGTGGTGATATAGAGTTCATTACGTGGTATGCCGCTTTCTGCAATCGCCTGACCTACAGCAGCTTCGTTATCATAGATTTGTGCGGTATCAATTGCGCGATAGCCAAGTTCCAGCGCGGTTTTTACTGATGCAATAACAACGTCATCCTTCAGACGGAAAGTACCTAAACCAAATGCAGGGATAGCCATAATATGCCTCTTTTAATGATATGTTCGTTAACTGAGATGATTATGGACTTCAGATTGTTGCGGAAAAAGAGCGTAAAATGCAGAGGATTTTTGCGATTCTGGCAATAATGAAATTGCAGACGAAAAAAAACCTCGAGCGTTAACTCGAGGCTTCTTAATAAGTGGCGGAACGGACGGGACTCGAACCCGCGACCCCCTGCGTGACAGGCAGGTATTCTAACCGACTGAACTACCGCTCCACCGAATTCTTTTACAACCACCAGTTTTATGACCGGCTTACTGCTAAATTTGATGCCTGGCAGTTCCCTACTCTCGCATGGGGAGACCCCACACTACCATCGGCGCTACGGCGTTTCACTTCTGAGTTCGGCATGGGGTCAGGTGGGACCACCGCGCTATCTCCGCCAGGCAAA
>NZ_PYQM01000002.1:0-288916 GCF_003027595.1 Escherichia sp. 20412-1 | reverse complement strand
AATTAAACTTCGTAATGAATTACGTGTTCACTCTTGAGACTTGGTATTCATTTAGCGTCTTGCGACGTTAAGAATCCGTATCTTCGAGTGCCCACACAGATTGTCTGATAAATTGTTAAAGAGCAGTTGCGACGCGGCTTTCAGCTCACTGTCGCGAGGTGGCGTATATTACGCTTTCCTCTTTCAGAGTCAACCCTGAATTTCAGGATTTTTTCTCTTCAACCGAACCGGCTGTTTGTGTGAAGTGATTCACATCCGCCGTGTCGATGGAGGCGCATTATAGGGAGTCGTTTCAGGAAGACAAGCGGAAAAATGCATTTTTATTTCAACCGCTCATCTTTTAATCGTTACGCCGATTTTTGCTGCTTTTTTATCGCTTGCGGCAGGTCTGCCAGGCTATTTAACACCCAATCCGCTGCATTTTCAGCTTCAGGGGTAACAGGTTTCCCCGTACGCACCAGCACTTTTGTTCCCACGTTCGCCGCAGCCGCTGCCTGCATATCTTCTAATTTATCGCCCACCATATAAGAAGCGGCCATATCAATATGCAAATAATCGCGTGCTGACAAAAGCATTCCTGGATGTGGTTTACGGCAATCGCAGACCTGGCGAAACTCTTCAACACTGCCCTGCGGATGATGCGGGCAATAATAGATGCCATCCAGATCGACATCACGGTCCGCCAGCGACCAGTCCATCCACTCGGTCAGCGTTTCAAACTGCGCTTCAGTAAATTTGCCGCGCGCAATACCAGACTGGTTCGTTACCACCACCAGCGCAAAGCCCATTTTTTTAAGCTCACGCATGGCGTCAATGACACCGTCGATAAATTCAAAGTTATCGATCTCATGGACATAGCCGTGATCGACATTAATGGTGCCGTCACGGTCAAGAAAAATTGCGGGTACGCTCTTCGCCACCTTTTATAGCTCCTTAATAAGGCATGTGCCGCTAGTATCGCATGTTTCGACCTGCAAGAAAGTGCTCTTCGTATAAACCTGATTGATTTAGACGTCTGGATGCCTTAACATCCATTTCATTGACGGCTTTGACCGTATCAGGCAGTCGAAATGCCACGACTAACTTAATGACGATAATAAATAATCAATGATAAAACTTTCGAATATCACCAAAGTGTTCCACCAGGGCACCCGCACTATCCAGGCGTTAAACAACGTCAGTCTGCATGTGCCAGCCGGACAAATTTATGGCGTTATCGGTGCCTCTGGCGCGGGTAAGAGTACGCTTATCCGTTGTGTAAACCTGCTGGAGCGCCCAACCGAGGGTAGCGTTCTGGTCGATGGCCAGGAACTGACCACGCTGTCAGAATCCGAGTTGACCAAAGCGCGCCGTCATATTGGCATGATTTTCCAGCACTTTAACCTGCTCTCTTCGCGTACTGTTTTTGGTAACGTGGCACTGCCGCTGGAGCTGGACAACACGCCAAAAGAGGAGATCAAACGTCGCGTGACGGAATTACTGGCGCTGGTTGGTCTTGGCGACAAACATGATAGCTACCCGTCGAATCTTTCCGGTGGGCAGAAACAGCGTGTGGCGATTGCTCGCGCATTAGCCAGCAATCCCAAAGTGTTGCTGTGCGATGAGGCCACCAGCGCACTGGACCCGGCAACCACGCGTTCTATTCTCGAACTGCTGAAAGACATCAACCGCCGTCTGGGTTTGACGATTCTGTTAATCACCCACGAAATGGACGTTGTGAAGCGTATTTGTGATTGCGTGGCGGTTATCAGCAATGGTGAGTTGATCGAGCAAGACACAGTAAGTGAAGTGTTCTCGCATCCGAAAACGCCGCTGGCACAGAAATTTATTCAGTCGACCCTGCATCTGGATATCCCGGAAGATTATCAGGAACGTCTGCAAGCGGAGCCGTTCACTGATTGTGTCCCCATGCTGCGCCTGGAGTTTACCGGTCAGTCAGTAGATGCCCCGTTGCTTTCTGAAACCGCACGTCGTTTCAACGTTAATAACAACATTATTAGCGCGCAGATGGATTACGCCGGAGGCGTTAAGTTCGGCATCATGCTGACCGAAATGCACGGTACACAACAAGATACGCAAGCCGCCATTGCCTGGCTGCAAGAACACCATGTAAAAGTAGAGGTACTGGGTTATGTCTGAGCCGATGATGTGGTTGCTGGTTCGTGGCGTATGGGAAACGCTGGCAATGACCTTCGTATCCGGTTTTTTCGGTTTTGTGATTGGTCTGCCGGTTGGCGTCCTGCTTTATGTCACACGTCCGGGGCAAATTATTGCTAACGCGAAGTTGTATCGTACCGTATCTGCGATTGTGAACATTTTCCGTTCCATTCCGTTCATTATTTTACTGGTATGGATGATTCCGTTTACTCGCATTATTGTCGGCACATCGATTGGTTTGCAGGCGGCGATTGTTCCGCTGACAGTTGGCGCAGCACCGTTTATTGCCCGTATGGTCGAAAACGCCCTGCTGGAGATCCCAACCGGGTTGATTGAAGCCTCCCGCGCAATGGGTGCCACACCGATGCAGATCGTGCGCAAAGTGCTGTTACCAGAGGCGTTGCCGGGTCTGGTAAATGCCGCAACTATCACCCTGATTACTCTGGTCGGTTATTCCGCGATGGGTGGTGCAGTCGGAGCCGGTGGTTTGGGTCAGATTGGCTATCAATATGGTTACATCGGCTATAACGCAACGGTGATGAATACGGTGCTGGTATTGCTGGTCATTCTGGTTTATTTAATTCAGTTCGCAGGCGATCGCATCGTCCGGGCTGTCACTCGCAAGTAACGTTCAACACAACATAAATAATTGAAGAAGGAATAAGGTATGGCGTTCAAACTCAAAACCTTTGCGGCAGTGGGAGCCCTGATTGGATCACTGGCACTGGTAGGCTGCGGTCAGGATGAAAAAGATCCAAACCACATTAAAGTCGGCGTGATTGTCGGTGCCGAACAGCAAGTTGCAGAAGTCGCGCAGAAAGTTGCGAAAGACAAATATGGCCTGGACGTTGAGCTGGTCACCTTCAACGACTACGTGCTACCGAACGAAGCATTAAGCAAAGGCGATATCGACGCCAACGCCTTCCAGCACAAACCGTACCTCGATCAGCAACTGAAGGATCGTGGCTACAAACTGGTTGCAGTAGGTAATACTTTTGTTTATCCGATTGCCGGTTATTCCAAGAAAATCAAATCACTGGATGAACTACCCAATGAAGCACAGGTTGCCGTACCGAATGATCCGACTAACCTCGGCCGTTCACTGCTGCTGCTGCAAAAAGTGGGGTTGATCAAGCTGAAAGATGGCGTAGGTCTGCTGCCGACCGTGCTTGATGTGGTTGAGAATCCTAAAAATCTGAAAATTGTTGAGCTGGAAGCACCGCAATTGCCACGTTCCCTGGATGATGCACAGATTGCTCTGGCGGTTATCAACACCACCTATGCCAGCCAGATTGGCCTGACTCCGGCGAAAGACGGTATCTTCGTGGAAGACAAAGAGTCTCCTTACGTAAACCTGATCGTGACCCGTGAAGATAACAAAGACGCGGAAAACGTGAAGAAATTCGTCCAGGCTTATCAGTCTGATGAAGTTTATGAAGCGGCAAATAAAGTGTTTAACGGCGGTGCGGTTAAAGGCTGGTAATTTTTAGGCTGTTTCCACAATTTGTAATATCATTCAGGACGGGCGCTTGCCCGTCTTGTCATTTTTACAAGCGCCTGATTCAATATTGACGTTTTGATCATACATTGAGGAAATACTATGCGTGCTTTACCGATCTGTTTATTAGCACTCATGCTAAGCGGCTGTTCTATGTTAAGCAGATCCCCTGTCGAATCCGTTCAAAGCACTGCACCCCAGCCGAAAGCGGAGCCTGCAAAACCGAAAGCGCCGCGCGCCACGCCGGTCCGAATTTATACCAATGCTGAAGAATTAGTCGGCAAACCGTTCCGCGATCTCGGTGAAGTCAGTGGCGACTCTTGCCAGGCCTCTAATCAGGATTCTCCACCGAGCATCCCAACCGCACGTAAGCGGATGCAAATCAATGCCTCCAAAATGAAAGCCAATGCGGTATTACTGCATAGCTGTGAAGTCACCAGCGGTACGCCAGGCTGCTATCGTCAGGCTGTGTGCATCGGTTCAGCGCTTAACATTACGGCGAAATGAGCAGTTTCCAGTTTGAGCAAATAGGTGTTATTCGCTCACCCTATAAAGAAAAATTCGCCGTTCCGCGCCAGCCTGGGCTGGTAAAAAGCGCCAACGGAGAACTGCACCTTATTGCTCCTTACAACCAGGCCGATGTCGTACGCGGCCTGGAAGCGTTCAGCCATTTATGGATCCTTTTCGTCTTTCATCAAACGATGGAAGGTGGCTGGCGCCCGACTGTGCGTCCGCCTCGTCTCGGCGGTAACGCCAGAATGGGCGTTTTCGCCACGCGTTCTACTTTTCGCCCTAACCCGATTGGGATGTCACTGGTAGAGCTGAAAGAGGTTGTTTGCCATAAAGATAACGTGATTCTGAAGCTCGGCGGTCTGGATCTGGTCGATGGTACGCCGGTGGTAGATATAAAACCTTACCTCCCCTTTGCCGAATCGCTTCCCGATGCCAGCGCCAGCTATGCGCAAAGCGCGCCAGTAGCAGAGATGGCGGTGAGATTTACCGCAGACGTCGAAAAGCAACTTTTGACGCTGGAGAAGCGTTATCCGCAGTTAACGCTGTTTATCCGCGAAGTACTGGCGCAGGACCCGCGCCCGGCCTATCGTAAAGGTGAAGACACAGGTAAAACCTATGCCGTCTGGCTGCATGATTTTAACGTCCGCTGGCGAGTCACCGAGACTGGTTTTGAAGTCTTTGCGCTGGAAGCGCGTTAAATTCACGCCCTTCTCTTTTGACATTTCTTCTGCACTGGTAAACTAAATCACTTTTTTTGTCCCAGGCTCGCCTTGAGCCTGTTCTACCTTCCAACTGGAACCGTAACAACATGCGTACTAGCCAATACCTGCTCTCCACTCTCAAGGAGACACCTGCCGACGCCGAGGTGATCAGCCATCAACTGATGCTACGCGCCGGGATGATCCGCAAGCTGGCCTCCGGGTTATATACCTGGCTGCCGACCGGCGTGCGCGTTCTGAAAAAAGTCGAAAACATCGTGCGTGAAGAGATGAACAACGCCGGTGCGATCGAGGTGTCGATGCCAGTGGTTCAGCCAGCCGATCTGTGGCAAGAGAGTGGTCGTTGGGAACAGTACGGTCCGGAACTGCTGCGTTTTGTTGACCGTGGCGAGCGTCCGTTCGTACTCGGCCCAACTCATGAAGAAGTTATTACCGACCTGATTCGTAATGAGCTGAGTTCTTACAAACAGTTACCGCTGAACTTCTATCAGATCCAGACCAAGTTCCGTGATGAAGTTCGTCCACGTTTCGGCGTCATGCGTTCCCGCGAATTCCTGATGAAAGATGCTTACTCTTTCCACACTTCTCAGGAATCCTTGCAGGAAACCTACGATGCAATGTATGCGGCCTACAGCAAAATCTTCAGCCGTATGGGGCTGGATTTCCGCGCCGTACAGGCCGACACCGGTTCTATCGGCGGCAGCGCCTCTCACGAATTCCAGGTGCTGGCACAGAGCGGTGAAGACGATGTGGTCTTCTCCGACACCTCTGACTACGCAGCTAACATTGAACTGGCAGAAGCTATCGCGCCGAAAGAACCGCGCGCTGCTGCAACTCAGGAAATGACGCTGGTTGATACACCGAACGCGAAAACCATCGCTGAACTGGTTGAACAGTTCAATCTGCCGATTGAAAAAACCGTTAAAACACTGCTGGTTAAAGCTGTTGAAGGCAGCAGCTTCCCGCTGGTTGCGCTGCTGGTGCGCGGTGACCACGAACTGAACGAAGTAAAAGCGGAGAAACTGCCGCAGGTTGCCAGCCCACTGACTTTCGCAACCGAAGAAGAAATTCGTGCCGTCGTTAAAGCAGGCCCGGGTTCACTGGGTCCGGTAAACATGCCGATTCCGGTTGTAATTGACCGTACCGTTGCGGCGATGAGTGATTTTGCTGCCGGTGCTAACATCGACGGTAAACACTACTTTGGTATCAACTGGGATCGCGATGTCGCAACCCCGGAAGTTGCTGACATCCGTAACGTAGTGGCTGGCGATCCAAGCCCGGATGGTCAGGGTACGCTGCTGATCAAACGCGGTATCGAAGTCGGTCACATCTTCCAGTTGGGTACTAAGTATTCTGAAGCTCTGAAAGCCTCCGTACAGGGCGAAGATGGCCGCAACCAGATCCTGACTATGGGTTGCTACGGTATTGGGGTTACGCGTGTAGTGGCTGCGGCGATTGAGCAAAACTACGACGAGCGCGGCATCGTATGGCCTGACGCGATCGCACCGTTCCAGGTAGCTATTCTGCCGATGAACATGCACAAATCCTTCCGCGTACAAGAACTGGCCGAGAAACTTTACAGCGAACTGCGTGCGCAGGGAATCGAAGTCCTGCTGGATGACCGTAAAGAACGTCCGGGCGTGATGTTTGCCGATATGGAACTGATCGGTATTCCACACACTATCGTGCTGGGCGACCGTAACCTCGACAACGACGATATCGAATACAAATACCGTCGTAACGGCGAGAAGCAATTAATTAAGACCGGTGACATCGTCGATTATCTGGTGAAACAGATTAAAGGCTGATGCCAGAAAGGGTCCTGAATTTCAGGACCCTTTTTTACATGGATTGTATAAAATGAATAAACCAAAGGCGTACTGTCGTCTGCTTCTCCCTTGCTTTCTTTTACTTTCGGCCTGTACCGTTGATATTAGTCAGCCAGACTCATCAGCCACAGCGGTAGATGCCGAGGCGAAAACATGGGCAGTCAAATTCCAGCATCAAAGCTCTTTTACCGAACAATCAATAACTGAAATAACTGAATCTGACCTCAAGCCCGGCGATTTGCTGTTCTCCTCAAGCCTTGGGATAACCTCATTCGGTATCCGCGTCTTCAGCACTTCCTCGGTGAGTCACGTTGCCATCTATTTAGGTGATAATAACGTCGCAGAAGCGACAGGCGCTGGCGTCCAGATTGTTTCCCTGAAAAAAGCCATGAAGCATAGTGATAAGCTTTTCGTCTTACGAGCCCCGGATCTTACCCCGCAACAAGCCACAGATATCACCGCGTTCGCCAACAAAATCAAAGATAGCGGGTATAACTATCGCGGCATTATCGAATTTATTCCGTTTATGGTGACCCGCCAGATGTGCTCACTGAATCCTTTTTCCGCAGATTTCCGCCAACAGTGCGTCAGCGGCCTGGCGAAAGCGCAGTTAAGCAGTGTTGGCGAGGGGGACAAAAAATCGTGGTTTTGTTCGGAATTTGTCACGGATGCATTTGCCAAAGCCGGGCATCCGCTTACGCTGGCGCAGTCAGGTTGGATTAGTCCTGCCGATCTGATACATATGCGTGCTGGCGATGTCTCTGCGTTTAAGCCAGAAGCACAGTTACAGTATGTTGGGCATCTGAAACCAGGGATTTATATCAAAACGGGTCGCTTCGTTGGACTGACCCGGTGATAAAAGCCAGTCTCAGAGTGTTTATGCCGGATGTGGATTAAACGTTTGATCACTCCTAAGGAATGGGGGTGTTTTGTAGGCATGATAAGACGCGCCAGCGTCGCATCAGGCGTTGTGCACAGAATGCCTGATGCGGTGTGAACATCTTATTCGACCTACAAAATCGTGCTAATTCAAAACATTGCAATCTACTCTGTAGGCCTGATAAGCGTAGCGCATCAGGCAATTTTGCGTTTGTTTCTGCCACAAGCAGGTTTACTGCCCCAAACTACTGCAATCCTGGTTCGGGAAAAATTTACCAGCCGTATCGGGCGCTAATACCTTAGTCGGTGCCCCGATATCCGGATTAGCCTCAAGCGTAAAGTGACCTTCTACTGACAGCAGCACCGGTTTTTCACTGCTGCCGCGAGCAGCCAGATAGCCTCGTTCCAGCTCTGCGTTATTTGCCACCGCGAATCGTTTTCCGGTCGCACAATCAGTAAAAGTTGCTGCGTCAGCCATATAAAAATACATGCCACGCATGGTCATCGGCGTCATGGGCAAGCTGGATTTTGCCGGTTCCAGTGTGTAGTTGAACTGCGATTCAATCGGATTACCTTCACGATCGAGCATCTCCAGCGCATCACCTTTTGCCCGATAATATGACTTTTCGCCTTTAGTGTCGGTTAATACAAGTTTGTCTGCGGTTCTCGCCCATGTACCGTAGGAAGCAAAAGATGAAGGCTCTTCACGAGCGCCCAGATAGCGCTCACTCATTACCCAGGTTCCATCTTTTTCGAGAAACAAAGAGGTTTCGATCCCTTCACAATCAGCACACGGCAGCACACCACGCCAGCTTTGCGGCATCGGTTTCAGCTCGGCGGCCTGCGCTGGGGAAAGCATATCTACTTCGGCCCGATTATTACATCCCATTAGAGTAAAGAGACTGATTACAGTCATCGCTGCTACTATCGCTTTTCTCACCATCAATTCCTTCTTTTTATTCCCGACCGCTGCGCACTTTGCCACGCAACGCCTTCACGGTTGATTTTTGTGCTTTCGATACCAGCCTGCGCTCTTTCGATGCACGGGTAGGTCGCGTCGGTCGTCGGGATTTTTGTACCGTTGTTAATTCTTTAATCACTGCCACCAGTCGGGCCAGCGCCGCTTCGCGGTTCAGTTCCTGGCTGCGGTATTCCTGAGCCTTAATGACAATCACACCATCACTACTAATCAGGTGATGGCTGGCGGCGAGCAGGCGCTCTTTGTAATACTCTGGCAGGCTGGAGGCCCGAATGTCAAAACGCAGATGAATAGCCGTTGAGGTCTTATTGACATGCTGCCCGCCCGCCCCCTGAGCACGAATGGCGGTGATCTCAAGCTCGCCATCGGGGATAGCAACATGTCGGGAAATCACAATCATGACGGTTGTTGCCAGACAGTTAAGTTTACTTCCAGATTATTCTTATCATCCGATAACCAGATAATGCCGTCCTGAATCGTTGCCTGTAGTGTCATGGTGCGATCGGCAAAGGCACTCACTTTTGCCAGTTGCTCGTCGTCCAGATACCAGACGGAAAGATTGGCAAACTGCGCGCATTTGTTCTGATTTTGCTGCCACCAGATCTGCGCCGCCCGACTATTATAGGCAAACAGCGCCACTTCCGCGGCCTGGGTGCAGGCTTTCTTAATTCGCCGCTCGTCCGGCAGCCCCAGTTCAATCCACAAATCAATACCTAAATGATCATTACGCAGCCACGCTTCCGGCTCGTCATCGGCACACAAACCACGGGTAAATTGCAGACGTTCATCGGCATATTTCAGCCATGCCAGAAGGCGCAGCATCATGCGCTCCTGAGTTTCTGAAGGGTGGCGCGCCAGCGTCAGAGAGGCATCGAGAAACTGGTTGCGGTCAAGATCGGCCACATTAACCGTCGCTTTATAAATTGTCGCTTTAAGCGCCATAAGAAAACTCCTTTCGAATCAGGAGGCCATTGTAACGGAATACGTGCAGTTGCGGCGCTGATATTGCAGAAATGAGTGTGGTATAGTCACCTTGCGAAACAGGGTTTATCTTCGTAGGCTTAGACTTGCATCCACGGTTAAGTCAGAGTGCTGACAGGAGGGCATGTGGAAAAATATTGTGAGTTAATACGCAAGCGGTACGCGGAAATCGCCAGCGGAGACTTAGGATACGTTCCGGACGCGCTGGGCTGCGTTTTGAAAGTGCTGAATGAAATGGCTGCCGACGATGCCCTTTCAGAGGCTGTCAGGGAAAAAGCAGCATACGCTGCGGCAAACTTACTGGTGAGCGATTATGTCAATGAATGATACGTATCAACCTATCAATTGTGATGATTACGATAATCTTGAGCTCGCCTGCCAGCATCACCTGTTGCTGACGCTGGAGCTGAAAGATGGCGAAAAATTGCAGGGCAAAGCCAATGATTTAGTGTCCCGCAAAAATGTGGAATATCTGGTCGTCGATGTCGCTGGCGAAACCCGCGAGTTGCGCCTGGATAAAATTACCAGCTTTAGCCATCCGGAAATCGGTACGGTAGTGGTAAGTGAGTCCTGATTCACTTTTGCCGGATGCGACGCATAGCGCGTCTTATCCGGCTACGCTGAACTAACTATTTCTCTGCCAGAAAAAACTTACACCAGCCTCATCTTCAGCAAAGCCTTCACGTGTAACAAAAATTCCCGCTGCCGCAATCAACGTTTCGCCATAAAACAGCAGTGGCGTAGTATCACGCAGCCACGGCGGCACGCCCAGTTCCTGCCAGATTTTCTTTAACTTACGTCCACCGTTGCGCCCGACAATGTGCAGCAATCCCGACGCCTTAAAACGAACGCTAACCGCTTCGTCAGCACGCGGAGGACGAATATCTCCTCCCGCAGTAAACTGCACACTTCCCAGATCAGCCGGTAATTCCAGCGGCTGTTGCCACGCCAGCCACGGCACAATGGTTTCGCTTTGCCCGGCAACGGATTTAATCCACCACAGTTGCGACAGATAGCGACGGATTTCAAACGCGCCAAAGCGCAAACAGGGGGAAGCATCTTCCCGCGCCAGTGCAACTTCTTGCCAAATCCGTACCAGCGCATCGCGGGAAGGCATCGGCGCATTCAGCCCAGCCAGCCAGCGGCGGATAATCGCCGCGCGGCGGACATCGCTCATCGCCATCATTGGCGCAATCTGTAGCGTTCCCTGCGACGTTTGGCAGTGCGCTAAATCATCCGCCAGCAGTTCATCCAACAGGCTCTCTTGTTCAGCGCAAAGCGTGGCGCTGCGTGCCGTTGCTTCGGCAAAATGCGGCCAACGCTGCTGTAATAACGGCACCACGTGCAGGCGCAGGAAGTTACGATCGTAGCTATCGTCCTGATTACTTTCGTCTTCAATCCAGCGTAAGCCACGTTTATGTGCCCACTGCTCCAGCTCTCCACGTGTGCGAGTGAGCAACGGGCGGATAAGCCGGGTTCCGGCAAAATCAGATACTTCTCCCATAGCGGAAAGCCCGGCAGGGCCACTGCCACGTTTTAACGCCAGCAAAAAGGTTTCACATTGATCGTTAAGATGTTGTGCAGTGACCAGAACTTCTCCGGGTAACAGCGTTCGGGCAAATGCCTGATAACGCGCCTGCCGTGCCTGGGCCTCAATGCCTAACCCCTCTTGCGCAAGCTGCACGCGCTCAACCACCAGCGGCACCTGCCACTGCTGGCAGATATTTTCACAATGCACGACCCAGGCATCAGCATTAGCACTTAAACCGTGATGCACATGGATAGCGCGTAACGTGACGTCCGGATTTTCAGCCCGCCACTGCACCAGTTGATGCAGTAAAACGGTGGAGTCCAGTCCGCCACTAAAGGCCACCAGAATCTGGCGTGAGGCGAGAAGTTGAGTATTCAGCGTGAGTGTCATGATAGTGCGAATCTACAATAGAGATGCCCGGCACGTTACCGGGCAAATGCGGCGATGACAAGCCTTACTGCTCATACAGTTCCAGTGGCAGCCCGTCAGGATCGTTAAAGAACGTAAAGCGTTTTTGCGTATACGGGTCGACACGTATCGCTTCACATTTCACATTATGGCTCTCAAGGTGCGCCACTGCCGTATCAATATCATCAACGCTAAATGCCAGATGGCGCAGGCCGCAGGCTTCCGGTCGGCTGGGGCGCTCCGGTGGGAATGGAAATGAGAAAAGCTCAATCACGTACTGCCCGTTAAGCGCCAAATCCCCTTTCCACGAATCACGCGCTTCGCGATAAACTTCGCTTTGCAGCGTGAAGCCGAGAATATCGCAGTAGAAGGCTTTGCTCACCGCATAATCCGTCGCAATAATCGCAATATGGTGAACCTGTTTTAAACCCAACATAGAATCTCCTGCATTGATATGATACGCACGTGCATCGCTATATATTGATAATACGCACAAATTACAGGAAAGATGAATCAGACATTTATACTCGTCATACTTTAAGTTGCATGTGCTGCGTCTGCGTTCGCTCACACCAGTCACTTACTTATATAAGCTCCTGGTGATTCACTCGCTTGTCGCCTTCCTACAACTCGAATTATTTAGAGTATACTCTGATTTTAAAACAACATCTCAAACGCCTGTAATAGCGGTTGAGATGCGGTTTGGTGAAGCGTTTTGTGGGGGATTACTCTGCACTATTCTTGCTAACACTCTCGGCAATGCGGCGCAAATATTCGTTATTCTTAAACGCTATCATAATTAATTCGAAAGTCATACGACAGCTTATAAGGCCAATGACGGTATAAGCTACCCCTAAGATAATGTTTCCGCTAAATATGGAGAAGACACCGCCTATCAGTGTCAGCACCATAGCCAGCCAGTAAAAAAACACCAGAACACGCGGCATAAGAAGATGATCGAATCCTAAAATTGCTTTCATATTTTATCCTTAAAAATTCTATGAGATTGATAAATTTATATTATTTTTGACCACTGTGTATATTTGTATATGCCTCCGAAATCGGAGTTATCAACATGAGTTCAAGAATTTTATGGCAGGGGAAAACGAAAGAAAGATTATCTAAATGTATTTATAATATGACTAAATAAACTACATAGAAAAAAAGGCCACCGAAGTGACCCTTTTCAGAAAATTTGCTGATTACGCGTAACCGTAGCTCATCAGTCGCTGATAACGACGATTTTTTAAATCCTCAGTGCTTAACACGTCGAGATCGGCCAGATCCGCCAGCAGTTGCGCTTTCAGAGACGCAGCCATCGCTTCCGGGTTACGGTGAGCGCCGCCCAGCGGTTCCGGGATGATGGAGTCAATCAGTTTCAGTTCTTTCAGACGCGGAGCGATGATGCCCATCGCTTCAGCCGCCAGCGGGGCCTTGTCTGCGCTCTTCCAGAGGATAGAGGCACAACCTTCCGGCGAGATAACGGAATAGGTGCTGTATTGCAGCATATTCACTTTATCGCCCACGCCAATGGCCAGCGCACCGCCAGAACCACCTTCACCGATAACCGTACAAACGACCGGTACGCCGAGGCGAGACATTTCACGCAGGTTACGCGCGATGGCTTCAGACTGACCACGTTCTTCTGCGCCCACACCCGGATAAGCCCCAGGGGTGTCGATAAAGGTGATGATTGGCATCTTAAAGCGTTCAGCCATTTGCATCAGACGCAGTGCTTTGCGGTAACCTTCTGGCGCTGGCATACCAAAGTTACGACGAATTTTCTCTTTGGTTTCACGGCCTTTCTGATGACCAATGATCATCACCGGACGACCGTCAAGACGGGCGATACCACCGACGATAGCTTTGTCATCTGCATACGCGCGGTCGCCTGCCAGTTCGTCAAATTCATCAAATGCCAGGCGAACGTAATCCAGGGTATAAGGGCGCTGTGGATGGCGTGCCAGTTGGGCAATCTGCCATGCACCGAGATCGGCGAAGATTTTACGCGTCAGTTCTACGCTTTTTTCACGCAGACGATGCACTTCTTCATCGATGTTAATATCCAGTTTCTCATCCTGGCGGCTAACCGCAGTCAGAGAATCGATTTTCGCTTCCAGCTCTGCAATCGGCTGTTCAAAATCAAGGAAATTCAGACTCATAGTATTCCTGTATTAGTCAAACTCCAGTTCCACCTGCTCCGAACCAATGAGGCCACGGAGATCGTTTAACAAACGATCGCTCGGAGAGACACGCCACGTCGCGCCAAAACGCAACCGTGCACGTGCATCCGCCCTCTGATAGTAGAGATGTACTGGAATTGTCCCAGAGCGGTGGGGTTCCAGAGACTGACGGAGTCGGTTTAAAAGCTGGTCATCAATTTGCCTGTCCGTCAGCGAGATAGCAAGCCCGCGAGCATATTTTTCCCGGGCTTCGTCAATATCCATCACTTCGCGAGCGGTCATTTTAAGCCCACCGCTGAAGTCATCAAAGCTGACCTGTCCGCTGACGATAAGTATGCGGTCTTTTTCCAGCAATTGCTGGTATTTATCCAGGGCGTCAGTAAATAACATCACTTCCAGCCGCCCGGAACGGTCATCCAGCGTGCAGATACCGATACGATTGCCGCGCTTGGTGACCATAACCCGCGCGGCAACAACGAGCCCCGCAGCCGTGGTGACTTTACCACGTTCTGTCGGGTGCATGTCTTTCAGCCTTACGCCTCCGACATAACGCTCAATCTCTTTTAAATACTGGTTGATCGGGTGGCCCGTCAGGTACAGACCCAACGTTTCGCGCTCCCCATCTAACACCACCTGCTCCGGCCACGGCTGGCAGCTAGCGTAGGATTGTTCAATTTGTTCCGGCTCTTCTGCCAGCACGCCGAACATATCGGCCTGGCCGATGGCTTCCGCTTTCGCGTGTTGATCTGCCGCTTTTAACGCATCGCCCAGCGAGTTCATTAACGCCGCGCGGTGTGGCCCCAGGCGGTCAAATGCCCCTGACATGATCAGTTTTTCCAGCACCCGCCGGTTCAGTTTTTTGGTGTCGGTACGGGCGCAAAGATCAAACAGTTCGCGGAAGTAGCCACCTTTATTACGGGCTTCGATGATGGCCTCAATTGGCCCTTCACCCACCCCTTTGATAGCGCCAATACCATACACGATTTCCCCGTCATCGTTGACGTGGAAATGGTAAAGACCGGAGTTTATATCTGGCGGCAGGATTTTAAGGCCCATCCGCCAGCACTCATCCACCAGGCCAACCACTTTCTCGGTATTGTCCATATCGGCAGTCATTACCGCCGCCATAAACTCTGCCGGATAGTGCGCTTTCAGCCATAACGTTTGATAAGACACCAAAGCATAGGCCGCAGAGTGCGATTTGTTAAATCCGTAACCCGCGAATTTCTCTACCAGGTCGAAGATTTTCATCGCCAGTTCGGCATTGATGCCGTTCTTTTCTGCACCTTCGGCAAAAACAGAACGCTGCTTGGCCATCTCTTCCGGCTTTTTCTTACCCATCGCACGACGCAGCATATCCGCGCCGCCGAGGGTATAGCCAGAAAGTACCTGGGCAATCTGCATTACCTGTTCCTGATACAGGATAATACCGTAAGTTGGCTCCAGAACCGGTTTCAGGCTTTCATGCTGCCACTGCACGTCTGGGTAGGAGATCTCCTCGCGACCATGTTTACGGTCGATAAAGTTATCCACCATCCCTGATTGCAACGGACCTGGGCGGAACAGCGCCACCAGTGCGATCATATCTTCGAAGCAGTCAGGTTGTAGACGCTTGATCAAATCTTTCATGCCGCGCGATTCAAGCTGGAATACCGCTGTGGTTTCCGAGCGTTGCAGCATGTCGAAACTTTTCTTGTCATCCAGCGGGATCGCGGCGATATCCAGCGGCGGCTCGCCATTTTTCGCCCGCCGCTTGTTGATCATCTCCAGCGCCCAGTTGATGATGGTGAGAGTACGCAGGCCGAGGAAGTCAAACTTCACCAGTCCGGCGTATTCAACGTCGCTTTTATCAAACTGAGTGACCGGATGTTTGCCTTCTTCATCGCAATAAAGCGGCGCAAAATCGGTAATTTTGGTCGGCGCGATAACCACCCCACCGGCGTGTTTACCCGCGTTACGGGTAACCCCTTCCAGTTTACGCGCCATGTCGATCAGCGCCTTAACTTCTTCATCCGCTTCGTAAATTTCTGGCAACTGCGGCTCGGCTTCAAACGCTTTCGCCAGCGTCATCCCCGGATCTGGCGGGATCAGTTTCGAGATACGATCGACAAAGCCATACGGATGCCCCAGCACGCGACCTACGTCGCGGATCACCGCTTTTGCCGCCATCGTACCGAAGGTGATGATCTGCGATACCGCATCGCGACCGTACATGTCCGCCACATGTTCGATAACCTGGTCGCGTTTCTCCATACAGAAGTCAACGTCGAAGTCAGGCATGGAGACACGTTCCGGGTTAAGGAAACGTTCGAACAGCAGGTCGAATTCTAGCGGATCGAGGTCAGTGATTTTCAGCGCGTAGGCCACCAGTGACCCCGCACCGGAACCACGGCCAGGCCCTACCGGTACACCGTTATCCTTCGACCACTGGATAAATTCCATAACGATGAGGAAGTAGCCAGGGAAGCCCATCTGGTTGATAACCTGGAGTTCAGTATCCAGACGCTCGTCATATTCCGGGCGGCGCTTAAGACGTTCTTCTTCGTCAGGGAATAAAAATGCCAGACGCTCTTCCAGACCTTCTTTTGCTCGCTTAACCAGATAATCTTCGGTGCTCATGTCCCCGGTCGGGAACTGCGGCAGGAAGTATTCACCAAGACGCACGGTCACGTTACAACGTTTGGCAATCTCCACGGTGTTAGCAAGAGCTTCCGGGATGTCGGCAAACAGCTCGCACATCTCCTCTTCGCTACGCATATATTGCTGCGGCGAATAGTTACGCGGACGTTTGGGATCGTCGAGGGTAAAGCCGTCGTGGATCGCGACGCGGATTTCGTGCGCGTCGAAATCACTGCTGTCAATAAAGCGCACGTCGTTGGTTGCCACAACAGGCAAACCGCGCCTTTCCGCCAGTTCCACCGCCGCGTGCAAATAGCTTTCTTCATCCGGCCTGCCGGTGCGAATCAATTCGAGAAAATAGCGATCCGGGAAGTGCTCTTCATAAAACGCGACACACTCATCTACCAGTGCGCTGTTACCACGCAAAAGGCTGCGCCCGACGTCGCCCATGCGTCCGCCGGAGAGGAGGATCAACCCTGCGTTTAATTCGATAAGCCAGTCGCGATCGATGATCGGCCCGGCGGCACCATACCCGCGCTGATACGCTTTTGAGATCAGCAACGTCAGATTCTGATAGCCGGTATTGTTCGCCGCCAGCACCGTCAGGTGGGTTAACTCATCACCCAGCAGGTCGCACTGGACATTAAAATCCGCCCCGACGATAGGCTTAATCCCTGCGCCATGTCCCGCTCCGTAGAACTTCACCAGACCGCAAAGGTTGGTGAAATCAGTGATCGCCAGCGCCGGCATCCCCAACGCCGCCGCCTTTTTTACCAGCGGCGCGGTTTTTGCCAGACCATCGATCATCGAGTAGTCGCTGTGCACCCGTAGGTGAACGAAACGTGGTTCAGACATCTTCAGATTCCGGTTTACTTAATCTCGACACAAGAATCAGGACGCAAGTCCCAGTGCGCGTTTGACAGGGCCAAAGCTGCGCCGATGGTGTTCGGTCGCACCGTGTTCAGCCAGTTTTTCCAGATGAAAAGCCGTTGGATACCCTTTGTGTTGGGCAAATCCATATTGTGGGTAAATGATGTCCAGCTCCGCCATTTCAGCATCGCGTGTCACTTTCGCCAGGATAGACGCCGCACTGATTTCCGGCACGCGACTGTCGCCTTTAACAACCGCCATCGATGGCATCGGTAATTTCGGGCAGCGGTTACCATCAATCAACACATATTCCGGCGCAATATGCAGCCCCGCTACGGCACGCTGCATCGCCAGCATGGTTGCGTGTAAAATATTCAGTTCGTCGATTTCATGAGGTTCCGCGCGACCCAGACTCCAGCTTAACGCCTTCTCTTTGATCTCTTCACAGAGCGCCAGACGGCGTTTTTCACTCAGCTTTTTGGAATCATTCAACCCGACAATCGGGCGCGCCGGATCGAGGATCACGGCAGCGGTAACGACCGCACCGACCAACGGCCCGCGCCCAACTTCATCCACACCTGCAACAAGCTGCGTATGCGGATAAACAAATTCGATCATTGTGCTAACTCCAGAACGGCCTGCGCCGCCTGCTCATCGGCATTGCAGCGGATCTGCTGATGCAGCTCGCGGAAAGTGTCGTGCATCGCATGGCTGGTTTTACCATTCGCCAACAGCGGTAACAGCGCCGCAGCCAGTTTTTGCGGCTCACACTCTTCCTGCAATAACTCTTTGACTAACTCTCTGCCCGCCAGCAAATTTGGCAGTGAGACATAATCAGTTTTCACCAGCCGTTTCGCCAGCCAGAAGGTGAAAGGCTTCATACGATAGCCCACCACCATCGGGCATTTCGCCAGCATACACTCCAGTGCTGCCGTGCCCGACGCTAGTAGCGCCGCATCGCTGGCGACCATCGCCTCACGGCCCATCCCATCCAGCAAATGAACCGACAGGTCTGGCGCGACTTCAGCTTTGATGCGTTCAAACTGCTCGCGGCGTTTGGCATTCACCAGCGGCACCACAATCTCAAGATCCGGATATGTCTGGCGCAAAAGCTGGGCCGTTTTCAGGAAATCGGCACTAAGCATTTCGACTTCCGCGCCACGGCTCCCCGGCAGCAACGCCAGGCAGTGGGCATCGTGAGGGATCCCCAACACATCTCGTGCGGCATTTTTATCTGGATCTAACGGCATGGCATCAGCCATTGTGTGGCCGATAAAACGGCACGGCACGTTGTATTTGTCGTAAAACGCTTTTTCGAAAGGCAGAAATGCGAGGACTAAATCAGTGGCTCTGCCTATTTTGAAAACGCGTTTCTGTCGCCACGCCCACACGGACGGACTGACATAATGAATGGTTTTGATACCCTGCTTTTTGAGGTTACCTTCGAGGGTAATATTGAAGTCAGGCGCATCAATGCCAACAAAAACATCTGGCTTCAGTTCGCCAAAACGCTTTGTCAGATCGGCACGAATATGCAGTAAGCGACGCAGACGACCAAGCACTTCAACAATGCCCATCACCGCCAGTTCTTCCATTTCGTACCAGGCTTCGCAGCCTTCAGCCTGCATCCGTGGCCCGGCAACACCGACAAAGCGGGCGTTGGGCACACGTTCTTTCACAGCGCGGATTAAACCGGCCCCCAGGATATCGCCGGAGGTTTCTCCGGCGACCAGGGCAATCGTTAATGGACGCTGTTCAGCCATTAACGAATCAGACCGCGCGTTGAGCGAGCAAAGAAATCGGCAAAGGCTTTCACTTCCGGATGCGTTTCCGCCAGTTCAGCAATTTCCGGTTTCACTTCATCAAGCGTTTTACCGCTGCGATAAATCAGCTTGTACGCATTGCGGATAGCGGTAATCGCCTCACGGCTGAATCCGCGGCGCTTCAGCCCTTCGATATTGACACCGAACGGCGTTGCGTGGTTACCCTGCGCAATGACATAAGGAGGGACGTCCTGTGCCACACCGGAGCAACCGCCAACCATCACATGCGCACCAATGATGCAGAACTGATGGACTGCGGTCATGCCGCCGATGATCGCAAAGTCGTCTACCGATACGTGCCCCGCCAGCGTTGCGTTGTTGGCGAGAATGCAGCGGTTACCTACCGTACAATCGTGCGCAATGTGCGCATTGATCATCAGTAAGTTGTCGCTGCCCACCTTCGTCAATCCACCGCCCTGGACTGTGCCACGATGAATGGTGACGCTTTCGCGAATGCGGTTACGATCGCCAATCTCCACACGGGTCGGTTCGCCAGCATATTTCAGATCCTGGTTAACTTCACCGATGGAGGCGAACTGATAAATCTCATTGTCGCGGCCAATTTTAGTATGACCATTCACGACAACGTGAGATTTCAGTACGGTATTCTCACCAATTTCGACATGGGGTCCAACGATACAAAAAGGACCAATGTGAGCGTTGGCACCAATCGACGCGCCCTCTTCCACAATGGCGGTTGGATGCACAAAGGCGGATTTATCAATCACGTATCAGGCCTCCCGGCTACGAGCACACATCATCGTTGCTTCGCAAACTACCTTACCGTCGACCAGAGCAACCCCTTTAAAACGGGTCAGGCCACGGCGCGTTTTTTCGAAAGTGACTTCCATGATCATTTGATCGCCTGGTACAACCGGGCGCTTGAAGCGCGCTTCATCAATACCGGCGAAGTAGTAAAGTTCACCCGGTTCCAGTTTTCCTACGCTTTTAAACGCCAGAATACCTGTTGCCTGTGCCATAGCTTCCAGAATCAGCACTCCCGGGAAAATCGGTTTTCCAGGGAAATGGCCCTGGAAGAATGGCTCATTGACAGAGACATTTTTAACTGCGCGCAGAAAACGACCTTCTTCAAAATCCAGCACGCGATCCACCAGTAAGAATGGGAAACGGTGCGGTAGAAGTTCTAAAATCTCTTCAATCTGCAGAGTATGAGTGTTAGTAGTCAAGATACTCTTCCTGTCAAAATATAAGAAACGATAATAATAACACGGCCTGCCGCAATCGTAAGAATGAGACAGGCCGTAAAGTTTGGCGAACAATAGATGGAACGTTAGTCTTGCTGATTAACCTTGCGCTCAAGCGATTTCAGACGCTTGCTCATATCATCAATGTTCATCACCAGTGCAGCGGTTTTGCGCCAGACTTTGTTGGGTTGCAGCGGAATGCCTGAGGAATAGACGCCAGGTTCAGTAATAGGACGCATCACCATACCCATGCCCGTAACCGTCACTTTATCGCATATTTCCATATGCCCGTTGATTACGCTGGCACCGCCGATCATGCAGTAACGACCAATTTTCAGGCTGCCCGCCATAATGACGCCACCGGCAACCGCCGTATTGTCGCCAATCACGACGTTATGTGCAATCTGACACTGATTATCAATGATCACGCCATTGCCGATCACCGTGTCATCCAGCGCGCCGCGATCGATGGTAGTACAGGCACCAATCTCCACGCGATCGCCAATAATCACGCGACCAATCTGTGGGATCTTCACCCAGTTACCACGATCGTTGGCATAGCCAAAGCCGTCTGCACCGATCACAGTTCCGGATTGGATCAGGCAATTCTGACCGATCTGGATCTCATGGTAAATGGTTACGTTCGCCCAAAGGCGCGAACCTGCGCCGATTTTGCTGTTTTTACCAACGAAGCAACCGGCACCGATAATCACGTTATCACCCAGCTCAACGCCGGACTCAATGACCGCGTTAGCGCCAATTGAGACGTTGTTACCCAGCTTCGCCGTTGCATCAATCACCGCACTTGGTGCAATGTTCTGCGCGGGCTGCGGCGTGGTATCTAAAATTTGCGCCATGCGCGCGTAAGTCAGGTAGGGATTCTTCACTACCAGTGCGGCACTTTTCGCGAAAGGAAGATCGTCCTGGGTCATCACAACCGCGGACGCCTGGCACAAGCCTAAATATTCACGGTATTTAGGATTAACCATGAACGTAATATGACCTGTTTGTGCAGATTGCATGGACGCAACGCCGGTGATGACGATATCGCCATCACCGTGTAGTTCTGCATCCAACTGCTGCGCTAAATCAGCCAGTCGAATTGAAGGCATTACTTATTTAACCTGTTTCAGTACGTCGGCAGTGATGTCTTTTACATCGCTGCTGTTGTAAGCAACGGCGTTTGCATCAACAACCAGATCGATGCTCTGGCTGCTGGCAACGGATTTCACAGCAGTCTGGATACGAGTAACCAGTTTGCCGCGTTCTTCGTTGGAACGACGTGCGCGATCTTGTTCAAAAGCCTGCGCTTTCTGAGCAAAAGTCTGGCGCTGAGCCATCACGTCTTTTTCCAGCTTAGTACGATCGCTACCGGCTTTCATGGACTGCAGCTTTTTCATTTTAGCCTGCAGATCGGTTTCCATACGCTGCAGTTCGCTGGCACGGCCTTTGAACTCATTTTCCAGCGTGTTAGAAACACCGGTTTTCTGTGCTACCTGCTGGAACAGGCTACCCATATTGACGATTGCAATTTTGTCAGCCGCCTGAGCAGAAGTTGCCAGTGCTAAACCGAGACCTGCAGCTAATAACCACTTTTTCACAATAAACTCCTTACCATCCCATTTGCACCGGAAGGTGCAGTTCTTTGCGTGGCCCGGCGATCTTATAAAGATCGCCAAAAGTCATCGCTACACTACCACTACATTCCTTTATGGAGAACACTTACCAGGTTTTACCAATGTTAAACTGGAACTGTTCTGCTTTGTCTCCATCGTACTTTTTGAACGGCTGGGCGTAGGAGAACACCAACGGCCCCAATGGGGACATCCATTGTAATGCGATACCCGCAGACATACGGATATTGCTTGGATCACTATAGTCCGGATATCCAGAATATTGGCTGGAATCCCAGTTTGTATCCCAAACAGTACCCATATCCCAGAAGAAGGAAGTGCGGACTGAGTTAGCATACTTGTCGCTAATGAACGGTGTCGGGGTGATGAGTTCGAGGCTGGCAACCGCCATGGCGTTACCGCCTACAGCATCATCCGATTTACACAGATCTTTTGCGCCGTCCTGAGTCGCACATTCGTAGTCGTAGTCCGGATCATAATTACTGGCCTGATGCGGGAAGTAAACCGCTTTCGGACCAATGGTGTTGGACTGGAAGCCACGCACGGTGCTGGAACCACCGGCATAGAAGTTTTCATAGAACGGCATCTCTTTGCCGCCTAAGCCATCACCGTAACCCCAACGAGTACGGCCCAGCACAACCCATTTGTGATCGTCGTCGATCGGCACATAGGTCGCCGTGTCTAACGTCACTTTGTAGTATTCGTTATCCGATCCCGGAATGGTCACTTTACCCGTCAGGTTGACACGCGAACCATCCGTCGGGAAGTAACCACGGTCGAGCTTGTTATAGGTCCAGCCATAGTTGAACGTGAAGTCGTCCGTTTTGAAGCTGTTATCTTGATCAGAGGTGCTCGGATGTTCACCCATAGAGTAGAGATAACGCCACATCGCGACCTGCGGCTGCATGTTAGACAAGGAGTTATGTACATAACCCAGACCTGCACGCAGCGAGTTGTATTCGTTAACCGGGAAGCCTAACGTCACGTCTGTACCATAACTCTTGTTGGTATAGTCGGACAGGTCGGCGTCATCTGCCTGGAAGTCATTATAGAAGACACGACCACCAAGGCTTACGCCATCTACAGTGAAGTATGGGTTGGTAACGGACAGTTCAGCATAGGTCTGGTAATCGTTTTTAGTACCGTTAATACCAACAGCATAACCCGTACCTAACCAGTTATCCTGCTGTACGCCCGCCTGGAAGCTCACGCCACTTTCTGTACCGTAACCAATACCGAAGTTGAAGCTACCGGTGTTACGTTCTTTGACCTTGTAAACCACATCAACCTGGTCCGGACTACCCGGGACACGTTGGGTATCGGTATCAACCGTTTCAAAGAAGCCCAGACGATTCAGACGTTCTTTACCCTGATCAACCAGATCGCTGCCTAACCAGGCACCTTCCATCTGGCGCATTTCACGGCGCAGGACGGCATCTTTCGATGTGTCGTTACCTTCAAAACGGATCTTACGCACGTAGAAACGGTTACCCGCATCGACATTCACACGTAATTTAACGGTTTTGTCGGCATCGTTAATTTCAGGCATCGACTGTACGCGCGGATAGGCATAACCATAGCGACCGAGAAGCTTTTTAATATCATCTTCCATTTTGGTCACTTTGGTGCCGTTATACAGCTCACCCGGCTCGATTTTCGTCAGTTGCTCAATTTCAGCGGAGTGGCCGGCAAGATTGCCGCTCACTTCAACACCAGAGAGCTTATACTGATCGCCTTCGGTGATGTTCACCGTGACGTAGATACCTTTCTTATCCGGCGTCAGACTGACCTGAGTCGAGTCAATGTTGAAACGGGCATAACCGCGATCCAGATAGTAACTGCGCAGGGTTTCAAGGTCGCCCGCCAGTTTCTGTTTCTGGTATTTACGATCACCTACCACGTTCCACCACGGCACTTCGTCACGCAGTTGGAAATGAGAGATCAGTTCGTCGGTGGTGAAGGCATGGTTACCAACAATGTTGATTTGCTGGATTTCTGCTGACACACCTTCCTGGAACACCAGTTTAAGGTCAACACGGTTACGCGGCAGTGGTGTCACGACAGCTTTTACGCTGGCGCTGTATTTACCGACGCTGTAGTAGAAGTCTTCCAGACCTTTTTCGATATCAGCAATGGTGGTGCGATCAAGAGATTCGCCCACACGCACGCCAGAAGCCTCGAGGTTTTGCTTCAGCATGTCATCTTTCACCGATTTGTTACCGGAGAAAGTGATGCTGGCAATGGTCGGACGTTCTTTTACCTGAACCAGAAGGGTATCACCATCACGAAGGACGCGAACATCCTCAAAGTTGCCGGTAGCAAACAGAGCGCGAATGGTATTACTGATATCTTCATCATTAACCGTGTCGCCTGTGCGCACCGGCATACTGAGGAGGGCCGCACCAACGGCGACACGCTGAAGGCCTTCGAAATGAATGTCTTTCACTACGAACCCTTCAGCACCGTATACGGTGGCGCTGCTAAACAGCAGCGACGCTATGAGCAACTTTTTCATCGCCATCGTTATTATGCGTTCTTCCTAACTAACTCTCATAACCGAGAGAAATCATTGAAAAGTGCAAGCCCCATTAACAACACCAGCAGAATCGAGCCAATGCGATAACAAAAGTCTTGAACCCGCTCGGATACCGGTCCGCCCTTGATCTTTTCGATCGCAAGGAACAGCAGATGCCCCCCGTCAAGTACGGGCAACGGAAACAGGTTAATTATCCCTAAGTTCACGCTAATAAGCGCAAGAAACGGCAGATAATAAACAACCCCGAGTTCCGCTGTCATCCCAGCCCCCTTGGCGATAGAGATCGGCCCACTGAGGTTGTTCAGTTTCACATCACCGGTGATCAATTTTCCCAGCATACTGACCGTCAGCTTCATCAACTGCCACGTTTTGTCCGTGGCTTCGACGATGGCGTTGAACGGCCCATACTGGCGTACAACTTTATACTCATCTGGCAAAGGAATGACTTTCGGCTCAATACCGACAAAGCCAATCGCCTTGCCATTACCCGGTTTGCTCTCCGGGACTAATGTTAAAGACAAGGGACTCCCCTGCCTTTCAATTTCCAACGCTAAGGCTTTACCCGGGTTATCCCGGACAAGCATCACAAACGCCACCCATTGCGTTAATGGCTGACCATCGACTTTAACGATCCTGTCGCCTGCTTGCAAACCCGCCTTGCTTGCCGCTGAGTTTGGCTGCACATTTTCCAGTACAGGTTCAATTTGCGGCCCACGGGGACGAATCCCCAAAGAAGATACAGGATCTTCTTTATCAGGCTCAAACGCCCAGTGACGTAAATCGAGCCTTACATCGCGTCGCTGGTCGCTGCCGAATGGTGCTACGGTAACGGTGGTACTTTCATCGCCAATTTTATCGACCAACTGCAAACGCACAGCATCCCAATCAGGCGTTTCGATACCATCAACGGCTTTTAGTTCCGTACCTGGTGCAATTTGTGCTTGCGCAGCTATCGAGTTGGGCAATATTTCGCCAACCACCGGACGAACACCAGGCACGCCAATGATAAAAACCAGCCAGTAGGCAAAGATAGCAAAAATGAAGTTTGCAACCGGACCTGCGGCTATAATCGCCGCACGTTGGCCGACAGATTTATTATTGAAGGCCTGGTGGCGGAGTTCCGGAACAACCGGTTCTGCGCGCTCATCCAGCATTTTGACATAACCGCCCAACGGGATCAGGGCGATGACATATTCAGTGCCTGACTTATCAGTCCGGCGCCAGAGCGCCTTACCAAAGCCTATCGAGAATCGCTCAACGCGGACACCACAACGCCGGGCAACCCAGAAATGACCAAATTCATGCACGGTGATAAGCACACCCAGTGCAACGATGAACGAAGCCAAATCCCAGAGAAAACTCAGCATAATACCTTCCGTCAAAGCGTCCTGAATACCAGCAACAACAGACAAGCAAAGACCGGCACCGCAGCCGTCAGGCTATCAATACGATCCAAAATACCGCCGTGTCCTGGAATTAAATGACCGCTGTCCTTAATTCCTGCTTCACGCTTAAACATGCTCTCGGTCAAGTCGCCTAACACTGAGGCTAACGCCGCGACAATAGAGCAAATGAGTAAGGTGATAGGTGCAACGTTCAAATTCGCCCACATGCCGTAACCCCATGAGATTACCGCTGCGGTCGCGAGTCCGCCAATAAAGCCCTGCCAGGTCTTGCCTGGAGAAACCTTCGGTGCCAACTTATGTTTGCCAAACAATTTGCCAAACATATATGCGCCAGAGTCGGCTCCCCAGACCAGGATCATGACATAGAGCAGCCATATCGCGCCACTGTAATGATTCTCGTCATAGTGCCATGTCCGTAACGCCAGCATGCCCCAAAAGAAGGGAACAATGGTTAATACACCAAAGATAATGCGCAATGTTTTGGAGTTTCGCCAGATTGCCGCAGAACCGGGGTAGAATAACACCAATAACAACGCAGCAACCCACCAGCCAAGCGAAGCCCAAAGCGAGACTTCAACCAGCGGTTGATGGATATTTCGGTGATATTCTGGCAACAGAAAAAGCATCAGCGCCAGCAATAACCCGCACAGCACCGCCAGCCATACCCGCTGCGAGCGAGTGGTAAAACCGCTAAGCTGTCCCCATTCCCACGCTGCCAGCATACAGACCACCAGCGTAACAATAGCGAACCCCACCGGCGGCAACAGAAACAGTGCCGCGATGACTACGGGTATTAAAACAAAAGCAGATATCAGGCGATACTTCAGCAAAAGCGACCCCCATCAGGCTGTTTCATCACCAGGCTCGGTGCCGCCGAAACGACGCTCTCGATTAGCAAAGGCATTTAACGCCCCTTCAAAGTCTTGTTCATCGAAATCGGGCCAGAGAACATCTGTAAAGTAAAGTTCGGCATAGGCAATTTGCCAAAGCAAAAAGTTACTAATGCGATGCTCTCCCCCAGTCCTAATTACTAAATCTACAGGGGCCAGTTCATGCATACAGACATGCTGGTTTAGCATCTCTTCATCTATCTGATCCGGTTGCAGATTTCCTTGCTGCACCTTTTCAGCCAGTTGCCTGACGCCCTGGACTATATCCCAACGTCCACCGTAGTTCGCCGCAATATTCAACGTCAGACCGGTATTCCCGGCAGTTAACGCTTCAGATTTACGAATACGTTCTTGCAAACGCGAGTTAAAGCGACTGGTATCGCCAATAATACGCAGACGCACGTTATGCCGATGCAGGCTTTTTACTTCGCTATCAAGCGCCCACACAAACAGTTCCATTAACGCACTGACTTCCTGCGCTGGTCGGTTCCAGTTTTCACTACTAAAGGCATACAGCGTTAACGCCTCAATACCGTTGTTGGCCGCAAAAGAGACCGCCCGACGGACCGATTTAGCCCCGGCTTTATGCCCGAAGGCACGAATTTTCCCTTGCTTTTTTGCCCAGCGCCCGTTGCCATCCATAATGATCGCGACATGGCGACAGCCATGAACTGGCAATTTTTCGCTAAGTGGTTGAGTAGCAGACAACATCACGCGTTTCTTATTCCCTGAAAGGGTTTACGGTACTCAGGAATACTGAAGCCTATACAAAAAAAAGCCGTGTCAAACCACGGCATACCTGACCTTAGAAAGCCAACTACTTACGATCAGATGGCGCAGACTATATCACTGAAGCCCTACGCTAACAAATAGCACGACTCTCTGTAGCCGGATTATCCTCAGCTTGCGAGACGCATCACCTCTTTTCTGGCGACCTCGCGCGCATTGACATCAACAGACAACACATCGTCCACGCATTGTGGTTCGCGCATATCCATTTTTTCCAGCACGGATAAATTCAACGCGGCGATATCCGTAAAACGAATCCGTTGCGCAAGGAAGGCTGCAACACTAATTTCGTTTGCGGCGTTCAATGCCGTCGTCGCAGCCTGGCCTTGTTCAAACGCATCCATCGCCAGTTTCAGACATGGATAACGTTCATAATCCGGTGCGGAAAATGTCAACGCACTCAGTTTGCAAAAATCGAGCGGCTTCACGCCAGAGTTCACGCGATTCGGCCATGCCATGGTGTGGGCAATTGGCGTTCGCATGTCGGGTTCACCCAACTGCGCCAGAACACTGCCGTCCTGATAACGCACCATTGAGTGAATCACTGACTGCGGATGAATCAGCACTTCCATCTGGCTGGCGCAGGCGTTAAACAACCAGCGCGCTTCAATGTATTCCAGACCTTTGTTCATCATGGTGGCCGAATCGACGGAAATTTTACGTCCCATCGACCAGTTCGGATGACGACAAGCTTGATCTGGCGTCATTGTTGCCAAATCACGCAATGGCGTCTCACGGAAAGGGCCACCAGACCCGGTAAGTAAAATGGACACCACGCCATTTTGCTCAAGGTCAGCGTATCCCAGATTGTGCTGAATAGGTTGCGGTAAACTCTGAAAAATGGCGTTGTGTTCGCTATCGACGGGTAATAACTGCGCTTTGCTCTGCTTTACGGCGTCCATGAACAGACGTCCACAAGTGACCAGTGATTCTTTGTTTGCCAGCAGTATGGTTTTACCCGCGCGGATCGCGGCAAGCGTAGGTAGCAGGCCTGCGGCACCGACAATCGCAGCCATCACCTGATCAACATCGTCAAGCGCCGCCATATCGCAAGCAGCCTGCTGGCCACTTAAGACTTCGGTGCGGCTACCTTGTTGTTGTAGCGTCGTTTTAAGAAGTTTCGCACTCGCTTCATCGTCCATAACAGCATAGCGGGGAGAGAATTCCAGGCACTGTTCTACCATGCGAGTGACATTTTTTCCTGCCACCAGCGCAACTACGCGGAAGTGTTCGGGATTATGGCGCACCACGTCCAGCGTGCTGCAACCAATCGAGCCGGTCGAGCCCAGAATGGTGAGTTGCTTCATGAAACATCCAGAGTTGAGACAGAATAAAAAGCAAAACGCCGCCAGCCGATCCGCAAGGATCTACTGAGCGGCGTTTTTGTCGTTCAAGAAATCAGAACTGCATCAGTTCTGCTTCTTTGTCTGCCAGCGCCGCTTCAATTTTCTTGATTGCAGCGTCAGTCAGTTTCTGTACATCGTCTTGAGAACGGCGATCATCATCTTCGCTGATCTCTTTTTCTTTCAACAGTGCTTTCACTTTGTCGTTCGCGTCACGGCGCACGTTACGCACCGCAACACGTGCTTGTTCTGCTTCACCACGAACGATTTTGGTCAGATCTTTACGACGTTCTTCCGTCAGCGGAGGCAGTGGAACACGAATGTCGCTACCCGCAGAGTTCGGGTTCAGGCCGAGGTCGGACGCCATAATCGCTTTTTCAACGGCCGGAGACATTGAACGATCAAACACGTTGATTTTCAGTGTACGGGAATCTTCTACCGTTACGCTTGCCAGTTGACGCAGCGGCGTCGGCGTGCCGTAATATTCCACGACAATGCCATCCAGCAGGCTGGGAGAAGCACGACCCGTGCGTATTTTGCTGATTTGGGTTTTGAACGCTTCTACGCATTTGTCCATGCGTACTTCAGCATCTTTTCTGATATCGCTAATCACGTTACGAATCCTTGAAAACTTGTCTCAGTCAGACCAGACAGTCACACACAGTGGAAGTGTGCTAAGTATAGCCCTGATTAAACATATTACGGGTAATCGTCTGGATTATTAGACTATTTTATTTGCCATTTTGACCCTGGGCAGTGCTCGCAATCCTCACGTACTTTTGTACGCTCCGGTTGTTGCGCGCTGGCCGTGACCAAACTGCCTGAAACAATAACGCCTTATAATCAGACTTACGCCCCCGCGATACTTATGCGGAATCTTACCCTTATTTATCCATTACGGGAATTATTCCGTAATCAAAGTCCCTTCTTTTTCACCCATTACCACACGGCGCAGCGCACCCGGTTTGTTCATGTTGAAAACACGAATCGGTAATTTGTGGTCACGAGCCAGCGTAAAGGCAGCCAGGTCCATCACTTTCAGTTCTTTCTCCAGCACTTCACTGTAGGTCAACTGCTCGTACATAGTTGCAGTTGGATCTTGCGCTGGGTCAGCGGTAAACACACCGTCAACTTTGGTTGCTTTCAGCACCACATCGGCTTCAATTTCGATACCACGCAGGCAAGCTGCAGAGTCAGTGGTGAAGAATGGGTTACCAGTACCGGCAGAGAGGATCACCACACGGTTATTACGCAACAGGCTGATAGCTTCGGCCCAACTGTAGCTGTCACACACGCCATTCAATGGAATAGCGGACATCAGACGAGCGTTCACATAGGCGCGGTGCAGTGCATCACGCATTGCCAGGCCGTTCATCACGGTCGCCAGCATGCCCATGTGGTCGCCCACAACGCGGTTCATACCCGCTTTCGCCAGACCAGCACCACGGAACAGGTTACCCCCACCAATCACCACACCAACCTGAATACCCAGTTCAACCAGTTCTTTGATTTCCTGAGCCATGCGATCCAGTATGCTTGCATCAATACCGAAGCCTTCAGTGCCCTGCAGAGCTTCGCCACTTAACTTAAGCAGAATGCGTTTATAGACGGGTTTTGCATTGGTAGCCATGTTTCTTTCCTGAGACTGTCAACGATTGAAATGAATTAATACTGGCGACATTGTACGTCGCTTTTCAGCGCAGCCCCATAAGGGTTAGCTGAATTTACAAGATGGGCGCAAAAAGAAGCCGCCCTCAGGCGGCTCCTTTTCGATAATTAAGACTGCTTGGACATCGCAGCAACTTCTGCTGCAAAGTCAGTCTCAACTTTCTCGATGCCTTCACCCACTTCGAAGCGGATGAAGCCAGTCACTTCAGCGTTATGCTCTTTCAGCAGTTGACCAACAGTTTTTGCCGGTTCCATAACGAACGGCTGACCGGTCAGAGAAACTTCGCCGGTGAATTTCTTCATGCGGCCTTCAACCATTTTCTCTGCGATTTCTTTCGGCTTACCAGACTGCATCGCGATGTCCAACTGTACCTGGTATTCTTTCTCTACCACTTCAGCGGATACGTCTTCCGGTTTGATGAATTCTGGTTTGCTTGCAGCAACATGCATAGCGATGTGTTTAACCAGCTCTTCGTCAGCGCCTTTAGCAGCAACCAGAACGCCGATACGCGCGCCGTGCTGATAAGAACCCAGAACGTCGCCTTCCAGCGCAGCAACACGGCGAATGTTGATGTTTTCACCGATTTTCGCTACCAGCGCAACACGTTCTTCTTCGAACTGTGCTTTCAGAACTTCAACGTCAGTGATTTTGCCAGCAACCGCTGCGTCCAGCACTTTGTCTGCGAACGCCTGGAAACCAGCATCTTTTGCCACGAAGTCAGTCTGGCAGTTAACTTCCAGAATGATGCCGTAGTTGCCGTCGATTTTGGTTTTGATCACGCCGTCAGCAGCAACGTTGCCTGCTTTTTTCGCTGCTTTGATCGCACCAGACTTACGCATGTTTTCGATTGCCAGCTCGATGTCGCCGTTAGCTTCAGTCAGTGCTTTTTTGCAATCCATCATGCCTGCGCCAGTACGCTCACGCAGCTCTTTTACCAGGGATGCGGTAATTTCAGCCATTCTAAAATCCTCGGAGATGTGATCTGCCCGGAATTAAACCGCACAGATATAAAAGTGAAAAAGGGGGCCATATGCAGGCCCCCTAACCAAACGTGTACTACCTGGTCTATAAGGGCTCTCCCCTTCATATTTCAAGCTGCAGGCGCGTTGTCTTCGCTCGCTCACTCAGGTCACTTACTTAAGTAAGCTCTCTGGGATCCTCGAGCTTGCCGCCTTCCTGCAACTCGAACTATTTCGGGGGAGTTATCAAGCCTTATTACTCAGCTTCTACGAAGCTTTCTTCCGCCTGGGAAGCCAGATCCTGAGAACGGCCTTCACGAACGGTTGCAGCAACAGCGCCCAGGTACAGGGTTACAGCACGGATTGCGTCGTCGTTACCCGGGATAACGAAGTCAACACCGTCCGGATCAGAGTTGGTATCAACGATAGCAAATACCGGAATACCCAGGTTGTTTGCTTCTTTGATAGCAATGTGTTCGTGGTCAGCATCGATTACAAACAGAGCGTCCGGCAGACCGCCCATGTCTTTGATACCGCCCAGGCTGTTTTCCAGTTTCTCCAGCTCACGAGTGCGCATCAGCGCTTCTTTCTTGGTCAGCTTGTCGAAAGTACCGTCCTGAGACTGAGTTTCCAGATCTTTCAGACGTTTGATGGACTGACGAACGGTTTTCCAGTTAGTCAGCATACCGCCCAGCCAGCGATGGTTCACAAAGAACTGGTCGCAGCTCAGAGCAGCGTCTTTCACCGCTTCGCTTGCAGCGCGTTTAGTACCAACGAAAAGGATTTTACCTTTGCGAGAAGCAATCTTGTTCAGTTCAGCCAGAGCTTCGTTGAACATCGGTACAGTTTTCTCAAGGTTGATGATGTGAACTTTGTTACGCGCACCGAAAATGAACGGCTTCATTTTCGGGTTCCAGTAACGGGTCTGGTGACCGAAGTGAACACCAGCCTTGAGCATGTCGCGCATGGAAACAGTTGCCATGATTAAAACCTCTATATAAAAGTTGGGGTTATGCCTCCACGTATCCCATATTACCGACCCCAAAGGGCACCCCGGAATATGTGCCGATACGTGTGTGTTGTTACACAAAGTGAGATTGTCGCTTCCGTCCAGTCTGTGTATACGAAATGGATCGGAAGTCCGGCGCGCTTTATACCACAAATACGCCGTGGACTCCAATAATTGTTGGTGCGGTGTACAACATCACACGATGAATTTTCTATTACAGGAAACCCTCGGTGGCACGTTTCGCGAAGTTCAGAATGATTCTCAATTTGGCAGGGTGTGATACCATTGACAGCACTTAAATATATATTGTCGGTATCACCGACGCTGATGGACAGAATTAATGGCTATCTCAATCAAGACCCCTGAAGATATCGAAAAAATGCGCATCGCTGGCCGCCTGGCTGCCGAAGTGCTGGAAATGATCGAACCGTATGTTAAACCGGGCGTCAGCACCGGCGAACTGGATCGCATCTGTAATGATTATATTGTTAATCAGCAACACGCAGTTTCTGCCTGCCTCGGCTATCACGGTTATCCGAAATCCGTTTGCATTTCTATTAATGAAGTGGTGTGCCACGGTATCCCGGACGACGCCAAACTGCTGAAAGACGGCGACATCGTTAACATTGACGTCACCGTAATCAAAGATGGTTTCCACGGCGACACCTCAAAAATGTTTATCGTCGGTAAACCGACCATCATGGGCGAACGCCTGTGTCGCATTACGCAAGAGAGCCTGTATCTGGCGCTGCGTATGGTAAAACCGGGCATTAATCTGCGTGAAATCGGCGCGGCAATTCAGAAATTTGTCGAAGCAGAAGGCTTCTCCGTCGTTCGTGAATATTGCGGGCACGGCATTGGTCGCGGCTTCCATGAAGAGCCGCAAGTGCTGCACTATGACTCCCCAGAAACCAACGTCGTGCTGAAACCGGGGATGACCTTCACCATCGAGCCAATGGTCAACGCGGGTAAAAAAGAGATCCGCACCATGAAAGATGGCTGGACGGTAAAAACCAAAGATCGCAGCTTGTCTGCACAATACGAGCATACTATTGTAGTGACCGATAACGGCTGCGAAATTCTGACGCTACGCAAGGATGACACCATCCCGGCGATAATCTCGCACGACGAATAAGAGGAAGACAAACGCAAAATTGCCTGATGCGTCCTACCTTCTCCATTTGCAAGAAGTTGTAGGCCGGATAAGGCGTTCACGCCGCATCCGGCATGAACAAAGCGTACTTTGTCAACAATCTGAAGCCGGCGAATGCCGGCTTTTTTAATGCGATAATTTAATCTTATGGGTGGCGCACAATGAATACCCTTCCAGAACAGTACGCAAACACCGCTCTCCCCACCCTTCCCGGTCAACCGCAAAACCCTGGCGTCTGGCCCCGAGATGAATTAACCGTCTGTGGAATAAAAGCCTATATCGACACTTTCCAGCGTTGGCTGGGCGATGCCTTTGACAGCGGGATTTCTGCGGAACAATTGATTGAGGCGCGCACTGAGTTTATCGACCAGCTCCTGCAACGTTTATGGATAGAAGCGGGTTTCAGCCAGATTGCCGATCTGGCGCTGGTTGCCGTCGGTGGCTATGGTCGCGGCGAGTTACATCCGCTTTCAGATATCGATTTACTGATCTTAAGTCGTAAAAAACTCCCGGACGATCAGGCGCAAAAAGTGGGCGAACTGTTAACGCTGCTCTGGGATGTGAAGCTGGAAGTCGGTCATAGCGTGCGCACCCTTGAAGAGTGTATGTTGGAAGGGTTATCGGATTTAACCGTCGCCACCAATTTAATTGAATCACGTCTGTTGATTGGCGATGTGGCGCTATTTCTCGAACTGCAAAAGCATATTTTCAGCGAAGGATTCTGGCCTTCTGACAAGTTCTACGCGGCGAAAGTTGAGGAGCAAAACCAGCGCCACCAGCGTTATCACGGCACCAGTTACAACCTCGAACCAGATATCAAAAGCAGCCCCGGCGGCTTGCGTGATATCCACACCCTGCAATGGGTCGCCCGCCGACATTTCGGTGCTACATCGCTGGATGAAATGGTGGGGTTTGGCTTCTTAACGTCTGCGGAGCGGGCGGAATTAAACGAGTGTCTGCATATATTGTGGCGCATTCGCTTTGCCCTGCATCTGGTCGTTAGCCGTTACGATAACCGACTGCTGTTTGATCGCCAGTTAAGCGTCGCCCAGCGTCTGAATTACAGTGGCGAAGGTAACGAACCGGTCGAACGAATGATGAAGGATTATTTCCGCGTCACGCGTCGCGTCAGCGAACTCAACCAGATGCTGCTGCAACTGTTCGATGAAGCCATCCTCGCCCTCCCCGCAGATGAAAAACCACGTCCGATTGACGATGAATTTCAGCTACGTGGTACGCTGATCGACCTACGCGATGAAACGCTGTTTATGCGCCAGCCGGAAGCCATCTTGCGCATGTTTTACACCATGGTGCGCAATAGCGCGATCACTGGTATTTACTCCACCACGCTGCGTCAGTTGCGCCATGCCCGTCGCCATCTGCAACAACCGCTGTGTAATATTCCGGAAGCGCGAAAACTGTTTTTAAGCATTCTTCGACACCCTGGTGCAGTGCGTCGCGGACTTTTGCCAATGCATCGTCATAGCGTGCTCGGTGCCTATATGCCGCAGTGGTCGCATATCGTCGGGCAGATGCAGTTTGACTTGTTCCACGCTTACACAGTGGATGAACACACCATTCGCGTGATGCTGAAACTGGAAAGTTTTGCCAGTGAAGAGACGCGCCCTCGCCACCCGTTGTGTGTGGATGTCTGGCCACGCCTGCCATCGCCGGAGCTGATTTTCATCGCCGCATTGTTTCATGATATCGCCAAAGGACGCGGCGGCGATCACTCCATACTCGGCGCACAAGACGTGGTGAATTTTGCTGAACTCCACGGGCTGAACTCGCGCGAAACGCAACTGGTGGCCTGGCTGGTTCGCCAGCACTTGCTAATGTCGGTAACCGCTCAGCGCCGTGATATTCAGGACCCGGAAGTCATCAAACAGTTTGCCGAAGAAGTACAAACGGAAAATCGTCTGCGCTATCTGGTATGCCTGACGGTGGCTGATATTTGTGCCACTAACGAAACGCTGTGGAATAGCTGGAAGCAAAGTCTGTTGCGTGAGCTCTATTTTGCTACCGAAAAGCAGCTACGACGCGGAATGCAAAATACGCCGGATATGCGCGAACGGGTTCGCCATCACCAGCTTCAGGCGCTGGCTCTGTTGCGCATGGATAACATCGACGAAGAGGCGCTGCACCAAATTTGGTCGCGCTATCGCGCTAACTATTTTGTCCGCCATAGCCCAAATCAACTGGCCTGGCACGCGCGCCATTTATTACAGCACGATTTAAGTAAGCCGCTGGTATTACTTAGCCCGCAAGCCACGCGCGGTGGCACCGAGATTTTTATCTGGAGCCCGGACCGCCCATACCTGTTTGCCGCCGTTTGTGCCGAGTTAGACCGTCGCAATTTAAGCGTTCATGACGCGCAAATTTTCACCACCCGCGACGGTATGGCGATGGATACCTTCATCGTGCTGGAGCCAGATGGCAGCCCTCTGTCCACTGATCGCCATGAAGTTATTCGTTTTGGTCTGGAGCAGGTACTGACACAAAGTAGCTGGCAGCCACCTCAGCCGCGTCGTCAACCCGCCAAACTGCGTCATTTTACCGTTGAAACCGAAGTGACGTTTTTGCCAACCCATACCGACCGAAAATCATTCCTCGAGCTGATTGCTCTCGACCAGCCTGGACTGCTGGCACGGGTAGGGAAAATTTTTGCCGATCTGGGAATTTCGCTTCATGGTGCCAGAATTACAACCATTGGTGAGCGAGTAGAAGATTTATTCATAATCGCCACCGCTGACCGACGTGCACTTAATAACGAGTTGCAGCAGGAAGTACATCAGCGGTTGACAGAGGCCCTCAATCCAAACGATAAAGGGTGATGTGTTTACTGATATGAAAAGAGTTTAACAATGCAGCAGTTACAGAACATTATTGAGACCGCTTTTGAACGCCGTGCCGAGATCACGCCAGCCAATGCAGACACCGTTACCCGCGAAGCGGTAAATCAGGTGATCGCCCTGCTGGATTCCGGCGCACTGCGTGTTGCGGAAAAAATTTACGGTCAGTGGGTGACGCATCAGTGGTTAAAAAAAGCGGTGCTGCTCTCTTTCCGTATTAATGATAATCAGGTGGTAGAAGGAGCAGAAAGCCGCTACTTCGATAAAGTGCCGATGAAATTCGCCAACTACGACGAAGCACGTTTCCAGAAAGAAGGCTTCCGCGTGGTGCCACCCGCGGCAGTGCGTCAGGGTGCGTTTATCGCCCGTAACACTGTGCTGATGCCGTCTTATGTCAACATCGGTGCATACGTTGATGAAGGTACGATGGTTGATACCTGGGCCACAGTCGGTTCCTGTGCGCAGATTGGTAAAAACGTGCACCTGTCTGGCGGTGTAGGTATCGGTGGTGTGCTGGAGCCGCTGCAGGCTAACCCGACCATCATTGAAGATAACTGCTTCATCGGCGCGCGTTCTGAAGTCGTTGAAGGCGTAATTGTCGAAGAAGGTTCCGTTATTTCCATGGGCGTATACATCGGTCAGAGCACCCGTATTTACGACCGTGAAACGGGTGAAATCCACTATGGTCGCGTTCCGGCAGGTTCTGTAGTTGTTTCTGGCAACCTGCCGTCGAAAGATGGTAAATACAGCCTTTACTGTGCTGTTATTGTTAAGAAAGTTGACGCGAAAACCCGCGGTAAAGTCGGCATCAACGAACTGCTACGTACCATCGATTAAGAGTATGTACACGGGCAGCATGATGCTGCCCGTTTTCTTTGCAGGGAAAGATGATGATTTCACGCCGACGTTTTTTACAGGCTGCCACCGCAACGTTAGCCGCAGGCTCAGGTTTCGGCTATATACATTACCTGGAACCCGGCTGGCTTGAATTAACCCATCAGCACATCGCCTTTTTTAAAGATAAAGCCGCACCGTTCAAAATTCTTTTTCTTGCCGATCTCCATTACTCCCGCTTTGTTCCACTCACCCTGATATCAGAAGCCATTGCCCTTGGAGTGGCGCAAAATCCCGATTTGATATTGCTGGGCGGCGACTACGTACTATTTGATATGCCGCTGAATTTTTCGGCGTTTGGTGGCGTACTATCTCCCCTTGCCGAATGTGCGCCGACATTTGCCTGTTACGGCAACCACGATCGCCCCGTCGGTACGCAAAAGAATCGCTTAATTAGCGAAGCGCTGAAATCGGCTGGTATCAAGGTGTTGTTTAACGAGGCAACGGTTCTCTCCACACAGAATCGACAATTTGAACTGGTTGGCACAGGGGATTTATGGGCCGGGCAATGTAACCCTCCCGGCGTAAACGACGCTAATCTGCCACGGCTGGTGCTGGCACATAATCCCGACAGCAAAGAAGTCATGCGTGATGCCCCCTGGGATCTGATGCTGTGCGGTCATACTCATGGCAGGCAGCTACGCGTGCCATTGGTTGGCGAATCTTTTGCACCAGTCGAAGATAAACGCTACGTCACCGGGTTAAATACGTTTGGTGAACGAAAAATCTATACGACCCGCGGCGTGGGAAGTTTGTATGGGCTGCGGCTTAACTGCCGTCCGGAAGTGACGATACTGGAACTGGTGTAGAACGTAAAATCTATCGCCAGAATAAAGCAGGTAATTTTTTAATTTTTACGCCATGATAGAAGTCTGGAAAAAGGCTTTCTGCGATCACAGTCGAGCCGGGCGGGCCAGGCCAAATGCTAAGATAAGCACAATTTACTGACTCATTTTGAGGTAACGCTATGTACGACAATCTGAAAAGTCTGGGTATTACCAATCCTGAAGAAATTGATCGTTACAGCCTCCGGCAGGAAGCCAACAACGATATTCTGAAAATCTATTTCCAGAAAGATAAAGGTGAGTTTTTTGCCAAGAGCGTGAAGTTTAAATATCCACGTCAGCGCAAAACGGTGGTTGCAGATGGTGTGGGTCAGGGCTATAAAGAAGTTCAGGAGATCAGCCCGAATCTGCGTTATATCATTGATGAGCTTGATCAAATCTGCCAACGCGATCGTAGCGAAGTGGATCTTAAACGTAAAATTCTCGATGACTTGCGTCACCTGGAGTCAGTGGTGACCAATAAGATCAGCGAAATTGAGGCGGATCTGGAAAAGCTGACACGCAAATAATAGTAACTGATGTCATTCTGCGAGCCGGGTAAAGTATCACCCGGCTTTAATTTTGTTATGAACCTACCGCTCTTCATCCAGTTGCAACGCCACATACAGCAACAGCCTGTCATCAAAATTACCCAAATCCAGCCCAGTCAATTCAGAGATACGGTTGAGACGATACTCCAGCGTATTACGATGGATAAACAACGCCTTTGACGTTGCCAGCGGCTGCACATTATGGCGAAACCACGCCGCCAGCGTACGCCGTAGCAAACCGTTATTATCCATCGCTTTGAGCCGTGCCAGAGGACGAGCCAGTTCGTTGGCTTGCCAGTCACCGCGCAAACTATCAAGTAAAACAGGCAACATCAGATCCTGATAAAAATAGCAGCGATTTTCTGGCATTCGCTGCTTACCGACGACCATCGTCGTTTTCGCCGTGCGATAAGAACGGGCAATACTGCCATGACCGGTAAAATAGTTACCCAGCGAAACGCGGAAACGTAACTGACCATACTCTTTCATGCGGGTAATGAGTTGTTCAACTCGCTTACGATGATCTTCCGCATCCCAGCGCCCAAACTGATTCAACGCCGGTTTTAGCACCACCATTTCAGTCAGCGAAACAATCGCAACCAGATTATTACGTTCCGGCATAGTCAGCGCGTTTTGCAGTTGCTGTAATTCCGCCATCGCGCTATCGACGCCAAGCTGACCGCTGTCGACCTCGACAATGGCTACTACGCGGGGTTGATTGAGATCGATGCCCAACCTCTGCGCCCATTCGGTTAATGCTGGCGTACTCTCCTCAGCCTGAATCAGATGCATCACCAGCTCTTCACGCAGTCGGCTATCCTGCGCCAGCAGGTGCATCAACCGTGACTGTTCCAGCATCATTTCTGCCGTCATACAGACCAGCTCGCCATATTTACGCAAATGCTCCGGTTCACCGGTCAGTCCGATCACGCCGACAATTTCGCCCTCAAGCCGTAACGGTAGATTGATCCCCTGTCGCACACCATGCAGATGGCGCGCCACGGCATCATCAATATCGACTACTCGCCCCTGCGAAAGTACCAGCAATGCACCTTCGTGCAATTCACCAATACGCTCACGATCGCCGCTGCCGATAATTCGCCCGCGAGCATCCATTACGTTGATATTGGTATCGATAATGCGCATAGTGCGCGCCACGATATCCTGCGCCATTTTGGTATCAAGATGCCAGCCAGCCATAAGCCCTCCGTTGAGCACGGTTTAGCATAAGGAAGTACGCAACGCACAGCATTGTGCAAATGCACAAAGGACAATGCAGAAATATGGAGTTGTGGAGGGAGTCACAAATTGAAAAGAGAACCCCTTCCCGTTTGCAGGAAGGGGTTGAGGGAGATTACTGCATTAACAGGTAGATGGTGCTGTCGCCGCGCTGAATGTTCAGTGCCAGAACAGACGGTTTGCTGTCGAGAACTTTACGCAGTTCAGCAATATTTTTCACTGCCTGCTGGTTCGCGCCAATAATCACATCACCTTTTTTCAGGCCGATCTGTGCAGCCGGAGTGCCCGTTTTCACGTTGTTCACTACCACGCCCTGATCTTTGCCTTTGTTGCTCATCTCTGCGCCTTCAATACCGTTGAAGATGGAGCTGGAATCAACCTGATTCTGGCTGCTCTGCTGCAGTTCCAGGTTCACGTTAACCTGCTTACCATCGCGCAGTAAGCCCAGGGTCAGTTTGCTACCCACCGGCATGGTGCCAACCTGGGCACGCAGCGCGGCAAAGCTGCTGATCGGTTTACCGTTCAGTGAGGTGATCACATCACCCGCTTTAATGCCAGCTTTCGCAGCGGAAGAGTTCGGCAGAACCTGACTTACGAAAGCACCGCGCTGGGCGTCAACTTTCATTGCTTTCGCCAGTTCAGAGTTCAGCTCGGTTCCCATAATACCCAGCTCGCCGCGTTTCACCTGGCCGAATTCCACCATCTGCGAGGTCAGGTTTTTCACCATGTTACTCGGGATAGCAAAACCGATACCGATGTTACCGCCGTCCGGCGCGAGGATCGCGGTGTTAATGCCGATCAGTTCGCCGTTCAGGTTAACCAGCGCGCCACCGGAGTTACCGCGGTTGATTGCGGCATCGGTCTGGATGAAGTTTTCGTAGTTTTCGGCGTTCAGGCCGCTACGTCCCAGTGCAGAGACGATACCGGAAGTTACCGTCTCGCCCAGACCGAACGGGTTGCCGATTGCTACGGTGTAATCACCTACACGCAGCGCATCGGAATCCGCCATCTTAATTGCAGTCAGGTTTTTCGGATTCTGGATCTGGATCAGCGCGATATCAGAGCGCGGATCTTTGCCAACCATCTTCGCGTCGAACTTACGGCCATCGCTCAGTTGAACTTTAATGACCGTCGCGTTATCAACAACGTGGTTGTTGGTAACAACATAGCCTTTATCGGCATCAATGATGACACCGGAACCCAGCGCCATGAATTTTTGTTGCTGACCGCCGCCGTTACCGCCCTGGCCACCCTGGCAGAACGGAGAACTCTGGAACGGAGAACCGTCCTGGCAGAACGGAGAATCATCACCGAAGAACTGCTGGAAATTACGCGGCATACGCGGCGTATTAACGGTTGTGCTACCTTCTACGTTAATGCTGACCACTGAAGGCATCACCTTTTCGAGCATCGGTGCAAGGCTTGGCATCTGCTGGGCTGTCGTTGCTGAAGAAGTCTCAGCCGCCGTTGCAGAGAGCGGAGATAACGCCAAACCTAAACTCAGAGCCAGTGCACTCAGTGCTAATGTGGTTTTTTTCATGTATTTCAGTCTCGATTAACAGATAACGCAAAATTGCTGTGTTCTTCAGATTCGTTTTATAGCGCGAAGTTCCGAACTAAAGTTTCTGCAAAAAGTAAAAATTTATTGTCCGTCTTTACAAAAGCCTGGTTATTGTTCTACAGCCATCAGACGCCGGTATTCATCCCACGCATAGAGGTCTGTCATACCGCTGATATAATCCTGTAGCAGGCGGCAGCGATAATAATATTCCCATAGAGGAAATTCAGGAGAATCTGACGATAATTTACTGACGGCCTCGACATAGGCCAGCCGATGGCGCGTGGAGAGCTTGTGGAATAAGCGCGATTCAATCGGGAAACGTTTCACCCGTTCTTTTTCTACCAGTTCAGTAAAGTCTGATAACGACAAACTTAATAAAGGACGATAAATCTCTAATAACCCACTAATCACCCGGTAGCCCTGTAATTCAAGCTGCTCGACATCTGGATGGCTAAATACATGTTTTACGGCGACATTTTTATATAACTTCAGAAGATCGCTACATTCACTGGCATCTTCCAACAGCGCATGATTAAACGTTCCGGCAAAAATCGTCGGTAAATTATCAATAAATCGTTGTGCCGCATAAGGCACCAGTTTATTGAGAGTATTAACCCGTAAATACATAAAAAACTGATCTTCCGTGCTGCGACTTAAGCTATTTGAGCGTGATTTTTCCCAGGCATTTTCTACTACCTGTGCAAACAGCGAACCTTTCTCATGCTGACCCCATGCCTCGTGGAGATGATGATAAAGCTGTTCAACGGTAAATATTCTTTTCTCAACCGCATCTTCAAGATCAGCCACACAATAAGAGATATCGTCGGCAGCTTCCATAATCCACGTTAATGGAAAACGACTGTAAAGAGCCAAATTAAGTTCTTTACGCAAACGGGAAATATAGACTTCTTCGGAAAGATAATAGCCCGGCTTTTTCATTAAATAGTTATGCGTCTCAGGCGTATCACCACGCCACCACGCCGGACGGGTATATTTTAAAATACCGCCAACCTGCGCCCAGGTGAGATTCATCCGCATCAATGTATGCACCAGGCGAATCCCCTGCGCATTGCCTTCAAAATGACATAAATCCTGACGAATTTTGCGCCGCAATTCATTAAGCGGTTCCTCTCCTTCCCTTAATCGCAACGTTGCCACACGACAGCGATCATCGGTCAGCGGCTGACTTTCGGCATCCCCCGGGTACAAACGCTGGCGAAACCAGTCATTAATCGCCGCTTCGCCAAAATGACCAAACGGCGGGTTACCGATATCGTGCATCAGGCATGACATCTCAACAATGCTTTCAAAGGGGCCGGTCAGCTCGTCCAGACCATACTCCTCCAACAATTTAAGCTCTTTCAGACGACTTAATATCTCTTTGGCGATATAGCGCCCTACCTGCTGCACTTCCATAGAGTGGGTAAGACGCGTGCGCACGGCGGCATTACGCTCAAGTGGGAAGACCTGGGTCTTTTGTTGCAGACGGCGAATTGCCGGGGAGTTGATAATACGTCCCCGATCGCTTTCAAAGATCCGCAGGATCTCATGCTCGGTTTTAACGCCCTGCGGTGAACGATAACGACGATGCCAGTTTATTTTTTTTCGGAAATCAATCTGTGTCATGTCCTCTCCCGCGTGAGAAATACGCTTCCCCTTAAGCGCATGATAAACTATGCCCTCAAATCGGGCTTATCGCGAGTAAATCTATGAAAATCGGCATCATTGGTGCAATGGAAGAAGAAGTTACGCTGCTGCGTGACAAAATCGAAAACCGTCAAACTCTCCGCCTGGGTGGCTGTGAAATCTACACGGGTCAACTGAACGGAACCGAGGTTGCGCTTCTGAAATCGGGTATCGGTAAAGTCGCTGCGGCGCTGGGTGCGACTCTACTGCTGGAGCACTGCAAGCCAGATGTGATTATTAACACCGGTTCTGCGGGGGGGCTGGCATCAACGCTGAAAGTAGGCGATATCGTTGTCTCTGACGAAACACGTTATCACGACGCCGACGTGACGGCATTTGGCTACGAATACGGTCAGCTACCTGGCTGCCCGGCAGGCTTCAAAGCTGATGATAAATTGATCGCGGCTGCCGAGTCCTGCATTGCCGAACTGAATCTTAACGCCGTGCGCGGTCTGATTGTCAGTGGTGACGCTTTCATCAACGGCTCCGTTGCTCTGGCGAAAATCCGTCACAACTTCCCGCAAGCCATTGCGGTAGAGATGGAAGCGACGGCTATCGCTCATGTCTGCCACAATTTTAACGTACCGTTTGTGGTGGTACGCGCCATCTCTGACGTGGCCGATCAGCAGTCTCATCTCAGCTTCGACGAATTTCTGGCCGTTGCAGCCAAACAGTCCAGCCTGATGGTTGAGTCACTGGTGCAGAAACTGACTCATGGCTAAGTCACTGTTCAGGGCGCTGGTCGCCCTGTCTTTTCTCGCGCCGCTGTGGCTCAACGCCGCGCCGCGCGTTATCACTCTTTCTCCCGCCAACACTGAACTTGCCTTTGCCGCCGGGATCACCCCGGTAGGGGTCAGCAGTTATTCCGACTATCCACCAGAAGCCCGGAAGATTGAGCAGGTTTCCACCTGGCAGGGGATGAATCTGGAGCGCATCGTGGCGCTGAAGCCCGATCTGGTGATTGCCTGGCGCGGGGGCAATGCCGAGCGGCAGGTTGACCAACTGATTTCGCTGGGAATAAAAGTGATGTGGGTCGATGCGACAAGCATTGAACAAATTGCTGATGCGCTACGCCAACTGGCACCCTGGAGCCCGCAGCCAGACAAAGCCGGGCAAGCCGCGCAAACCTTACTGGAACAGTATGCGCAACTGAAAGCGCAATATGCTGATAAACCTAAAAAACGTGTTTTCTTACAATTCGGCATTAATCCGCCGTTCACCAGCGGAAAAGAGTCGATTCAGAACCAGGTGCTGGAAGTTTGCGGCGGAGAAAACATCTTTAAAGACAGCCGGGTTCCCTGGCCGCAGGTTAGCCGCGAACAGGTATTAGCACGCGCCCCACAGGCTATTGTCATCACGGGCGGAGCGGATAAAATTCCTAAAATAAAGCAATACTGGGGCGAACAGCTCAAAATTCCCGTTATTCCTCTCACGAGCGACTGGTTTGAACGCGCAAGCCCACGTATTATCCTCGCTGCACAACAACTCTGTAATGCGCTTTCACAGGTGGATTAGCGCCTGATATTTTCAGGTGCTCAGTGGGGATTGAGAAATGCTCGTCTATTGGCTGGATATAGTCGGCACAGCGGTATTTGCCATCTCCGGCGTTTTGCTAGCCGGAAAATTGCGTATGGACCCTTTTGGCGTCCTGGTTCTGGGCGTGGTTACCGCAGTAGGTGGCGGGACAATTCGCGACATGGCGCTGGATCACGGTCCGGTATTTTGGGTGAAAGATCCCACAGACCTGGTCGTCGCGATGGTGACCAGTATGTTGACTATCGTTCTGGTACGCCAGCCAAGACGCTTACCAAAATGGATGCTGCCTGTGCTTGACGCGGTTGGCCTGGCGGTGTTTGTTGGTATTGGTGTCAACAAAGCCTTTAATGCGGAAGCAGGCCCACTGATTGCCGTTTGTATGGGTGTGATCACCGGCGTTGGCGGCGGGATCATCCGGGATGTACTGGCGCGTGAAATCCCGATGATATTACGCACAGAAATCTACGCGACGGCCTGCATTATCGGCGGTATTGTCCACGCTACAGCCCATTACACGTTCTCCGTACCGCTGGAAACAGCCAGTATGATGGGGATGGTTGTAACGCTATTGATTCGGCTGGCAGCTATCCGTTGGCATCTTAAACTACCGACGTTTGCACTGGATGATAATGGACGTTGAAGAGAAGATATGCCGGATAGGTTATCCGGCATATTAAAAGCAGATTAGATGCTGAAGGAAGAACCGCAACCGCAGGTGCTTTTCGCGTTCGGGTTGGTCACGATGAAACGTGAACCTTCCAGACCTTCGGTATAGTCAACGGAACCGCCGACCAGGTATTGCAGACTCATCGGGTCAACCACCAGGCCTACGCCCTGTTTTTCGATAGTCATATCGCCTTCGTTCACCTGATCATCAAAGGTGAAACCATACTGGAAGCCGCTGCAACCGCCACCAGTGATATACACGCGTAACTTCAGATTCGGGTTATCTTCATCAGCGATCAGGCTTTTAACTTTGTTGGCTGCTGCGTCGGTAAATTCCAGCGGCAGTGCTACGTCATCACTCATATTTTGCTCCAAACGACATCGGCAATTGGGCAAATTCTAACCCAATAATAAGCGCCATTATCTAATACCCTGGTATTTCGTTCAAGTATTCTCGCTGGCAGCCGCGGCCTTGCTTCGCGCCAGTTGTTCCGCTTCCTGTTTTGCCAGCGTGCGGGCAAGAATCGCTGAGTATAGCGGTTTTCCGCCGGTAAATTGTGCTAATAGTGTTGCGCCAAGACCAGTAATAATCATTGGCAAAATGAGCTGATAGTTATCTGTCATCTCAAGTACCAATATTATCCCGGTTAGCGGCGCACGAACGGATGCCGCCAGTAACGCGCCCATTCCAGCAATAGCAAATGTCCCTGCTTCAAGGTGATATTGCGGAAACAGTTCCGTAGCGACCATGCCAAATGCCGTTCCCAAAACCGTACCAAGCGCCAGCATCGGGGCGAAAATACCGCCCGGTGCACCAGAAGAAAAGCAGAGCAGTGTGGTGATCACCCGCGCAACAAAAATAAAAATCAGCATTCCCATGCTGAAATTCCCTGCTGTCGCGATAGGAATCAGGTTAAAACCGCCGCCCGAAGTTTCTGGCGCAACGAAACCAAGCAAGCCACACAGGCCGCCAATCGCACCACCCATCAGCACCCATTTCGTGATATTGCCGCCGTGCACACGGTGCAACAAATCCTGCATCCCCAGCACCCATTTATTAAAAATAGGGCCGAAGATACCAAAAATAATACCGAGGATCAGATAAAGCCAGAGCGTATTGAGCGGCGCATCAGAGAGTTTACCTACGTCAATTAACGCGACTTCGTGATTAAATATCCGGTACATAATGGTCGACATAATGACGCCAATAAATACCGCTTTAATCGAAATTAGCGTATAGCGGAATTGCGGACGCATCTCTTCGATAATAAAAAGAATGCCCGCGAGCGGCGCGTTAAAGGCCGCCGCCAGCCCCGCCGCCGCACCGGTTGCCAGCAACGTGTGACGAGCTTCATCACCTTTCATGCGGAAAATATCAAGCACCATGCGGCCAATGTTACCGCCGATCTGTACGGTTGGCCCTTCACGTCCCAGCACCATGCCACCGCCCAACGTTCCCAGACCACCAAAGAACTTCACCGGCAATACACGCCACCAGCGGACGGGACGTTGATCTTCCAGCGCGCCTTCAATTTCCGGAATACCCGAACCACCTGCTTCCGGCGCGTATTTGCGCACCAAAAAATAACCGAACATCGCCAGCACCGCCGAACAGAGAAAAGCGACGGTCAACAAAAGTGGGTAATTGTCGGCAGTATGTACCAGCGCGCCCATACGTTGGTTCTGCAACCAGGCGACGCCTTTGTCAAAAGCTACTGCTGCCAGCCCGACAAGGGTGCCAACGACCGCAGCCATAAACAAAATGGCTAATGGCGTTTTGTCGCGCTCAAGAAGTTGACGAATCAGTTGTCTGCGTCGCAGACGCGCAGCCTGCGGTATTTCAGAAGAGGGTGTATCAGTTTTCATCCAATGATCACTTATTGGTCATACAAATAAGATGACGGCATTCTACTCGCTCGTTCGATGAAAATCCTTTGCAAAGCGTAATGTTTCAAATGCGCAAAACTTTTATACTCTTAGAAATCCGGGTTGCCGCAGTACAAGCAACCTGATGCTTGACGAGTATTTAACTTGTTATGAGTAACATAGAATAGCAGCCATTCACTTTTTCTACGAATCAGGAACCCTCCATGAGTAAGTCTGAAAATCTTTACAGCGCAGCGCGCGAGCTGATCCCTGGCGGTGTGAACTCCCCTGTTCGCGCTTTTACCGGCGTGGGCGGCACTCCACTGTTTATCGAAAAAGCGGACGGCGCTTATCTGTACGATGTTGATGGCAAAGCGTATATCGATTATGTCGGTTCCTGGGGGCCGATGGTGCTGGGCCATAACCACCCGGCGATCCGTAACGCAGTAATTGAAGCCGCCGGGCGCGGTCTGAGCTTTGGTGCGCCGACCGAAATGGAAGTAAAAATGGCGGAACTGGTGACCGAACTGGTGCCGACGATGGATATGGTGCGTATGGTGAACTCCGGCACCGAAGCGACGATGAGCGCTATCCGCCTCGCCCGTGGTTTTACCGGCCGCGATAAAATCATTAAATTCGAAGGTTGTTACCACGGCCACGCCGACTGTCTGTTAGTGAAAGCAGGATCTGGCGCACTGACGCTGGGTCAACCGAACTCTCCGGGCGTTCCGGCGGATTTCGCCAAACATACCTTAACCTGTACCTATAACGATCTGGCGTCTGTACGCGCCGCGTTTGAGCAGTACCCGGAAGAAATTGCCTGTATTATCGTTGAACCGGTAGCCGGTAACATGAACTGCGTTCCGCCGTTGCCGGAGTTTCTGCCGGGTCTGCGCGCGCTGTGTGACGAGTTTGGCGCGTTGCTAATCATTGATGAAGTAATGACCGGCTTCCGCGTGGCGCTGGCGGGTGCACAGGATTATTACGGTGTCGTGCCGGATCTCACCTGTCTGGGCAAAATCATTGGCGGCGGGATGCCTGTTGGTGCCTTCGGCGGCCGTCGTGATGTGATGGATGCGCTGGCCCCGACCGGCCCGGTGTATCAGGCGGGTACACTTTCCGGTAACCCAATTGCGATGGCAGCCGGTTTCGCCTGTCTGAATGAAGTCGCGCAGCCGGGTGTTCACGAGACACTGGATGAGCTGACAACACGTCTGGCGGAAGGCTTGTTGGAAGCGGCAGAAGAAGCGGGGATTCCTCTGGTTGTGAACCACGTTGGCGGCATGTTCGGTATTTTCTTTACCGATGCCGGGTCAGTGACGTGTTATCAGGACGTAATGGCCTGTGACGTGGAACGCTTTAAGCGTTTCTTCCATATGATGCTGGACGAAGGTGTTTACCTGGCACCGTCAGCGTTTGAAGCGGGCTTTATGTCCGTGGCGCACAGCATGGAAGATATCAATAACACCATCGATGCCGCACGTCGGGTGTTTGCTAAGTTGTGATGATTTTGCCTCGCCCACCGGGCGAGGCATTTTATTAACGGCTCTGCTTTCTCAGCAAATAAATAAAATACGGCGCGCCGATAAACGTCGACAATAATCCCGCCGGGATCTGGAACGGAAACAACACCATCCGCCCGCACCAGTCCGCAAACACCAGCAGCAAACCACCCACCAGCGCCGAAATCACAATGTGCGGCATCGTCCGTCGAAAGCCCATCATCCGTGCAATATGTGGTGCCATCAGACCAACAAAACTCAATGGCCCAATGGTCATTGTCGCGGTCGCCGTCAGACAGGCCGCCAGCATCAGCAACGCAACTCGCGTCGGCGTCAGCGCCATCCCCACGGCTCGTGCGGTATCACCACCCAGCGGTAAAATGGTCAGCCAGCGACGGCACAGCGGCGTAATTGCCAGCAAAATCACCATCACAATTCCGGTGCGCCAGACCTGCGCATCGGTGGCATTGTAGGTCGAACCGGAAATCCAGGTCAGCACTTGCGCCATACGTGGATCGCCGCTCGCCTGCAACATCATCAGCAGCATAGTGAACGCGGTGCTTAATGCCATCCCCGCCAGCAGCATCCGATGTGGTGAAAATCCACCGCGCCCGGCGGCGATCATAATGATCAACAGCGTCACCGCCGCACCGAGACTTCCCGCGGGCAGCAACCAGCCAAAGGCGTTTCCCGGCACCAGAAACAGCATCAGCACTACGCCAAACGCCGCACCAGAGCTGATCCCCAGCACTTCGGGGCTTGCCATCGGGTTTCCGGTCAGCCGCTGAATAATACAGCCAGCCACTGCCAGCATCACGCCTGCAAACAGTGCCGCCATAATTCGCGGCCAGCGCCAGGGCATTAAATCCTCAAGCAGTACCCCACTCGCCCACGTCCAGCCTTGCGAATCACGACCAAACGACAGCGCCACCACTACGACAATCAGCAGCAGCACACCACCAGCGAGGGCAAACGCCAGCACATGTTGGCGTTCAATCGCGACCCGATCGTTAACCTTCATATCCGGCGCGCTAATGCTGCGTAAACGTGGCAGCAGCCATAGCAGCAGCGGCGCACCAATCAGTGCAGTGACCGATCCGGTGGAAACTTCCATCCATACGCGGGTTAGCCAGAGAATTATCTGATCGGAAAGCCAGAGAATGAGTGCCCCAATCAGTGACGCCAGCATCAGCCGCGGCAGCAGACGACGCGCGCCCAGCATTTTCGCCAGCAGCGGCGCGAACAAACCGATAAAGCCGATAATCCCGACCGCGTTCACCAGCAAGGCGCTGATAACAATCGCCAGAGACAGCGCAGCCAGACGCGCCAGCGACAGTGCCAGCCCCAGATTGCGCGCCACGCCATCATCAAGCCCCATCAGGGTTAACGGGCGCAGTAGTAGCAATGTCAGCATCACGCCGCCCAGTAACTGCGGCCATAAACGTTCAACGCCGCCCCAGTCGGTTTGCGTCAGCGTACCGGTGCTCCACAGGAACATGCTTTGCAACTGGTCATGATGAAAAATGACCAGTAACTGGTTGATTGCCCCGCAATAAAGGCTCACGACCAGACCCGCGAGGATCAACGTCACTGGCGAAAGGCGTTTACCCCACGCGACGCCAAAGACGATTAAGCCAACCACACAAGCCCCCGCCAGCGCGGCGAACTGACTTGCCGCCACACCAGGAATCACCCACAGCGTGGTGACGGTAATCCCCAGTTGCGCGCCCGTTGCGACGCCAAGCGTGGTCGGTTCCGCCAGCGGGTTACGTAGCACTTGCTGAAACAGCACGCCAACCAGCCCCAGACCCGCGCCAACCAGCAGCGAAATAGCCAGACGCGGCAGCAAGCTGTAGTGAAAAATCATCTGCTCAATGACGTCAATATCCGGCGACCAGATTGCCTGAGTCCACTGGCTACGCGGCAGCGCATGCGAGAAGTTCATCCAGGTGAGCACCACAGCGGCAATCACCAGCAACGCCAACAATAACGCCGGAAAAAGCGCAATTCGTTTACTCACGCCTGGCCTCCAATGGCGTTATCCAGAATGCGCACAAAGTGCATTGCCGAAAGCGTCGCGCCATAGAACCAAACTGCGGGTACGCGTTGAAAACGCCCTGCACGGACAAACGGCATGGCCTGCCACAGCGGTGTCGCCATTAACGCGTCCATGTCCTTACTGTTATCGTGATCAAAACACAGCACATCAACATCTTTATACGCCGCCAGACGATCAATACTGACCGCGGTACTGCCCCAGAAGTTGGTTTCCCCTTGCCATGCATTCACAATACCGTACTCATCGAGAATTTCCTGGAACAAGCTGTTTGGACCGAAGACCAGCATATGGCGCGGATCGAGAAGCGACGTCAGCAATAACGGGCGCGCTCCACGCTTTACAAAGCGGGGTTTCATACTGCGGATAAATTTTTCATATTGCGCTAAATGCTTTTCTGCCGCGCTTTGCAGGTTGAGCAAATCCGCCATTTCCATCAGTGATTTACGCGCCATCATCAGTGGCTGCTTGCCGTCGCTGAAGTTAAATCCGCGCCCCGGTGCAATGCGTGCCAGCATTTCTGGCGAAGGGCCATATCCTGCCGACCAGACCATAAACGACGGTTTCATTTCGGTCAGTAGTTCGAGGTTAGGTTCTGTACGCAAACCAACGTCAATCACCGATTCCGGTAATGGCGGTTCGCTGACCCACAGTCGATAGTTAATGGTGTCCGCCACACCGTAAGGCATGATGCCGAGCGCCAGTAACAGTTCCACCGGCAACCACTCCAGCGCCACAATACGATGCGGATCAATCGCCGCCGCGCGAGCGGTATTCATCTGCCATAACAACGGAGAAAGCGCCATCGCCGTTAACAGTCGACGACGCGAAAGAAGAGGTAAGCCGCTCATCAATAAACAAAACTCACAGGTGCGGCACCCGCCGGATGCGGCAAAATACCCATCGGGATGCCATAAATCATTTCGAGGGTTTCGCCGCGCATAATTTCCGCAGGCGCTCCCTGAGCAATCATTTCACCGCCGCGCAGGGCGACCAGATAATCACAGTAACGCGCCGCCATATTGATATCGTGCAGCACAGCAATCACCGTCAGGCCGCGTTCCTGGCTTAAACGATGCACCAGCGCCAACACGTCAACCTGATGAGCGATATCCAGCGCCGAGGTCGGTTCATCCAGCAGCAGGCATCGGCTATCCTGCGCTACCAGCATGGCGATCCACGCTCGCTGACGTTCACCGCCAGAAAGGCTATCCACCAGCCGATGCGCCAGTGGTTTTAAGCCGACAAGAGCGATGGCTTCTTCGACCTTTTCGCGATCTGCCACGCCAAATCGCCCCAACGCGCCGTGCCACGGATAGCGACCAATCGCCACCAGTTCGCGCACGGTCATCCCTTCAGCCGGAGGAATCTGCTGCGGCAAATAAGCGACTTTGCGGGCAAAGGCTTTACTGCTCCAGCTTTCCAACGGCTGGGCATCAAGAAGAATTTCGCCTTCCGACGGCGGCTGATGACGTCCCAGCATTTTGAGCAGTGTGGATTTACCAGAACCGTTGTGACCAATCAGGCCGGTCACTTTCCCGGCAGGAAAGGTTAACGACAGCGGATGCAAAAGCGTGCGCCCCGGCACACGAAAGGAAATATTACGCAGTGCAAAAGTGGTATCGGAATGATTCGTGTATTCCTGCATAACAGCCAACTTGTGAAGCGGGCACGGAAATCCGTGCCCAAAGCGAAAATTAGAAACGGAAGGTTGCGGTTGCAACGACCTGACGTTCTGCGCCCCAGAAGCAGCCATAGGTGTTAAAGCAACTGGCGACGTATTCACGATCGAACAGGTTGTTAACATGCAGCGCCACGTTGGAGCCAGCCATACCAACTCGCGCCAGATCATAACGCACTAACGCATCAACTACCGTATAACTTCCCACTTTAAAGGAGTTAGCCGGATCACCGTAGCTGGAGCCAGTATAACGACCGCCAGTACCCAGCGTCAGGCCAGAAAGCGGGCCGTCAAAGAAGGTATAGTCAGCCCACAGAGAAGCCATGTGTTTTGGCACCTGCGCAGGCGTATTACCTTTGTAGGTAGTATCGGTGGTGTATTCCGCATCGGTGTAGGTATAAGAACCGACCACGTTAACACTTGCCGACAGCGCCGCTTTTGCTTCGATTTCTACGCCACGCGCGCGGATCTCACCACCTTCAACCGAGAAATTTGGATTATTCGGATCCGCCATCAGGTTGTTAGTTTTGGTAAGCTGATACAATGCGCCAGTTACTACAATTGGGCGTTCTTCCGGTACGTATTTCATGCCGACTTCATACTGTTTGCCTTTTGAAGGCGCAAACAGATTACCACCTGCATCGGTCAAGGACGCAGGTTCGAACGATTCACTGTAGCTGAAGTACGGTGTTACGCCGTTATCAAACAGGTAGTTTACGCCGCCACGCCAGGTGAACTGTTTGTCATCACGTTCTGACTTATTACCGTAATCACGATTGAAAGATGACTGATCGGCCCAGTCGTAGCGACCGCCCAGAGTCACCAGCACTTTATCCCACTGCGCCTGATCCTGAACATACAGACCGGTTTGTTTCTGTTTAATCAGAACGCGGTATGGACCAGACGGATTCGGGTGAGCGGCAAAATCAAAGTCACTCCGGTCTAAATTATAGATATCAGACGGTGCAACGGAACCGGCATAGCCAAACCAGGAGTCGATGTCATTACGCATACGCATAAAGTCAACGCCAGTCAGCAGAGTGTGATCAACTAAGCCGGTTGTGAATTTGCTTTGCAACTGGGTATCAACAGAGAAGTTTTCTAATTTCTCGTTATCGATAACGTACTGACGAGTCAGCGTATGGTTCCATTCTGACTGTGGGATACTTAAACATGGACTTGCCTTGAGTGCATCGTCGTCTTTGGTATACAGCGGATCGGAGCACATGCCGTAGCCATATACGCTCTTTTGCGAGACTTTATTTTGCGCAAAGCGCAGGTTCTGACGCACGGTAAAGGTGTCATTAAATTCGTGGTCGAAGCTGTAGCCAATCATCTTCTCATTACGAGAATAGGTGTTGTTCTTCGCCCCTTCATTAAAGTCAGTCGGCAGACGCTTACCGTTTGGCAGCGTATCAACGGTCCCTTCTTTCGGCAACCAGCCGTAATAACCAGTTTCCGGCTCGTTCTGGAAGTAAGAGAGGAAGGTGAAATTGGTTTTATCGTCCGGACGCCAGGTAAACGCTGGAGCGATGGCATAACGCTGCTCTTCCGCGCCCTTTTGCTGGGCATTGGCAGAGCGCGCAAGACCGGTCAGACGATAAGAGTAAACGCCATCATCATCCAGCGCATCGCTAAAGTCAAAACCGGTCTGGAACAGGCTGTCAGTCCCGGCTTTAAACTGCACTTCTTTCAACGGTTCAGTGGTCGGGCGCTTGCTGACCATGTTCAACAGGCCGCCTGGGCTGCTTTTCCCATAAAGCACAGATACCGGGCCACGCATGATTTCAGCGCGCTCCAGCATGTACGGGTCGATAACCGCATCGTTATAGAAGTTGCCCTGCATCTTCAGGCCATTCAGATAGTTGTTCTGGCTTTGGCCGTCAGCGGCAAATCCGCGGATGATCAAGTAATCGTAAGTGTTGGACGCACCACGGGTTCCCACAGCAACACCCGGCGTGTAGCTGAGCGCCTCTTTTACCGACTTCGGCTGGTGTAGCGCCATCTCTTCGGCTGTGACCACAGAAATAGACTGCGGTACTTTTTGAATCGGCGTATCTGTTTTAGTACCGGTGGCTGACTGTCGCGCCGCAATAGTGGCTGCCGGCCCCCATGCGCTTTCTTGCGGCGCAGGTGCAGCGGTAACGGTGATAGTCTCTTCTTTCGGTTCAACCGCTGCCTGTGCATAAACAGACATGCCGCTAACCGCTGTGGCTACTACGACTGCGATTTTACGCAGCGAGTGTTTTGGCTGAGCAGTTTTGTAACGCGCCATTGGTATATCTCTGATGTAAAGTGAAAGTGAATGATAACGTAAACGAGAATGATTATTATAAAGATGAAATAATATTCGAAACGGCGAGACGATGGCAAGCAGTACCCATCAGAGAAGCAACCAAAGGGTCAATAAACAATCAGATGAAAAGAAAGGGTTAATGCTTTTGGAAGGATGTTATTTTACCGGATGGCGGCACGCCATCCGGTAGGTCACAGTTAAATGTTAATTACTACCAAACATTTCCTTAATCCAGCCCGCCACGCCGTCGCTGTCCTTCTGCTGCTGTTGAGCAGGTTGCTGCTGCTGCGGCTGAGAAGACTGATCAAACGGATTGCCTGACGGCTGCTGCTGCATCTCACTCTGCTGGCACAGCGATTGCGGATCGCTGGTCCAGACCGGCAAGATACGCATTCCACCGCTGCAAACAAAGTTGCCGTCGTAGTCGACGCCCATATCCACGATATCTTCCGGCGGTACAAGATTCAGCGGCGTTGGCGTCTGGTTAGCCAGATAACGCTGGTAAATCGACATCGCCCCGCTGGCACCGTACAACTTAGTCGGCTGGTTGTTATCGCGGCCAACCCAGGTGATGGTCACCGTGCTGCCGTCAATGCCCGCAAACCAGGTATCAACGTTGTTGTTGGTAGTCCCGGTTTTGCCCGCCAGGTGCAGATTCGGGTATTTCGCTCCCAATTGGCGACCAGTACCACGTTGCACCACTTGCTGCATGGTCCATAGCGTCAGATACGCCGCTTGTGCCGGAACTGCGCGTTCCGCCTGCGGGAAGCTCTGATAGAGCACTTTACCATCTTCGGCAATAACTGAACGCAATGCAGAAAGCGGCGCACGGTTACCACCGCTGGCGATAGTCTGGAATGCCTGCGCCACTTCGATTGGCGTTAAGTTCAGCGCCCCAAGCAACATTGCCGGAACCGGATTCAACTGATCTTTCGGCACGCCCAGTTTAATCCAGGTGTCCGTTACCGCAGGTAACCCTAACGCCATCCCCAGATTCACCGTTGGTACGTTCATCGAACGGGTCAGCGCATCTACCAACATTACTCTGCCGCTCTCGCTATAACGGCGGTCATCGTTCTGTGGTGACCAGACCTGACCGTTAGGCTGACGCAGCGCGATTGGCGCATCGGCAATCCACGTATTCAGGCGATAGATTTTCGGCTGGCTTAAGGCCGTCAGATAGGTCGCTGGTTTTGCCAGTGATCCAATCGAACGACGCGCCTGCATCGCACGGTTGTAACCCGCAAACTGCGGTTCGGAGCCACCGACCATCGCGCGAACTTCACCGCTAAAGCGGTCAACAACTACAATCGCCGTTTCCAGATCGCTCAACTTACGCTGTTTCTTCAGTGCCGGAATGCCTTCCACGGCGGCTTTTTCTGCCGCGTCCTGAGCCACCGAGTCAAAAGTAGTGAAGATCTTCACGCCAGAGAGATCTTTCACTTTATCGCCCAGTTTCGCCTGCAACTCCTGGCGCACCAGTTGCATAAAGGCAGGCTGCGGAGAGATCACCCCACCGCGCGGCTGTACGCCCAGCGGACGTGCGCTCAACATGTCGTAGAGTTCTTGATCAATAATCTGCTGCTGTTGCAGCAGACGCAGTACCAGGTTACGTCGCTCAAGCGCCAGTTTCGGGTTGCGCCACGGGTTATAGATAGACGCACCTTTCACCATACCGACTAACAGCGCCTGCTGATCAAGGCTCAACTCTTCTACCGGACGACCAAAGTAGTACAGGCTTGCCAGCGGGAAACCACGGATTTCGTTGTCACCGCTCTGACCGAGATATACCTCGTTCATATACAGCTCAAGAATGCGGTCTTTGCTGTAACGCGCATCCATGATTAACGCCATATAGGCTTCGTTCGCTTTACGCCAGTAAGAACGTTCGCTAGAGAGGAACAGGTTCTTCACTAACTGTTGAGTCAGCGTACTCGCCCCCTGCACCGTGCGCCCGGCGGTCAGGTTCGCCAGCACCGCACGTCCAATGGAGTAGAGACTGATACCATCATGCTCGTAGAAATGACGGTCTTCTGTCGCCAGCAAAGTATCTACCAGCAAATCCGGGAAGCCACTACGCGGCACAAACAGACGCTGTTCGCCGTTTGGTGAGGAGATCATGGTGATCAGACGCGGATCAAGACGGAAGAAACCGAACTGACGGTTGTTCTCCATATTGACAATAGTCGCCAGATGATCGCCCTCAAAAGTCAGACGCGCACGCACCTGTCCTTCTTTACTATCCGGGAAATCAAACGGACGGCGGATCATCTCAATGCTGTTGGCCTGCACGGTAAATTCGCCAGGACGGGTCATCTTCGACACCTGACGATATTGCGTGGCCTCCAGCAATTTCACCATCTCGTTCTTGCTGATGGTCATGTCTGGCTCAAGGTTTACCATCCGACCATAAACTGCCGCTGGCAATTGCCACACCTTGCCATCAATACGGCTGCGAATTTTTTGATCGAGATAAACACCGTAAACGGCGATTAACACCGCAAATACGATCCCCAGTTTCAGTAGCAGCCATAGCCAGCCGCGTTTACCACGAGGCTTACGCCCTTTGCCCTTACCTTTGCGTGGCATCGGTTCTTCATCCTCATAGTCATCATAATCGTCGTCATCTTCGTAGCGACGACGGCTTACCTTTTGTTTGACAGGACGCGTCGGTTTCCCTTTGCGTCCAATTGGCTCGCGGTCATTCCCGGCCATACATTTTCTCCGCAATATTCAGGCGCAAAAGCCCGATTTTCTATTCTTCTGTGACAAGACAGAAGAAGATATCTCTCAAAGTACTTTTCGCCCTCCCCCTATGGGAGAGAACCGGGGCGAAGGGACTGCCCGTGCCCGTTTACCAACCTCACGAATACTTTTTCGTCCGTCGCGTCGGTGCGGTATTCGCCGGGTCGTCCGGCCAGACGTGTTTGGGATAACGCCCTTTCATCTCTTTTTGCACCTCGCGATACGCTCCCTGCCAGAAGGCACTTAAATCACGCGTGATTTGCAGCGGCCTCTGGGCGGGTGAAAGCAATTCCAGCACCAGCGGCACGCGCCCCTGAGCGATAGTCGGATTAGTGGCTTCGCCAAACATCTCTTGCATTCTCACCGCCAGCGCGGGTGGGTTATCTTCATGATAACGAATGGCGATCCGGCTTCCCGTCGGCACAGTGTAATGCGCAGGCAATTCACTATCCAGACGTTGCTGCATTCCCCAATCAAGTAATCCGCGCAGCGCCTGATAAACATCAAGAGATTTCAGGCCACGCAGCGAATGTACGCCGGCCATATGTGGCAGCAGCCACGTTTCCAGCGACGCCAGCAAGCTCGCCTCATCCATTGCTGGCCAGTCATATTCCGGTAACCACTTTGCAGCACACAGCAAACGCAAGCGTAGCTGCTCCGCTTCCGGCGTCCAGTTAAGAACGTTTAGACCTTTATCGCGAATACCGTTGAGCATTGCATGATGTAATTCATCTTCCGACGGTTTCGCCAGCGGCTGTACTTTTACTGTGAGCTGACCAATCTGCAACCGACGCCAGGCCTTCAGCGTGCCTTGTGCATCGTCCCATTCAACGGTGTCAGATTGCTGTAATAGCTGTGAGCAGCGTTGCACTAACTCATCAATATCGACCGGTAGCGCCAGTAGAATTCGCGCATCCGGCGAGGCGCTGCCCTGCAATAACAAAGGAGCGATCAACCACTCGTGGCGGCTTAAGGCATCATCCGCGTCCAGCATTGCTCCCATACCGTTCGCCAGTTGATAACGACCATCCTGGCCACGGCGACGAGCAATACGATCGGCAAAGGCCTGGGCAAGCAGCGGCGCAATAAACGCACTGTCGGCCTCGCCACCACGGACGTTTAAGCGCTTTAACAGTTGCTGACTACGCTGTTGCCAGGCCGGTTGATTGCGGGAAAACGCCACTTCCAGGTCGCTATTCCCCATGCGGGGCGGCTCTTCGAGAATGGCGGCAATTTTTGCGGCGGTAGCGGCTTCATCATCACTCTTCGCGCTCACCAGCATAGCGGCTAACCGCGGATCATTACCCAGCGTCGCCATTTTTTGCCCTTTCGCGCTAAGTCGTTCGCCATCCAGCGCGCCAAGCATCTGTAACAGGCGTTTCGCAGCCTGTAGATTCACCGTTGGTGGTTGATCCAACCAGTTCATCTGCGCCGGATCGCTGCATCCCCATTGCAGTAATTCCATCAGCAAACCGGAGAGATCGCTTTGTAAGATTTCCGGTTCACTTTGTGCAGCGGCGCGTTCCGCCTGTTCTTTGGCGATCAAATGCAGGCAAATGCCCGGCTCCAGTCGCCCGGCGCGCCCGGCACGCTGCGTCATCGACGCCTGACTAACTCGCTGGGTAATCAACCGTGTAAGACCCGTTCGCGGATCAAAGCGCGCCATCCTTTCCTGGGCGCAATCCACCACCAGGCGAACACCTTCGATAGTTAAACTGGTTTCAGCAATATTGGTTGCCAGCACCACTTTGCGCATCCCTTGTGGTGCCGGGAGGATCGCTTTTCGCTGATCGTTCAACGACAATGCGCCATACAGTGGACAAAGCAACACATCACTGCCTACACGCGAAGCCAGTTGTTCCTGCACACGCTGAATTTCCCCGACGCCAGGTAAAAACAGCAGCAGAGATCCTGCTTCCTGGCGTAGCAATTCGGCGGTGGCGACAGCAACGGCTTCGTCAAAACGTTGATGTGTAGGCAGCGGCAAATAGCGGCGCTCCACCGGATACGAACGTCCTGCGGAAACAACAACGGGGGCTTCCGGCAACATTTGCTGTAAGCGCTCGTTATCCAGCGTGGCTGACATAATCAGCAGCTTCAGGTCATCGCGCAGCCCTTGTTGCACATCGAGTAACAACGCCAGCGCCAGATCCGCCTGCAGACTGCGTTCATGAAACTCATCAAGGATCACCAGACCGACGCCGCTTAGTTCCGGGTCGCGTTGGATCATGCGCGTCAACACCCCTTCAGTAACGACTTCCAAACGGGTATTCGGCCCGACGCAATTTTGCGCACGCATCCGGTAGCCAACGGTATCGCCGGGCTTTTCGTTAAGCAGCTCCGCCAGCCGTTGCGCGACGTTACGCGCCGCCAGACGCCGCGGCTCCAGCAGGATGATTTTCCCGCGAATACCAGGATGCGCCAGCAGTTGCAGCGGCAGCCAGGTCGATTTCCCGGCTCCGGTCGGCGCGCTTAATAACACCTGCGGTGCACAATCGAGGGCGGCAAGTAATTCAGGTAAGACGGCAGCAACGGGCAACGACGACACAAAACGCTCCTGAGGGTTAACATTCTTCGCGGCGCATTGTAGCATCGCGGTAATTCATAACCGAGTGCCTGACATGTCTGAACCGCAACGGCTGTTCTTTGCCATCGACTTACCTGCAGAAATCCGCGAACAGATTATCCACTGGCGCGCCGCACAGTTTCCACCAGAAGCGGGGCGTCCGGTTGCCGCTGAGAACTTGCATCTGACGCTGGCGTTTTTAGGCGAAGTGAGCGCAGAGAAAGAGAAGGCGCTCTCACTTTTGGCCGGACGGATTCGTCAACCCGGTTTCACACTAACGCTTGATGACGCCGGTCAGTGGCTACGTTCTCGCGTGGTGTGGCTTGGTATGCGCCAGCCGCCGCGCGGATTAATCCAACTGGCGAATATGCTTCGTTCACAAGCAGCGCGCAGTGGTTGTTTTCAAAGCAATCGACCGTTTCATCCGCATATCACCTTATTGCGCGATGCCAGCGAGGCGGTGACAATCCCGCCGCCTGGCTTTAACTGGTCGTATGCGGTGACGGAGTTCACCCTTTACGCTTCCTCGTTTGCCCGAGGACGCACACGCTACACGCCGCTAAAACGCTGGACACTGACGCAATAACAAGGGTTTTATCGCAATGGAATTTTCACCCCCTCTACAACGCGCCACGCTGGTTCAACGTTATAAACGTTTTTTAGCCGATGTGATCACACCAGATGGCCAGGAATTAACGCTACACTGCCCGAATACTGGCGCGATGACCGGTTGTGCAACACCTGGAGATACCGTCTGGTATTCAACTTCCGACAACACAAAAAGGAAATATCCGCACACCTGGGAACTGACCCAAAGCCAAAACGGTGCATTTATTTGCGTCAATACACTTTGGGCAAACAGATTGACGAAAGAGGCTATCCTTAATGGGAATATTTCGGAGCTGTCAGGCTATAGCTCGCTGAAAAGCGAAGTAAAATACGGTGCCGAACGCAGCCGTGTTGACTTCATGTTACAGGCGAGGTTTCGACCTGACTGCTATATTGAAGTGAAATCGGTTACGTTAGCGGAAAACGAACAGGGATACTTTCCCGATGCAGTGACTGAACGAGGTCAGAAACATCTTCGGGAGTTGATGAGCGTAGCGGCTGAAGGCCAGCGTGCAGTGATTTTTTTCGCCGTGCTACATTCAGCCATTACACGGTTTTCACCCGCGCGCCACATCGATGAGAAATACGCGCAACTATTGTCAGAGGCTCAACAGAGGGGGGTAGAAATTCTGGCTTATAAGGCGGAACTTTCTGCTGAAGGTATGGCTCTTAAAAAATCACTGCCCGTTACTCTGTAGTTGAATAAGTAACTGGTTAATTTACATTCTGGTCGCGTGCGCAAATACGCTTTTCCTCACACAGTTGTCAAGTGTTACGTTTAGATAATTGCTATCCGGAAAAGCATCTGCTATTTATAGCGGCCTCATTTTTCCCCCGAACATGGGGATCGATAGTGCGTGTTAAGGAGAAGCAACATGCAAGAAGGGCAAAACCGTAAAACATCGTCCCTGAGTATTCTCGCCATCGCTGGGGTGGAGCCATATCAGGAGAAGCCGGGCGAAGAGTATATGAACGAAGCCCAGCTGGCGCACTTCCGTCGTATTCTGGAAGCATGGCGTAATCAACTCAGGGATGAAGTCGATCGCACCGTTACACATATGCAGGATGAAGCCGCCAACTTCCCGGATCCGGTAGACCGTGCCGCCCAGGAAGAAGAGTTCAGCCTCGAACTGCGTAACCGCGATCGCGAGCGTAAGCTGATCAAAAAGATCGAGAAGACGCTGAAAAAAGTGGAAGACGAAGATTTCGGCTACTGCGAATCCTGCGGTGTTGAAATTGGTATTCGTCGTCTGGAAGCGCGCCCAACAGCCGATCTGTGCATCGACTGCAAAACGCTGGCTGAAATTCGCGAAAAACAGATGGCTGGCTAATTAAAGCTGTTCCATCACGTTTACCACAGGCGGGAAATGCTCCCGCCTTATTTTTTGTTCAAAGAGATGACAGACACACACTATATTGGGCGCTTTGCCCCCTCACCTTCCGGCGAGCTTCATTTTGGTTCTCTGATCGCTGCGCTTGGCAGCTATCTGCAAGCACACGCCCGGCAAGGTCGCTGGCTGGTACGCATTGAAGATATCGACCCACCCCGTGAAGTTCCCGGTGCCGCAGAGACTATCCTGCGCCAACTGGAACATTACGGCCTGCACTGGGACGGCGATGTTCTCTGGCAATCCCAACGTCACGACGCCTATCGTGAAACCCTCGCCTGGTTACGTGAGCAAGGACTAAGTTATTACTGCACCTGTACGCGCGCACGTATTCACAGTATTGGCGGTATCTACGACGGTCATTGCCGTGAATTGCATCATGGCCCGGACAACGCGGCTGTACGTATTCGGCAGGTGCATCCGGTCATGCAGTTCACTGACCAACTGCGCGGCATTATCCACGCCGACGAAAAACTGGCGCAGGAAGATTTTATTATTCATCGCCGTGATGGTTTGTTTGCCTATAACCTGGCTGTGGTGGTTGATGATCACTTTCAGGGCGTGACTGAAATTGTCCGTGGCGCAGATTTGATTGAACCCACAGTGCGGCAAATCTCGCTGTACCAGCTTTTTGACTGGCAAGCGCCAGATTACATTCATTTGCCGCTGGCGCTTAACGCACAAGGCGCTAAACTTTCCAAGCAGAATCATGCGCCTGCGTTACCAAAAGGCGACCCGCGCCCGGTACTAATCGCGGCACTTCAATTTCTTGGTCAGCAGGCAGAAACACATTGGCAGGATTTCAGCGTCGAGCAAATCCTTCAGTCAGCCGTCAAAAACTGGACGCTGACCGCCGTACCTGAGTCGGCAATTGTAAATTCAACATTCTCAAATGCGTCATGCTGAGCTATGATTAGCCGCTATTTTTTTGTCCTGAATGATGTTTGACACTACCGAGGTGTATTATTTTTACCCGAGTCGCTAATTTTTGCCGCAAGGTGCTAAGCCGCGAGGAGAGCGAGGCTGAACAGGCAGTCGCCCGTCCACAGGTGACGGTGATCCCGCGTGAACAGCATGCTATTTCCCGCAAAGATATCAGTGAAAATGCCCTGAAGGTAATGTACAGGCTCAATAAAGCGGGATACGAAGCCTGGCTGGTTGGCGGCGGCGTGCGCGACCTGTTACTTGGCAAAAAGCCGAAAGATTTCGACGTGACCACTAACGCCACGCCTGAGCAGGTGCGCAAACTATTCCGTAACTGCCGTCTGGTGGGTCGCCGTTTCCGTCTTGCTCACGTGATGTTTGGTCCGGAAATTATCGAAGTCGCAACCTTCCGTGGGCACCACGAAGGCAACGTCAGCGACCGCACGACCTCCCAGCGTGGGCAAAACGGCATGTTGCTGCGCGACAACATATTCGGTTCCATCGAAGAAGACGCCCAGCGCCGCGATTTCACCATCAACAGCCTGTATTACAGCGTCGCGGATTTTACCGTCCGTGATTACGTTGGCGGCATGAAAGATCTGAAAGACGGCGTGATTCGCCTGATTGGTAACCCGGAAACGCGCTACCGTGAAGATCCGGTACGTATGCTGCGCGCGGTACGTTTTGCCGCCAAGTTGGGTATGCGTATCAGCCCGGAAACCGCAGAACCGATCCCACGCCTGGCTACCCTGCTGAACGATATCCCACCGGCACGCCTGTTTGAAGAATCACTCAAACTTCTACAAGCAGGCTACGGTTACGAAACCTATAAATTGCTGTGTGAATATCATCTGTTCCAGCCGCTGTTCCCGACCATTACCCGTTACTTCACGGAAAATGGCGACAGCCCAATGGAGCGGATGATTGAGCAGGTACTGAAAAATACTGATACGCGTATCCATAATGATATGCGCGTTAACCCGGCGTTCCTGTTTGCCGCCATGTTCTGGTATCCACTGCTGGAGACGGCACAAAAAATCGCGCAAGAGAGCGGCCTTACCTATCACGATGCTTTCGCGCTGGCGATGAACGATGTGCTGGACGAAGCCTGCCGTTCACTGGCGATCCCGAAACGTCTGACTACGCTAACTCGCGATATCTGGCAGTTGCAGTTGCGCATGTCCCGTCGTCAGGGCAAACGTGCATGGAAACTGCTGGAGCATCCGAAGTTCCGCGCCGCTTACGACCTGCTGGCACTGCGTGCAGAAGTGGAACGCAACGCTGAGCTGCAACGTCTGGCGAAATGGTGGGGTGAATTCCAGGTTTCTGCGCCACCAGATCAAAAAGGGATGCTCACCGAGCTGGATGAAGAACCAGCACAGCGCCGTCGTACTCGTCGTCCGCGCAAACGCGCACCGCGTCGCGAGGGCACCACATGACAGTGGCATATATTGCCATAGGCAGCAATCTGGCCTCTCCGCTGGAGCAGGTCAATGCTGCCGTGAAAGCACTCGGTGAAATTCCTGAAAGCCGCATTCTTGCCGTTTCTTCGTTTTACCGCACCCCTCCGCTGGGGCCACAAGATCAGCCGGATTACTTAAACGCCGCCGTGGCGCTGGAAACAACTCTCGCACCTGAAGAGTTACTCAATCACACACAGCGTATTGAATTGCAGCAAGGCCGCGTTCGTAAGGCCGAACGCTGGGGGCCGCGCACGTTAGATCTCGACATCATGCTGTTTGGTGATGCGGTGATTAACACTGAACGCCTCACTGTTCCGCACTATGATATGAAGAATCGTGGTTTTATGCTCTGGCCGCTGTTTGAGATTGCGCCAGGTCTCGTATTCCCGGATAACCACACGCTTGCCCGGTTACTGACTGATGCACAATTTCCGCGCCCTTCTCTTTGGTAATACGTGTTCTCCTGTATTAATTAGCCCCGCTTTCGCGTAATACAAAAAATACGCACAAAAAAATAATTAAAACATCCTCTAATTTAATATTATTTCCCCCGTTCGCTTTGACATCAAACTTTAACCAATTACACATAATTTTATCTTAAATGTAATTTAATTTATTCTAACAATGATAAATATTGACTTTTAAAACGATTTAGAGCCATTTAAATGAAATAGAAAGAATATATATATCTTTCATCCACTTACCCTGCCATATTTGCCGCCAAACAATTCATCACAGAAATAAAAACCCACACATAATATTCATTATAAAAATAATATTTAATATAGAAATACAAATAACCCATTAATATAAAAACAATATTTTACAAAAAAACACACTCCTATTATATTGCCCATCCCGTAATTAACTTTACGTATCATTTTTTAACTCATTTAATATTTTATGGAGAATTATAATGAACAAGAAGCTTCTGGCGGTTGTTCTGGCAGCGTCCTGTTTTTCTGCTGGTAATGCAATGGCTGTGGATGGTGGTGAAATCAATATCAACGGTCTGGTTTCTGATGAAACCTGCCCGGCAACCGTTAACGGTGGCAGCAACGATGTTAACATCACCCTGAAAACCGCGAAACCAAGTGATATTACAGCGCTGAATGACAAAGCGCTGGGTGCATACCCGGCAGCAATCAGCATCTCAGTAAACTGCTCCAATGCAGCCGCAAATAAAACGGCAACAATGAGCTTTACCTCTACTTTCCACAGCTCCACCCAGGGTACTCTGGAAAACGACAACTCCATCAGCGGCCCGGCTAAAGGTGTCAACATCGCACTTCACGATGTCTCCGCCACCACCCCGGCACTGGTTAAAGTAAACGATCCTTCAAGCAAAATTTCTTCTCCTATCGATTCAACCAGCCATATCGCCACCTTCAGCTATATGGCGTCCTATGTGAAATCTTCTTCAACCGCAACCGTCACCAGCGGCCCGGTGAAAACCAACGCAACCTATACCCTGACTTATCAGTAATAGCGTTACCGTTGTAAAAATCACAAGGGGATGTGTTACATCCCCTGTTTCAGGATTTAGAGATGTTTCAGGGAGAGATAACATGTTGAATTATAACAAGACTATCGCTGCTATCGTTGTCGGTGCAACGCTTACGGCATTCAGCCCCATAACCCAGGCCGATATCGTTATCAACGGTACGCGCATCATCTATAAAGAAAGCGACAAAAAGATCACTGCTCGCCTGGAAAATAAAGGCTCTCGCCCATTGCTGGTGCAGTCCTGGCTTGATACCGGTGATGACAATGTAGACCCGGCTTTGATCAAAGTCCCGTTTAACGCGACCCCACCGGTCTCACGCATAGACCCGAAAAAAGGCCAAACCGTTACCATCACCTATACCGGTACGCAGGCATTACCGAAAGACAGGGAAAGTGTGTACTGGTTTAACGTGCTGGAAGTTCCACCCAAAATGCAGGCAAAAGAAGCTGAAAATAAAAATGTCCTGCAACTGGCTTTCCGTACCCGTATCAAACTGTTCTATCGCCCTGATGGATTAGCCGGTGAGCATTTCAAAGCGCCAGAGCAATTAACCTGGCGCTGGAATGGAAATAAAATAAAAGTAACGAACCCAACGCCTTATTATGTTTCCTTCTCGTCTGTCGAAGTGCAGTCGGGAAATAAAAAATATATCGTAGACGCCACAATGGTTGCGCCAAAAAGCGATGCCGAATTTACAGTACAGGGTCTGAATACCTCCCCTGGCGGCGCTAAATTACACTATTCAGCTATTAGTGATTACGGCAGTGAAATAAAAGGCGAAGCAAATATGTAATCTCACGAATTACATTATCGCCAGGGTAAATATCTTGAATTAATTATTGACTGAATGATTACAACGTCGAGCATAAGAAAAAACAGATGACTCATTGTAAACTGACACGGATTGCCGTTATTTTTGCCTGCATTTATGGCCATGCTGCCAATGCGGCAGAAAGTATTGAATACGATCCCAGCTTCCTGATGGGGAGTTCTGCCCAGGGGATTGACCTGTCGCGTTATTCCGACGGTAACCCTGCTATGCCCGGCAGCTATGACGTAAAAGTCTACGTCAATGAAAGTGCCGCAACGAGCATGACCGTAGAACTTATTGATACCGGCAAGAAAAGTGCCGACGCCTGTATTTCTCGTAAAATGCTCAATCAGTTGCATATTAAACAGCCGGATCTCAAAGACGGAGAGGCTGTATTACGCAAAGGCGAAGCGGAAGCTGATGATTGTCTCGATCTGGCGCGGGCGATCCCACAGTCAGAAGTCTATTTCGATACTAACGATCAGAAGTTGGATATCACGGTTCCGCAGATCTGGATCCTCAGTAATTATCAGGGATATATCGACCCGTCATTATGGGAAGACGGCATCAGTGCCGCCATGTTGTCCTACCGTATGAACGGCTGGCGCAACACGCGCCGGGGTGATGAAACTCAGTCGTTCTATACTGCACTCAACGCAGGGCTTAACCTCGGGAACTGGCATTTCAGAAGCAACGGTAACTATAGCTGGCAGCAGGATGTTGGCGGTAATTTTGATATCCAGAACAGCTATATGCAGCGCGAGCTGCCATTTATTCGTTCTCAACTTGTGGTCGGGGAGACCTACACCACCGGGGAAACCTTCGATTCTGTCGGCATTAAAGGCGCACGCTTGTACAGCGACGACCGCATGTTACCGCCTTCCATGACCAGTTTTGCCCCGGTGATCCGCGGCGTGGCAAACAGTAACGCCAAAGTCACCATCACCCAGGGCGGCTATAAAATTTACGAAGGAACCGTACCGCCTGGCGAATTCGCCATTGATGACATTATGCCTTCTGGCTACGGCAATGATCTGGTGGTCACCATTGAAGAAGCCGACGGTTCACGGCGGACATTCTCACAACCGTTCTCCTCGGTTATGCAGATGCTGCGTCCGGGCGTCGGGCGTTGGGATCTCAGCGGCGGGCAAATCGTTCGCGACGATTTGCGCGAAGACTATAACTTGCTGCAAGGGTCATTCTACTACGGTATCAACAACACCTTCACCGGCTATACGGGTATCCAGTTCACCGATGCTGACTTTATGGCCGTGCTGCTGGGGCTGGGCGTAAACACCAGCATCGGCGCAGTATCGCTGGACGTCACTCAGTCGAAGGCGAATATCTACAACGATCAAACCTACACCGGGCAAAGCTATCGTATTTCGTGGAACAAAATGTTCAGTGCCACCAATACCTCACTAAACCTGGCCGCCTATCGCTATTCCACCAGTAATTACCTGGGGCTGAACGATGCCCTGACGTTACAGGATGATGCCAGACACAGCTCGCCAGACGAGCAACGCACAATGGGGAATTATCAGCGTACCCGCAATCAGTTCACTATCAGTCTCAACCAGCCGCTGATGTTCGAGGAGGTCGATTACGGCTCGTTTTATCTTAATGGTAGTTGGACGGATTACTGGAGCGGAAGCCATAGCCAGAGCACGTACTCCATGGGCTACAGCAAAGGGACAAGTTGGGGAACCTGGAGTGCCACAGTACAACGCACCTGGAATGAAGACGGCGATCAGGATGACAGTTTCTATCTGAGTTTCAGCATTCCGCTGGAAAAATTACTGGGCGGTAAACATCGCGACAGCGGCTTCCAGTATCTCGACAGCCGTATGAGCACTGACTTTAACGGCAGCCATCGTTTGAGCGCCAGCGCCAACGGCAGCAGCGGCGATGGAAAATATAACTACAGCGTGAATACCAATTACTCCACCAATAAGCAGAGTTCCAATCTGGCAGATATTGGCGGTTATCTCAGCTATGAATCGCAATGGGGTACATGGTCTGGCTCAGCATCGGCTGACACTGACCACAGCCGTCAGCTCTCTCTCAGCACCGATGGCGGCTTTGTCCTGCACGGTGGCGGGCTGACGTATACCAATCACAGCTTTAGCGATACCGATACGCTTGTCCTGGTGAAAGCCCCAGGAGCGCATGGCGCACGAATCAACTACAGCAGTAACACCATTGACCGCTGGGGTTATGGCGTCGCCACGTCCGCCTCTCCGTACCGTGAAAACAACATCACGCTCGATATTCAGGAGCTGGAAAACGACGTAGAGCTTAAGAGCACCAGTTCACAAACGGTTCCGCGCTACGGGGCCATTACCATGACCAGTTTCGAAACCGATCAGGGCCGCTCAGCGATGATCACGATGCGTCGTAGCGATGGCGAACCTCTGCCATTTACCGCCAATATCACCAATGAGCAAGGGCAATCTCTGGGCTATATCGGCCAGAACAACCAGGCCTTTGTGCGTGGTATCGAAGATAAGGGCGTGTTGCAGGTGAACTGGTCCGATAAGGACAACGTTTCGCAGCACTGCATCGCGCGCTATCAGGTTCCGGCATCCGCTGCTGACCAGCGCGGCAACCAGACCCTGTCACTGGATAACGTACTCTGTACGGTATCTGCAACTCACTAAAATCCGCGAGATATGGATAACCTATGACACGGAAAAATATTCCTCTGGCACTCGCCGTGCTGACGCTCTCAGCCTCGGCACTGGCCGTTGATGTCGACGTTAAATTCAGGGCCGATATTATACAGCCGACCTGTGATATCAAACTGGAAGGAACCGGTACGTCTAAAACAGGTACTGACGCCTATAAGCTGGTCATTCCTGATATCAGGCTCGACCAGTTACGCGCGAAAAGCCCCGAAACGGTAGGTGAATTTACCTTAAAAACGGAAAACTGTACGGGGAGCCCGAGCAAAATCATTTCTACCATCACGGCAGAGAAAAAAACCGGTGTCGCGGGGATGAACCTGGCGATCCCTCTCGCTGGTGGGCCAGGGTTAACGGGCAGTATCGGTGTCGGTTTCCGTCGGGCCAGTACGTCAACTGACACATTTTTTAAAGTTCAGAACGATGAAAACATCACGTGGACAACTGCTGAAATCAGCGGCGGATTAAAACTGGCTGCCGTAATGCGAGAAACCCAGGCTGATAAGGGCACAATCGGTGATTTCAGCGCCAAAGTCACGTTTAACTTCACCTATGAATAACGGGGTAGCACAATGAAAAAAACAACTTTAGCCTGCTACATCGTCAGCGCCATGGCATGCTTCAGCATTGGGATGAATACCGCCAATGCCACCACGGATTCCCTGGATCTTACCGTCGTGACAAAAGTCACAGCGGGAACCTGTAGCGCCGAACTACAGGAAAACTCAAAGACAGTTACCGACATTGATTTTCAGGATGTTTTCATCCCGGAAGTGATCAGCGGAAACAAAGCAAAATCATTCAATCTGATACTCAGCAACTGCGCAGCAACGCCCAGCGCTGAGTTGACATTGAAACCGGCCAGTGGTTCAACCTGTGATGGTGCAGCAGGCGCAGGAGAAGCATTTGCCAACTCCTCCGTTGCAACCCCGAAAGCAGCAGCAGTCGCCGTTGAAGTCTGGGGGTCAGCAACCCCTAAAAGCGGCACACAACTGAAGTGTAAATCCGCCAACGCGTTCCCGGTCACGATAGTCGGCAAAAGCGTGACCGTGCCGCTCAGCGCACGGCTAATCCGCGATAGCGGTAAGGCTGACGCGGACGTCACTGCCGGTGAGTTTTCCAGCCAGGCAGTATTTGATATTACCTATAAGTGATTTACAGCGCAGCCTGTGTAAAAGGGACGTTATGAAAAAGCACGGTTTATCTACCACTCTTATCATTGGTGCTGCGCTATTTAGCGCCAGTACATTGGCTGATGTGAGTGTCGACTTTAACGCAAAAGTGCTGAGCACCACCTGCACGGTATCCGTTAGCAACAGCGGGACGGTCGATTTAGGTACGGTGAGCCTGGGTTATTTCGCCAGCGGCATTACGGCGGAGCAATATTTTTCAGGGGGTCAGGAATTCTTTATCCATTTGTATAACTGTTCCGGGAGTGCCCCTACAGGGACCACAAATTTGCATCTGGATTTCAAACCTAAAAACGGCGCTTTTGCAGCAGGCTCGCAACAAGTTTTTCCGAATGAGGAAGTCAATGGCGCCAAAAATGTTGGCGTGGTGATTTTTTCAACGCACGATCGCAGCAATATGTTTAACGTCTGGTCTCCTGCAGGTATTTCACGGTCTATATATACGGTTAATGCACAGAGTCTGAATAACTCGACCTGGGCTTTTTATACCCGAATGCAAAAAGTTGATGATATTGCCTCTGTCACTGCCGGAAAAGTGGCAACCAGTGTACTTGTAGATACCTGGTACGATTAATTCAATGGAATGAAAAATAAAGAGCGGATTCAGATGATCATTAACAAACTGAGTAAAACAGTAATTAGCCTGGTATTATTGATCAGCACAGGCACTGTATTTTCAACATGGGCGGGAACACGTATTAGCTACGGCGAACCAAATGATGATGGTGATGTTATAATCAATATTTTCCCTAATGGAACACAACCCGCTTCTGCCGGAGGGCAGCCTGCACCAGGATTGATTAAGCCGTTAGGCGTATACATGATATCGAACTCCACATCCAATATGATTTACTGTTATTTTGGCGACGCGTCCAGCGGAGATCAATCTGCTTCGGAGATTTACCATAACCTGATTAACTCAGGCAAACAGTATGGTGGCAAACCCTTATTTAAGACAACGATACAAGGCGTCTATGTGTCGGTCGAAATCCTTAATTTCAGTAGCCCTGGCATTACATTTGGCATAGGAGCGGAACACAGCCTTCTTGCTGATGGAACCCATAAAGATGAATTCTCGGGCCATGTTGTCGACCCATCACAATGTACAGGCTATCAACAACTCACTTTCCAGGTGAGAACCACCTATTACCTCGACAGCGACTATCAGCCCGCTACATATAATGGCGGCGCTTCCGGTAACTACGATTCATTTAAGGCGGAGATTGACAGGAACGCTACCCTTGATACCCGTGGTTTCGCTTCAACAAATTCCCCCGGTTTTAGCATCAGAAGCAGCACCCATGGGCAAGGGTATTATTTAGTGGTTGAGTTTAGAAACCCTGGTCTGATGATTACGGCCCCAACCTGTTATGCCGATGCCGTTGCAGGTACAAATGTTAAAGGCAACACCGTCGATTTTGGCAATGTTTTAACCACGGATATTAGTAACGGAACCAGTAATTCCAAACGCCAGTTCCAGATAGCATTAAAAGACTGTGTGGGGATTGGAAGCATAATAACGAAACTGTCCACCACAAAAACCGGAAACAGCGTCAGGCTATTGGGTAACCAACAGACAAACAATGCCGCCGGAGGAATTGGGGTAAAAATTACCGGCCTGAACGATGCCGCGACCGGTAAAGCGGAACAGCTTTATCCTAATAATCCATATTCCGTTTATACAGAATATGAGTCGGCGACTAACCCCGACGGTTGGATTGACGTTAATGCCATTGATGTGACGCACCCTGGGGTCGAACATATCCTGGATTTTGAAGCGCAACTGGTTCCCGATTTCGTGCAGGATCAACCCACCCCGGTGATCACCGCAGGCGCATTTGAAGCCACGGGCACATTCTCCATGACTTATCCCTGATATTACTGACTGCCAGGCGCGCACTGCGCCTGGCAGTAAGCGGTTTGTGCCACAAAACTACACTGATAAATTAAAAAATCATAACTCTATATCATTTCTATTATATTAATAAATGATGTTAGCTACGCAAAAGGGAACCAGCATTATGCTGATTAAATCTTACTATCACTAAATATCAAATACTCATGCAATGAGTGTTTGCAATGGAGTGCGTATGAAAACTACTCTACAATTTGTTATTTTTACCATTCTTCTATTTGTTAATTGTGTCTGTAACGCAACCGTCGATTTTATTGTTGGTGCGGGGCCTGATGGTGTACCGCCGGAAAGAAATGGCCGCGCAAATTTCCAGTATTCCGGGAGCAGTAATAACCTGGTATTTTACCGCCCAACTCAACTCGGCCCGACAGGGGTACAATTACGCTGGCCTAATCAGGATACCCATGACAGTGGCAGTGTATATTGTACAGCACATTCCAGTGCTACTGGCGGCCCTATCACTGTCAGAAATAAAATGGTTGATTCAGGGCTCGTTTACGGGGGACATAAATTATTCAAAACATCCGTTACAGGACTGTATTATACATTAAAAATATCAACTATATGGACAGCTTATAATACAACCGCTGACGTTCCGGATATATTTATCGGGGATGCACCAACACAAACTTTCCACTTTAGATTCCATGATGCCGATCTGCAACGAGCCTGTGAGCGACTGAATGGCCGTTTTACTCCAAAATTTTTTAGAATAGGTGGCGTTGTTCAAGACTTTACTGTTGAATTTTATTCAGGTACGACATTCGCCCCTACAGCAGGCCAAAAAATAACATTACTCAGCAGCAGCGATTACCTTTACAGTTTTAAGGCCGAGAATGCGGGGGGAACGGTTCAAGGGTACAGTGGGAGTATCTATTTTAACTTCAATTTAGCGAATGTGACCTTATCACTTCCGACCTGTTTTTCCTCAGTGATTACAGGAAAAACAGTCAATGGAACGACTGTTGAACTTGGCAGCTATACAACCGGTCAGATCAAAAATGGTGCAACTCCAGTACCTTTTCAAATATCCCTACAAAACTGTATTCGTGTGCAAAATATTGAAACCAAAATGTCCTCTGGAAACATTGGGGTGCAAAACAAAAAATTAATCACTAATACGTTGACTGGTTCCAATGCCGCAGAAGGCGTCGGTGTTCTGATCGAAGGGTTAAAAAACCGTGTGAGTGAAAAAATGGTTCTCGAACCTAACGTGGGAACCTCTGTGTATAAAGCATATGAAGATGAAATTGATACTTCAGGTGGCATCTACCCAGGCAAAGGCCAGGGAACAACGCAGGTGCTTGAGTTTCAGGCAACATTGCAACAAGACGGTAATGCGACTATCAAGGGAGGCGCTTTCGAGGCCACCAGCAGATTCCAGATAACTTATCCTTGATAGACAGATCAGATTGCTGGAAAAGTGTTCGTTGTTACATGCCGGATGCGACGCGAACGCTTTATCCAGCCTATAAAATTGTGAAAAAATTCAATAAATTGTGATACGCCATGTAAGCCTGATAAGCGTAGCGCATCAGGCAATTTTGCGTTCGTCATCAGTCTCAGCTCATATCATCAGTTAACTGATGATATGAGCGTACCGAAATGATTGCCCCACCCGATATGGCTGCTAGAATGCCAATAATTGCACTTTAGCCATCAGGATACGTTATGAAACCGACGACTATTTCGCAGCTTCAAAAATACAAGCAGGAAAAAAAACGCTTCGCGACCATTACCGCTTACGACTACAGCTTCGCCAAATTGTTTGCTGACGAAGGCCTTAACGTGATGCTGGTAGGTGACTCGCTAGGTATGACCGTTCAGGGACATGATTCCACCCTTCCCGTAACAGTTGAAGATATCGCCTATCACACCGCCGCCGTGCGTCGCGGTGCGCCAAACTGCCTGCTTTTGGCCGATCTCCCCTTTATGGCTTATGCCACGCCGGAACAGGCATTTGAAAACGCTGCCAGGGTAATGCGTGCCGGAGCCAATATGGTCAAAATTGAAGGCGGTGCATGGCTGGTAGAAACGGTACAAATGCTGACAGAACGTGCCGTGCCGGTATGTGGTCACTTAGGCTTAACGCCACAGTCCGTGAATATTTTTGGTGGCTACAAAGTGCAGGGGCGTGGTGATGAGGCTGGCGACCAATTACTCAGCGATGCGTTAGCACTAGAAGCCGCAGGTGCACAATTGCTGGTACTGGAGTGTGTACCCGTTGAGCTGGCAAAACGCATTACCGAGGCACTGGCGATCCCCGTCATTGGCATTGGTGCGGGTAACGTCACTGACGGACAGATCCTCGTGATGCACGATGCATTCGGCATTACCGGTGGTCACATTCCTAAATTCGCCAAAAATTTCCTCGCTGAAACGGGCGACATCCGTGCTGCGGTGCGGCAGTATATGGCTGAAGTGGAGTCCGGCGTCTATCCGGGCGAAGAACACAGTTTCCATTAAGGAGTGACGTTGTGTTAATTATCGAAACCCTGCCGCTGCTGCGTCAGCAAATTCGCCGCCTGCGTATGGAAGGCAAGCGCGTGGCACTGGTGCCCACTATGGGTAACCTGCATGATGGCCATATGAAACTGGTCGACGAAGCCAAAGCCCGCGCCGATGTGGTGGTGGTTAGCATTTTCGTTAACCCAATGCAGTTCGACCGCCCGGAAGATCTGGCGCGCTACCCGCGCACCTTGCAGGAAGATTGCGAGAAGTTAAACAAGCGTAAAGTGGATTTGGTCTTTGCGCCATCGGTAAAAGAGATCTACCCGAACGGTACAGAAACCCACACCTATGTTGATGTTCCCGGCCTTTCCACTATGCTGGAAGGCGCCAGCCGCCCGGGACATTTCCGTGGCGTGTCGACCATCGTCAGCAAGCTGTTCAACCTGGTCCAGCCAGACATCGCCTGCTTCGGAGAAAAGGATTTTCAGCAACTGGCGCTGATCCGCAAAATGGTCGCTGATATGGGCTTTGATATTGAGATTGTCGGCGTGCCGATTATGCGCGCGAAAGACGGCCTTGCGCTCAGCTCCCGTAACGGTTATCTGACGGCAGAACAACGCAAAATTGCACCAGGTCTGTACAAAGTTTTAAGTTCGATTGCTGACAAATTGCAGGCTGGAGAGCGGGATCTCGATGAAATTATCGCCATTGCTGGGCAAGAGTTGAATGAAAAAGGCTTCCGCGCCGATGATATTCAGATTCGCGATGCCGACACGTTGCTGGAAGTCACTGAAAAAAGCAAACGGGCAGTGATTCTGATTGCCGCCTGGCTTGGCGATGCTCGCCTGATCGACAATAAAATGGTCGAACTGGCGTAATACTTAACTGGCGCTACGGCTGATAGCGCCAATTATTAATTGCCACGTCATCTGTCATAACACAGGTAACTTAGTTAAGGTTAATTAGCTTATCAATCTCTGTAAGTGGTAAATTTGCCAACTCTGCAACATCCTCACGAAGCATTCCTTTACTCAGAATACGCTGGGCGAATTCCTGTCTTACCTTCTGGAGTCCCTCTTTATATCCCTTCTGAAATCCCTTCTCTTCAAACCACTGCGCCAACGTCTGCCTGGTTTCTCTCCGTGTCTTTATGTCCATAGGTTCCCTTAATTATCTGGTCAGTTAATAATAATCATTATCTGGCTATAACTGATAATGCCGGCAACTTAGTTAATTAGCTTATCAAGCTCAGCAAGAGATAAATTCGTCATCTCTGCAACGTCTTCCCGAGACATCCCTTTACTCAGAAAACGCTGGGCGAATTCTTGCCTTTCCTCCTGTCTTCCCTGCTGAATCCCCTTCTCAATTCCCCTCTCAATACCCTTCTCAATACCCTTCTCTTCAAACCACTGCGCCAGCGTCATCATAGACTCCCCTCCCGTTTCCCTGTCTCTCACCACACCGTAAAACAAATCCGCTTGTTCAGTATGACCGCGTTGCAGCATATAGTTTTGCATGGCAACTAACTGACTTCCGCTAGTGTACCCTTCGTCAATCAGCGTGACCAGTTGCTCCAGCAATAACATTAAGTCGCGCTGGCGAATATGTTTTTGCAGCAGTTCGAGAATCGCAATCCGCCGATGTTTCATGATTTCATCATCTGGCGTGATGGTGATATCCACCAGCGGGAAAGGGTTGTTATAGACACGTCGCGCCAGCTCCGGTGAGTAAAACATATCAAACCAGCACATCGAGAGTGGGTAAGGCGTGGCCTCGCCCTGATAAAACAGAATCGGCACCACCAGCGGCAGCTTATCGTGGTCCGCTTCCAGATGTCGGTGCATGGCGGCAATAGAGTAGCGCATCATGCGAAAGGCCATTTTTTTGTCCGGCTTGCTTTGATGTTCAATCACAACATGCAGATAGCCGGGATTACCCAGCATTTGCACAGAATAGAGTACGTCAGTGCTATGCCCTTTCAGGCTTTCTTCGATAAAACTCCCCGACTCAAGATGCAGCGTGTCGAGATCACACAGCTCGCGTAATTCCGCTGGCAAATGTATCTCCAGGAAATCGCGGGCCGTTTCCGCATGCATTAAAAATTGTTTAAAAACCGCGTCATGCGGAGTGGTACTTGGTGCGTCCATCTTCCCTGTCTTCCATGTTGGCTTGCGTGAAGGCAGTATCCAGTCAATGTATACCGTCGTCAGCCGTCTCTTTATTGTTTACCGAGCAGCGTTCAGAGAAATTTCAATCGGTTACAGGAGTTGCATAGCGGGCTTCGGCGCGGCACGCAAACTCCCGCTGTAAATGGCCTCAGATGAGTAGACACTAAACAAAAATCGGGCAATACTGCGTGAGAATTTTCTCAAGGCAGGCATCGCCTGCTTCGTTAACGACAGGGTAGAAAGGTAGAAGTTATGATTCGCACGATGCTGCAGGGCAAACTCCACCGCGTGAAAGTGACTCATGCGGACCTGCACTATGAAGGTTCTTGCGCCATTGACCAGGATTTTCTTGACGCAGCAGGTATTCTCGAAAACGAAGCCATCGATATCTGGAATGTCACCAACGGCAAGCGTTTCTCCACCTACGCTATCGCGGCAGAACGCGGTTCGAGAATTATTTCTGTCAACGGTGCGGCGGCCCACTGCGCCAGCGTCGGTGATATTGTGATCATCGCCAGCTTCGTCACCATGCCGGATGAAGAAGCCCGTACCTGGCGGCCAAACGTCGCCTACTTTGAAGGCGACAACGAAATGAAACGTACCGCAAAAGCCATTCCGGTACAGGTTGCCTGAGTATTACCCCTGCGGCTGGTTACTCACCAGCCGCGACATTGTCTCCAGCGAATCCGTTCTTAAGATATAAAGCCGTTTTAACAACAACGGATTATCCCCCGGTTTAACTTTACCTTTCATGGTGGTCACCGCCAGATGAAACCCGGCTTCATTTGCCGCTTTAACCGCTTTATCATTAAATCCGCCAAACGGGTAAGAAAGATACAATACATGCGGATTAAATTGCGTCAGCGCCCGGCGTGAGCGTTCGAAATCAAACAGAATATTGTGCTCACTACGGCTGAGTAATATTGGTCGTCGATAACCATCAACCCGATGTAAAAAATGGGTATGTGACTGGAAATCAAAAACATCGCTGACATCACGTAGTTCAGAAATACTCATAAACTGTAATGATTGCGGATTCCATTTTTGTGGGTGACGTTTAATACGCGAGGTAATAATAAATGCCGTCGCCTTCATACCATATTGTTTCAGAACAGGATACGCATAGCGACTTACCGATTTTAAGCCATCATCAAAAGTCAGCACAACCGCGCGAGCTGGAAGATTTATCGAATTATGCAAATATCCTTCCAGTTGATACAAGGTTAACGTGGTATATCCCCTGTCGCGCAACCAGGTCATCTGGTTATTGAATGCACGTACCGACGTTGTGGTCGAAGTATGGCGAAAACGGGTATTCTCTTCATCGCGTAAAATATGATGGTAGGTCAATACAGGAATACCATTATCCTGCTGCGCATCTAACGCACTGATATAGGCCAGACGTTCGCCAATACGAATTTGATACCAGGTTTGATTCAGGCGATCTTTCAATTTATTAATAATGGGATAACGCAAATTATCGGCCAGCACACCAAATGGTGCGCTGCCAGCATCAGGCGCGTTGTATATCGGAGTATCTTTCCATGTAATAAGATTTTGGTTACTCAGTGGCTTATGTAAATCCCCCAGGCCATCTTCAACTTTTTGCCGCCCTTGTACCGGTTCCAGATGACCTTTATCAATATATCCCGTACCAAAACCAAAGTTGAATTCATAATAATCGGCTGCGGTTGGCATGACCGAAATAATCTGCCCGGCGCGAATGTTACCAACAGTTACCGTTTTGTCGCCAATTTTACCCCAGATAGCCGCATCCTGAGTGGTTTGCATATAACGCATGGGAAGCGCTGCGCCGACACCAGATGAAACCAGCAGCAGTAGAAAAATAAACTGTTTAATCATGAGGAAACAACCAGGCGAGAAACAACGCCGTTAGTGTAGCAAAATCGGAATGCGATTTAATACTCGAACCAATTGTGCTTTAGCACAAAGGGGGGATTTTTTTGTTGCTGATGCCAGAGACTACTGACTTCAGGAGCCCCCAGTTCGACAATGCGATTGCGGAACTCTGCACTCGACATTGTTTCACGACAAGCAATCATCTGTTCAATTAACGGTAGCGTGATACCAGAAATCACTTCGCAACAGGAATGTTTGTGGCTTAATAAAGACGCAACGCGATAAGGCGCTGCGCCCGCGATATCCGTGAAAAAGATCACGCCATCGCCGGAATCCGTCCCATGCAGGGCATCACATAACATTCGGCTAAGCATATTGGCACTAAGACCACGCCAAAAATTCACTGCCCGGCACTGGATAAGTGCGCCATATTTTTTTTCCAGCGCATCCAGTATCTCTTGCGCCCGATCGTCGTGACAGGTAATGACCCAACCTAACATCGCTTTCCTCCTTAGCCGAAAATCAGTCTACCCTGACCATTGTTGATAAAGGGTGATAACCGTCAAAACTCCCCTCCCCCGCATCCGGAGGAGAGGAGATCAACTTAGCTACGCAAGCCGCGTCCGCGCTGAATCAGCGACCAGCAGATCAGATAAAACGCAATAATAAAGACAACCAGTACACCAAAGGTAGTGACCAGCGGCACATCATTAATGCCGAGGAAGCCGTAGCGGAAACCACTGATCATATAGACTATCGGGTTCAGGTGCGACAGCCCCTGCCAGAACGGCGGCAGTAAAGTCAGGGAGTAAAATACCCCGCCCAAATAAGTGAGTGGCGTTAACACAAAGGTCGGCACCAGGCTGATGTCATCAAACGTTTTGGCAAACACGCCGTTCAGCAGTCCGGCAAGAGAGAACAACACCGCCGTGAGCACCAGCGTTAAAGCAACAAATACCCACGAATGCACCTGAAACGGCACAAAGAATAGCGAAATAGCCGTCACCAGCATGCCAACAAGCAGTCCGCGCGCCACGCCACCGCCGACATATCCGGCAATGATGACGTGTGTTGGCACCGGCGCTACCAGCAATTCTTCAATATTACGCTGGAACTTGGCACCAAAAAATGATGATGCAACGTTAGCGTAGGCATTGGTGATCACCGACATCATGATCAGCCCCGGCACGATAAACTGCATATAACTAAAGCCATGCATATCGCCAATGCGCGTACCAATCAGGTTACCAAAGATAATAAAATAAAGGGTCATGGTGATGACCGGCGGCACCAGCGTTTGTATCCAGATACGCATAAAGCGATGGATCTCTTTCGCCCAGATGCTTTTTAGCGCCACCCAGTAAAGATGCATCATGCGCGATCTCCTTGTTTTTCATTAACCAGTGAAACAAACAACTCTTCCAGACGGTTGGCTTTGTTACGCATACTTAATACCTGCACGCCCTGCTCACTTAGCTGCGTGAATACGCTGTTAATCCCCTGCTCGCGCAACACTTCAACTTCAAGCGTAGCGGTATCCACCAGCCGATACTGGTAGCCATCGAGCTTCGGTAATGGACTTTTCGGCGCAAGGTCGAGAATAAAGGTTTCCGATTTCAGCTTCGCCAATAGCGCCTTCATCGAAGTGTTCTCCACCAGTTCACCATGCTGAATAATGCCGATATTGCGACACAGCATTTCTGCTTCTTCCAGGTAGTGCGTGGTGAGAATGATCGTGGTGCCTTTGTCGTTTAAATCCTTCAAAAATCCCCACATTGAGCGGCGAAGTTCGATATCCACGCCTGCCGTTGGTTCATCCAGAATCAGCAGTTTAGGTTCATGCATTAACGCACGGGCGATCATTAAACGGCGTTTCATCCCACCAGATAACATACGCGCACGTTCGTTGCGTTTTCCCCACAAATCAAGCTGCTTAAGATACTTTTCGCTGCGGATATACGCTTCTTTGCGCTCTACACCGTAGTACCCCGCCTGATTCACCACAATTTGCTGCACGGTTTCAAACGGGTTGAAGTTAAATTCCTGCGGTACCAGTCCTAACTGGCGTTTGGCGTTCACGACATCTTTTTCAAGATCGTAGCCAAATACGCTGACCCGCCCGGAGGTTTTATTCACCAGCGAGCTAATAATACCGATGGTGGTCGATTTCCCGGCTCCGTTCGGCCCCAGAAGCGCATAAAAATCGCCGGCTTCGACCTGTAAATCTATTCCACGAAGCGCCTGAACGCCGCCTGGATAGGTTTTTTTAAGCTGTTGAAGTTCCAGTGCAATGGTCATAAATTTTTACTTACCTTACGTTCTTACACTTTATCTGTGGTTTAAATCGTCCCGGAGTTGCCCTATATTAGCCAAACGTAATTATTTGGTTACAGGTCGTTAACCTCCATGAAAGACATAGATACACTCATCAGCAATAATGCACTATGGTCAAAAATGCTGGTGGAAGAGGATCCCGGGTTTTTTGAGAAACTGGCACAAGCGCAAAAACCGCGCTTTCTATGGATTGGATGTTCCGACAGTCGCGTTCCTGCAGAACGTTTAACCGGTCTTGAGCCGGGCGAACTCTTTGTTCACCGTAATGTTGCCAACCTGGTCATTCACACCGATCTCAACTGCCTCTCCGTGGTGCAGTATGCAGTGGATGTTCTCGAAGTTGAACACATTATTATCTGTGGCCACTATGGTTGCGGTGGTGTGCAAGCCGCGGTTGAAAACCCGGAACTGGGGCTGATCAACAACTGGCTGCTGCACATCCGCGATATCTGGTTCAAACATAGCTCATTGCTTGGCGAAATGCCGCCAGAGCGCCGTCTGGATACCCTGTGCGAACTGAACGTAATGGAACAGGTATATAACCTGGGCCACTCCACCATTATGCAGTCAGCATGGAAACGCGGGCAGAAAGTGACCATCCACGGCTGGGCTTACGGCATTCACGACGGCTTGCTGCGCGATCTGGATGTTACAGCCACCAACCGCGAAACCCTGGAGCAACGTTATCGCCACGGGATTTCCAACCTCAAGCTAAAGCACATCAACCACAAATAAATTCGCCATGCCGGATGCAACACATCCGGCACATCCGCACTTACTCGTCCAGCAGCACCACTTTGCCGATATACGGCAGATGACGGTAACGCTGTGCGTAATCGATGCCGTAGCCAACCACAAACTCATCCGGAATAGAGAAACCGATAAATTCTACCGGTACGTTCACTTCACGGCGAGACGGTTTATCCAGCAGCGTACAAATCGCCAACGATTTCGGTTCGCGCAGGCTTAAGATTTCACGCACTTTCGACAGTGTATTACCCGAGTCGATGATATCTTCAACAATCAGCACATCCTTGCCGCGGATATCTTCATCCAGATCTTTGAGGATTTTCACATCACGGGTGGTGGACATGCCGCTACCGTAGCTGGAGGCGGTCATAAAATCGACTTCATGAGATACCTGAACTTCACGGCACAGGTCCGCCATAAACATAAATGAGCCACGCAGCAGGCCTACCAGCACCATATCGCTGCCGCTGTCTTTGTAACGCTCAGTAATCTGACGACCCAGTTCAGCGATACGCGCTTTAATCTCCGCTTCGGGGATCATTACTTCTACAGTATGTTTCATATCTCTAACCATATGATTTAAAAACAAATCACTTCGCACGGGCGGGTTTCAGCGCCGCAACAAAGCGCAAGACACGCAGTATACCAGCAAAACTATTCATTGGCGGAATCTGTTAATAAAGCTCAAATTGTGATGACGATCACACATGTTAAAACCTATAATTAATTGCTACTAAAATATTAATGAATTGAAATGGTGTTTCTTTATGGCAATTAACAATACCGGCTCGCGACGCTTACTCGTGTCGCTAACCGCCCTTTTTGCAGCACTCTGCGGGCTATATCTTCTCATTGGCGGAGGCTGGTTGGTCGCGATTGGCGGCTCCTGGTACTACCCCATCGCTGGTCTGGTGATGCTTGGCGTCGCCTGGATGTTGTGGCGCAGTAAACGCGCAGCACTTTGGCTGTACGCCGCTCTGCTGCTCGGCACCATGATTTGGGGCGTCTGGGAGGTCGGTTTCGATTTCTGGGCACTCACTCCGCGCAGCGATATCCTGGTCTTCTTCGGTATCTGGCTGATCCTGCCGTTTGTCTGGCATCGCCTGGTCATTCCTGCCAGCGGCGCAGTTGCCGCACTGGTGGTCGCACTGTTGATTAGCGGTGGTATCCTCACCTGGGCCGGATTTCACGATCCGCAGGAAATCAACGGCACCTTAAGCGCTGATGCCACACCTGCCGAAGCTATCTCCCCCGTTGCCGATCAGGACTGGCCTGCCTATGGCCGCAATCAGGAAGGTCAACGCTATTCACCACTGAAGCAGATTAACGCCGATAACGTCCACAAGCTGAAAGAAGCCTGGGTGTTCCGCACAGGCGATGTGAAACAGCCGAACGATCCGGGCGAAATCACCAATGAAGTGACGCCGATTAAAGTAGGCGACACGCTTTACCTGTGTACCGCTCACCAGCGTCTGTTTGCGCTCGATGCCGCCAGCGGCAAAGAGAAATGGCATTACGATCCTGAGCTGAAAACCAACGAGTCTTTCCAGCATGTAACCTGCCGTGGCGTCTCTTACCATGAAGCCAAAGCAGAAACTGCTTCGCCGGAAGTGATGGCGGATTGCCCGCGTCGTATCATTCTTCCTGTGAATGATGGTCGCCTGATTGCAATTAACGCTGAAAACGGCAAGCTGTGCGAAACCTTCGCCAATAAAGGCGTGCTCAACCTGCAAAGCAACATGCCGGATACCAAACCGGGTCTGTATGAACCGACGTCGCCGCCGATTATCACCGATAAAACCATCGTGATGGCCGGTTCAGTCACCGATAACTTCTCAACCCGCGAAACGTCTGGCGTAATCCGTGGTTTTGATGTCAACACCGGTGAACTGCTGTGGGCTTTTGATCCGGGCGCGAAAGATCCGAACGCCATCCCATCAGACGAACACACCTTTACCTTTAACTCGCCAAACTCGTGGGCACCTGCGGCCTATGATGCGAAGCTGGATCTGGTGTATCTGCCGATGGGCGTGACCACGCCCGATATCTGGGGCGGTAACCGCACACCGGAACAGGAACGTTATGCCAGCTCGATTCTGGCACTGAATGCCACCACCGGGAAACTGGCGTGGAGTTACCAGACCGTTCACCACGACCTGTGGGATATGGATCTTCCGGCACAACCAACGCTGGCGGATATCACCGTTAACGGTGAAAAAGTGCCGGTCATTTACGCTCCTGCAAAAACTGGCAACATTTTTGTACTCGATCGTCGTAATGGCGAACTGGTCGTTCCGGCTCCGGAAAAACCGGTTCCACAAGGCGCAGCGAAAGGCGATTACGTTACTCCTACCCAACCGTTCTCTGAACTCAGCTTCCGTCCGACGAAAGATTTGAGCGGTGCGGATATGTGGGGTGCCACCATGTTTGACCAACTGGTGTGCCGCGTGATGTTCCACCAAATGCGCTATGAAGGCATTTTCACCCCACCATCTGAACAGGGTACTCTGGTCTTCCCGGGTAACCTGGGAATGTTCGAATGGGGCGGGATTTCCGTTGATCCGAATCGTGAAGTGGCAATTGCCAACCCAATGGCGCTACCGTTTGTGTCGAAACTGATCCCGCGTGGCCCGGGTAACCCGATGGAACAGCCAAAAGATGCCAAAGGCACAGGTACGGAATCCGGCATTCAGCCGCAATATGGCGTGCCGTATGGCGTAACGCTCAACCCGTTCCTTTCGCCGTTTGGTCTGCCATGTAAACAGCCTGCCTGGGGATACATCTCGGCGCTGGATCTGAAAACCAATGAAGTGGTATGGAAGAAACGTATTGGTACGCCGCAGGACAGTATGCCGTTCCCGATGCCCGTTCCGGTGCCGTTCAATATGGGGATGCCAATGCTCGGCGGGCCAATCTCCACTGCGGGCAACGTGTTGTTTATTGCCGCTACGGCAGATAACTACTTGCGCGCTTACAACATGAGCAACGGTGAAAAACTGTGGCAGGGCCGTTTACCAGCAGGTGGTCAGGCAACGCCGATGACCTATGAAGTGAATGATAAGCAATATGTGGTGATCTCCGCAGGCGGTCACGGTTCATTTGGTACGAAGATGGGCGACTATATTGTGGCTTATGCGTTACCGGATGATGTGAAGTAACCATAATGCCCGGAGAGATCCGGGCATATTCCCGAAGACGCTGTTTTTACACCGTAAACCCTAACATCATCCCCGTATCTTCATGCTCCAGCAGATGGCAGTGCGCCATATAAGCATGTTCTTTCGGTGCATCGTGATTAAACTTCACCAGCACCTCACTGACATTACCTTCCACCTTCACAGTATCTTTCCAGCCCGCGCGATGCACCGCTGGTGGTTGGCCATTTTCCGACAAGATACGGAACTGGGTGCCGTGAATATGGAACGGATGCAACATCATGTCGCCAACGCCAGAGATAATCCAACGTTCGAACTTCCCTTTCGCCGCCGCAAACATCGGCTTGTTCATATCGAAGGCCTGACCGTTGATTTTATTAGCATGGTGAAAATCGAACTTCCCGCCGTGGTTCATATGATTCATATTGCCGTGGCCCATGTGGCCCATCATCTGGCTGTGGTTCATTCCGCTCATTGCCTGATCGCCATATTTCTCCATTAACATCTGCATCCCCATCATATCGAGCATCGGATCCATAGAGAGTTGCAGTTTGCGTATCGTTAATCCGTCCAACGAAGGTAACGCTGGCAGGCTACTCAAGGTATCCGGCAAAGCACCAGAGGCACTAATGGCAATCGGCTGAATACGCATTACCGGGTGCGGCTTGTCAAACGGTGCAATCGCCATTCCCATCTGGCTGACAGGCAGTGTCACCAGATCAAACGGTTTGTTGTCGTTAACCTCCACCAGCACTTCAAAACGCTCGCCCATCAGCACCGGAAGTTCACTCACCTTCACCGGTTCAGGCAACAGGCCACCATCGCTGGCGATCACATACAGCGGGCGATTGTCACTGGTGGCAAAATTGAGCGAGCGGGCGTTACAGCCATTGAGCAAACGCAGCCGCAACCAGCCACGCGGCGCGGCATGTTGCGGGTAAATAGCGCCGTTGGTCAGCAACGTATCGCCAAACCAGCCCACGGCGGCGGTCATCACATCGAGTTGATAATCAATCTGCCCGTCGGCGTTAAATTTTTTATCCTGAACAATCACCGGGACATCATCGATCCCCCACTGTTTTGGCAGCATTAATTTCAGGATCTCATCGTCCTCAATCACCACCAGCCCAGCCAGCCCCATCGCCACCTGACGCCCGGTTTTGCCATGTTGATGCGGGTGGAACCAGCAGGTAGCGGCAGGCTGATCGACATTCAGCGTCACTGTGCGTTTACCGCCAGGCGGAATAATTCCCTGCGGGCCGCCGTCCACTTCCCCCGGCACTTCCAGACCGTGCCAGTGCAACGTCGTCTCTTCCGCCAGTTGGTTATAGATATCAACCGTCACGGCTTTTCCACGCTGTAACTTCACCGCAGGCCCCAATAAATTGCCGTTATAGCCCCAGGTGGTCGCCGTTTTTCCAGCAAAGGTGGACTGGCCTGTGCCAATGGTCAACTGAATGCGATTACGGGCATCGGTAGCGAGCAAATCAGGGATCGGTAATGTTGGGCGTTCAGCAGCAAAAACCGCGCGGCTCCATAGTGGTAAAGCAGAAGCCACGCCCAACGCGACGGAATATTTTAAGAAATCACGACGTTGCATAGATATTTCCTTATTCTCAAGCAGGCGAAACAAAATCAAACGTTGAGCATAGTCCTTCCCCTTACGGGAAGGTCAAGCCACAGACACAACTTAATCCACAATAATGGTCGTCGCCTCGCTCGCAGTGTGCTAACGTTTATCTTCTTTAAGCCCCTGGTAGAAGCAATGAAGACGTTTTTCAGAACAGTATTATTCGGCAGCCTGATGGCTGTATGCGCAAACAGTTACGCGCTCAGCGAGTCTGAAGCCGAAGATATGGCCGATTTAACGGCAGTTTTTGTTTTTCTGAAGAACGATTGCGGTTACCAGAACTTGCCTAACGGGCAGATTCGTCGCGCACTGGTCTTTTTTGCCCAGCAAAACCAGTGGGATCTCAGCAACTACGACAACTTCGACATGAAAGCCCTCGGTGAAGATAGCTACCGCGATCTGAGCGGTATCGGCATTCCCGTCGCTAAAAAGTGTAAAGCCCTGGCCCGCGATTCCTTAAGCCTGCTTGCCTACGTAAAATAATTCCTGATACCTTTTTGTAGAAACATTGACCGTGCATCCGCGGTCAATGTTAGCTATTATGTTGCGCCCTTTTTTTACGGGTGTTAACAAAGGAGGTATCAACCCATGGCCGAAAAAAAACTGTGGCATGAAACGCTACACGACCAGTTTGGGCAGTACTTTGCTGTAGATAACGTTCTGTATCATGAAAAGACCGATCATCAGGATCTGATCATTTTTGAGAACGCCGCATTTGGTCGCGTAATGGCGCTGGATGGTGTAGTACAGACCACCGAGCGCGACGAATTTATCTATCATGAGATGATGACCCACGTTCCGCTGCTGGCTCACGGTCACGCTAAACACGTGTTAATCATTGGCGGCGGCGACGGCGCGATGTTACGTGAAGTAAGCCGACATAAAAACGTTGAGTCAATCACGATGGTGGAAATCGACGCGGGCGTAGTGTCTTTCTGCCGTCAGTATCTGCCTAACCATAACGCCGGTAGCTACGACGATCCCCGTTTTAAACTGGTGATCGACGATGGCGTCAATTTCGTGAATCAAACCAGCCAGACCTTTGATGTCATCATCTCCGACTGCACCGATCCCATCGGTCCCGGCGAAAGCCTGTTCACCTCAGCATTTTATGAAGGCTGCAAACGCTGCCTGAATCCTGGCGGTATTTTTGTCGCGCAAAACGGCGTCTGCTTTTTACAGCAGGAAGAAGCCATCGACAGCCATCGCAAACTCAGCCATTACTTCAGCGATGTTGGCTTTTATCAGGCGGCAATCCCGACCTATTACGGCGGCATCATGACCTTTGCATGGGCGACAGATAACGACGCCTTACGCCATCTCTCTACCGAAATTATTCAGGCACGTTTTCTCGCCTCTGGCCTGAAATGCCGTTATTACAACCCGGCAATCCACACGGCAGCGTTTGCCTTACCCCAGTATCTGCAAGACGCACTGGCTTCACAGGCGTCCTAAGGAGAAGATAAGAAATTGAAAAAACTGAAACTGCATGGCTTTAATAATCTGACCAAAAGTCTGAGTTTTTGTATTTACGATATCTGCTACGCCAAAACCGCCGAAGAGCGCGACGGTTATATCGCTTATATCGATGAACTCTATAATGCCAACCGTCTGACCGAAATCCTGTCAGAAACTTGTTCCATTATCGGGGCCAATATTCTTAACATCGCCCGCCAGGATTACGAACCACAAGGTGCCAGCGTCACTATTCTGGTGAGCGAAGAACCTGTCGACCCGAAACTTATCGACAAAACGGAACACCCCGGCCCGCTGCCAGAAGCCGTGGTTGCGCATCTCGATAAAAGTCATATTTGCGTACATACCTACCCGGAAAGCCATCCTGAAGGCGGTTTATGTACTTTCCGCGCCGACATAGAAGTCTCTACCTGCGGCGTGATTTCCCCGCTGAAGGCGCTGAATTACCTGATCCACCAGCTTGAATCCGATATCGTGACCATTGATTATCGCGTGCGCGGTTTTACCCGCGATATTAACGGTATGAAGCACTTTATCGACCATGAGATTAATTCGATTCAGAACTTTATGTCTGAAGATATAAAGGCGCTGTATGACATGGTGGATGTAAACGTCTATCAGGAAAATATCTTCCATACCAAGATGTTGCTTAAAGAGTTCGACCTTAAGCACTACATGTTCCACACCAAACCGGAAGATTTAACCGACAGCGAGCGCAAAGAGATTACCGCTGCGCTATGGAAAGAAATGCGCGAAATTTATTACGGGCGTAATATGCCTGCCGTTTAACGGCTCTGGCGGAGCACGAAGGCTCCGCCAGATTTACCTACTTCTGCTGTACGAAATTGCGGTACGCCGCCACCACCTGAAGAAAATCCTCAACGCCGCACAGCGACAGGCTTTCTTCGTCGTAGTAGTTCATCCCTTCTTCCATTTCGTCACCCGCAAATTCCAGTTGATTGGCGCGGATCATCACCTCCTCGCCATCCATCCACAGGGTGTATTCGTGCCCTGCCCGCTGCCAGGAACGTTCGCTACCTTTTAATGTGCGCGCGGCTTGTTCCACTTCATCAAGCAAGGCCAGGTTTTCTTTCACCTCTTCATTAAACCAGTGCCCGACCACTTCATGCCCCATGGACATGCGCACCTTTACCACTCCGGTAATATCGCGCAGAAATTCGTAATCCATAGTGTGTTCCTCTGCTCCCGGCAATGCGCCGAAATCGCATTGCGCCATTGATGTAATTATCGCAGCCTTACCAGAGAAAAACAGCGGAACGACGATGGTTTAGAGATAAAAATAGTGAAAAAAGCGTTCCAGCCACCATGGCCAGAATTTTTGTCATTTTCGACAGACATCTTCTTACCAGGGAAGAAGACAATCCAGTGCTACTCTGCGCACAAAACATAGATTAATAAAGAGGGTGAATTGTTTTATAATCAAAAATCCACCAGTCATCCGTAATCTTGCCATTATCATAAAGTTGAAGATCGCTACTTCCCTCTGCGTCGGTGGTTGTTATCACATCAGCATTTCGCTTCCAGTGTGATATAGGAGATTCAGTGCTCATGGTTAAAAGGTTTTCTTTCATCGGCTCACACTGTGCGCATCCCCTGACATTACCGTCCTCATAAAAACCCACTAATCCACCATTTGCGACAAACAAATATTGTAATTTTGCTGTCGCGGCAAAAGCGTTGCCGCATAGTAGAAAAAAGATAATTATAATAAACGCTTTTTTCATTCACTTTATCTCCATTAAGTGAAAAACTTCACCCTGTAATAACCAGCAGAAAACCAAATAAGATAAACACTATCAATATCTTATTTCGCCTATCAGAATTGAAATCGATTGATTTTTTAGCGAACATATTCATTTAAAACATAAAAATATAATTCACTAAAATGATAACGACATTATTATGATAATCGCTCTCTTACATGCAGGGAAACACTATCATTAAGGAAAAGAGTGCGGGTTCTGAGAATTAACGTTATTGAGTTGCCCGTCAGATATTCCGGCAAAAAAAAGCCACTCCCCAAAAGAAGTGGCTCAGATTGCTGACAAAGTGCGCTTTGTTCTTGCCGGATGCGGCGTAAACGCCTTATCCGGCCTACAAAATAGTGCAAATTCAATAAATTGCAGAAACGTTGTAGGCCTGATAAGCGCAGCGCATCAGGCAATGTTGCGTTTATCATCAGTCTTAGCCACTTCCCAAAAGAAGTGGCTTTTCACAACAGGCTACTACCTTAAACCGCAGTCTGGAAAATCACCCCATCCGCTTTTTCGGTGTACTGAGAAAGCTGGTTGAAGTTCAGATAACGGTAAGTATCAACGGCTGTTTTATCTACCTGCGCAACGTAGGTCTGGTACTCTTCCGGCGTTGGCAGTTTGCCAAGAAGCGCTGCAACGGCTGCCAGTTCCGCAGAAGCCAGGAAGACGTTCGCGCCAGTACCCAGACGGTTCGGGAAGTTACGGGTAGAGGTGGAAACCACCGTCGCGCCGTCCGCCACACGCGCCTGGTTACCCATGCACAGTGAACAGCCCGGGATCTCGATACGCGCGCCGCTCTTACCGAAGACGCTGTAGTAGCCTTCTTCTGTCAGTTGCGCGGCGTCCATCCGGGTTGGCGGTGCTACCCACAGGCGGGTCGGCAACTGGCCTTTATGCGCATCCAGCAGTTTACCTGCTGCACGGAAGTGACCGATGTTGGTCATGCAAGAACCGATAAACACTTCGTCGATCTTCTCGCCCTGAACCGCTGACAGCGGACGTGCGTCATCCGGATCGTTCGGTGCACAGAGGATTGGCTCTTTGATATCGGCCAGATCGATGTCGATCACTGCCGCGTATTCGGCATCAGCATCGGCTTCCAGCAGCTCAGGATCCGCCAACCATTTTTCCATGCCCTGAATACGACGTTCCAGGGTACGACGATCGCCGTAACCTTCCGCGATCATCCACTTCAGCAGGACAATGTTGGAGTTCAGGTATTCGATGATCGGCTCTTTGTTCAGCTTGATGGTACAGCCCGCAGCGGAACGTTCAGCGGAAGCATCGGTCAACTCAAATGCCTGCTCAACTTTCAGATCCGGCAGGCCTTCAATTTCCAGAATGCGACCAGAGAAGATGTTTTTCTTACCTTTCTTCTCAACGGTCAGCAGACCTTGCTTGATTGCGTACAGCGGGATCGCGTGTACCAGATCGCGCAGGGTGATGCCCGGCTGCATTTTGCCTTTGAAGCGCACCAGAACGGATTCCGGCATATCCAGCGGCATGACGCCAGTCGCCGCAGCAAACGCGACCAGACCAGAACCTGCCGGGAAGGAGATACCGATCGGGAAACGCGTATGGGAGTCACCACCGGTGCCCACGGTATCCGGCAGCAGCATACGGTTCAACCAGGAGTGGATTACGCCATCACCTGGGCGCAGCGACACACCGCCACGGTTCATAATGAAGTCAGGCAGCGTATGGTGCGTGTTAACGTCAACCGGCTTCGGATACGCCGCTGTATGACAGAAAGACTGCATCACCAGGTCAGCCGAGAAGCCCAGGCACGCCAGGTCTTTCAGTTCATCACGGGTCATTGGGCCGGTAGTGTCCTGAGAGCCGACAGACGTCATTTTCGGTTCGCAGTAAGCGCCCGGACGAATGCCTTTCACGCCACAGGCGCGCCCCACCATTTTCTGTGCCAGCGAGAAGCCACGATCGCTTTCAGCGACATCTTTCGCCTGACGGAACACATCGCTCTGCGGCAGACCGAGCGCTTCACGCGCTTTGGTGGTCAGACCGCGACCGATAATCAGCGGAATACGACCGCCCGCCCGCACTTCATCAATCAGTACGTCGGTTTTTAGTTCAAAGGTCGCCAGCAGTTCACCGGTTTCGTGGTTACGCACTTCACCTTTGTACGGGTAAACGTCAATCACGTCGCCCATATTCAGGTTGGAAACGTCCACTTCAATTGGCAGCGCACCGGCATCTTCCATTGTGTTAAAGAAGATTGGCGCAATTTTGCCGCCGAGACACAGACCGCCGCCGCGTTTGTTCGGCACATGTGGAATATCGTCGCCCATAAACCACAGTACAGAGTTAGTGGCGGATTTACGCGAAGACCCCGTACCCACAACGTCACCCACATAAGCCAGCGGGAAACCTTTCTGTTGCAGGGCTTCGATCTGCTTGATCGGGCCAACAACACCGGGTTGATCTGGCTCGATCCCTTCGCGGGCGTTTTTCAGCATCGCCAGCGCGTGCAGCGGGATATCCGGGCGTGACCACGCATCCGGTGCCGGAGAGAGGTCATCAGTGTTGGTTTCGCCGGTGACCTTGAAGACGGTAACGGTCAGTTTTTCAGCCAGTGCCGGGCGATTCAGGAACCATTCAGCATCCGCCCAGGACTGCATAACCTGCTTCGCGTATTTGTTACCTGCTTTGGCTTTCTCTTCTACGTCATAGAAGTTATCGAACATCAGCAGCGTGTGGGACAGTGCTTTAGCAGCGATCGGTGCCAGTTTGGCATCGTCCAGCGCGTCGATCAGCGGATGAATGTTGTAACCACCCTGCATGGTGCCCAGCAGTTCAATGGCTTTTTCCGGAGTCAGCAGCGGAGATTTGGCTTCACCTTTTGCGACGGCGGCCAGGAAGCCTGCTTTTACATAGGCTGCTTCATCGACGCCAGGGGGAACACGGTTGGTTAACAGATCTAACAGGAATTCTTCTTCGCCCGCGGGCGGTTTTTTCAGCAGCTCTACGAGCGCGGCCATTTGGTTTGCATCCAGGGGTTTGGGCGCAATCCCCTCAGCGGCACGCTCAGCTACGTGCTTACGGTATTCTTCTAGCACGACGGTTCTCCTCGCTCTCATTGTCATAGTGCGGCAGGCGATTCTCTTCACGCTCCTGTGAGACAGCAGTTTGTAGGGTAAATGCCCAGTACCGCAACGGGCAGAATAGCAGGATTTTGACGATGTGTTAATCTGTTTACAAAAAAGCAACATAAAAAAGTGGCTGAATCGTTAAGGATAGTCTAGAGATTGTTTCCCTCCGAAAAACCTGTTAATTCGCATTGTGATAATCACCCTTCTCAACAAATCCCAACATTAGTCAAAATTTAAACTACCGCCTCTTTATACTCGTGTCTACAGCACCTGCGGGTGGCAGTTCGTCGACCATTGCGATTTCCTTGAGATCAGGACTATGAAAATTACTTTGCCGTTTAAACCCCATGTGCTGGCGCTAATTTGCAGCGCCGGGCTATGTGCCGCTTCCGGTACGTTGTATGTGAAAAGTCGCACGGTGGAAGCCCCCGTAGTAGCGCAATCAACACAACAGCCTGCGCCTGACGTCGCTGCGGTTACGCTTCCTGCAACAGTTTCCATGCCCCCGGTAACGCCTGCCGTCGTCAAATCTGCCTTCAGTACTGCGCAAATCGATCAATGGCTCGCACCTGTCGCGCTGTACCCCGATGCACTGCTTTCGCAAGTGCTGATGGCATCGATCTATCCGGCAAATGTCGCCCAGGCCGTGCAGTGGTCGCACGATAACCCGCTCAAACAAGGCGATGCGGCTATTCAGGCAGTATCCGGTCAGCCGTGGGATGCCAGCGTCAAATCACTGGTGGCTTTTCCGCAATTGATGGCGTTGATGGGTGAAAACCCGCAGTGGGTACAAAATCTTGGCGATGCGTTTCTGGCGCAGCCGCAGGATGTGATGGACTCGGTACAACGTTTGCGGCAACTGGCGCAACAAACCGGGTCACTGAAGTCATCAACTGAACAGAAAGTTATTACGACCACGAAGCAAGCCGTACCGCTAAAACAGACTGTCACGGCTCCTGTCACACAATACAATACCGTTTCAACATCCAGCCCCGTCGTCGCAGAACCTGCGCCGACCGTAATAACTATTGAGCCAGCCAATCCGGATGTAGTTTATATTCCCAACTACAACCCAACCGTGGTTTACGGGAACTGGGCCAATACCGCGTATCCGCCGGTTTACCTGCCGCCACCAGCCGGAGAACCGTTTGTTGACAGCTTCGTGCGCGGATTCGGCTACAGCATGGGCGTTGCCACCACATACGCGTTATTCAGCAGCATCGACTGGGATGACGACGATCATGACCACCATCACCACGACAACGATGATTATCATCACCACGACGGTGGTCATCGTGACGGCAACGGCTGGCAACACAACGGCGACAACATCAACATCGACGTCAACAATTTCAACCGTATCACCGGTGAGCATCTTACGGATAAGAATATGGCATGGCGGCACAATCCGAATTACCGCGATGGTGTGCCTTATCATGATCAGGATATGACTAAGCGATTTCATCAAACCGATGTCAAAAGCGGTATGAGCGCCACACAACTACCCGCACCGTCGCGCGACAACCAGCGCCAGGCGGCTGCAAGTCAGTTTCAGCAACGAACACATGCTGCACCAGTCACTACGCGCGACACCCAACGTCAGGCTGCGGCACAGCGGTTTAATGAGGCGGAACACGATGGGAGTTATGACGACTTCCGCGAGTTCAGCCGTCACCAGCTACTGACCCGGCAGCAAAAGGACACCGCTCGCCAGCGTTATCAATCGGCCTCTCCTGAGCAGCGCCAGGCAGTCCGCGAGAAAATGCAAACCAGCCCGCAGAATCAGCAGCGAAGAGAGGCGGCACGTCAGCATATTCAGTCCACTACTCCCGAACAGCGCCAGGTATTTAAAGAAAAAGTACAGCAGCGCCCGCAGAACCAACAACAGCGTGATAACGCCCGCCAGCGTATTCAATCGGCATCACCAGAACAGCGGCAGGTCGCACGCGCGAGAATTCAGGAGAGTCACCCGCAGCGTTTAAACGACAATAACCGTCCGGCCAGACTGAATAACGAACAACGGTCAGCGGTACGCGAACGGTTGTCTGAGCGTGGAGCAAGACGACTGGAAAGGTAAATTGCAGGCATAAAAAAAGCGGCGCTGTTAGCCGCTTAAGACTGATGACAAACATCGAATTGCCCGATGCGCAAGCTTATCGGGCCTACACGGAACCTGCAATATATTGAATTTGCATGATTTTGTAGGCCGAATAAGGCGTTTACGCCGCATCCGGCGTAAACAACCAGCACTTTGCCAACAATCTGAAGCGTCAGAATAGCCGCTTCTTAATTTACCGGATGCCCCGGCACAAGAAAAATTACTTCTTCTTCGCTTTCGGGTTCGGCAGGTCGGTAATGCTACCTTCGAACACTTCTGCCGCCAGGCCCACAGACTCGTGCAGAGTCGGGTGCGCGTGGATGGTCAGCGCGATGTCTTCAGCGTCGCAACCCATTTCGATTGCCAGACCGATTTCACCCAACAGCTCGCCGCCGTTAGTACCGACAATCGCACCACCGATCACACGATGAGACTCTTTGTCGAAAATCAGCTTGGTCATACCGTCCGCGCAGTCAGAAGCGATCGCACGACCAGAAGCAGCCCACGGGAAGGTGGCAGTTTCGTAGCTGATGCCTTTCTCTTTCGCTTCTTTCTCGGTCAAACCCACCCATGCAACTTCTGGTTCGGTATAGGCAATAGACGGAATAACTTTCGGATCGAAGTAGTGTTTTTTACCGGCGATAACTTCAGCGGCAACGTGACCTTCGTGAACACCTTTGTGTGCCAGCATCGGCTGACCGACGATATCACCGATAGCAAAGATGTGTGGTACGTTGGTACGCAGTTGTTTGTCAACGCGGATGAAGCCACGGTCGTCCACTTCCACGCCTGCTTTGCCTGCGTCGAGGTTTTTACCGTTCGGCACACGACCAATCGCCACCAGCACGGCGTCGTAACGCTGTGGTTCAGCCGGTGCTTTTTTGCCTTCCATCGTCACGTAGATACCGTCTTCTTTTGCTTCAACGGCAGTGACTTTGGTTTCCAGCATCAGGTTGAATTTCTTGCTGATACGCTTGGTGAAGACTTTAACGATGTCTTTATCTGCTGCCGGGATAACCTGGTCGAACATTTCAACCACGTCAATCTGTGAACCCAGCGCGTGGTATACCGTCCCCATTTCCAGACCGATGATACCGCCACCCATAACCAGCAGGCGTTCTGGCACTTCTTTCAATTCCAGAGCGTCGGTGGAGTCCCAGATACGCGGATCTTCATGCGGAATAAACGGCAGTTGGATCGGGCGAGAACCCGCCGCGATGATCGCATTGTCGAAGTTGATCACAGTCTTACCGTTCTCACCTTCAACTTCCAGGGTGTTCGCCCCGGTGAATTTACCCAGACCGTTGACCACTTTCACTTTACGGCCTTTCGCCATACCAGCCAGACCGCCGGTCAGTTGAGTGATAACTTTCTCTTTCCAGGTACGAATCTTGTCGATATCGGTTTTCGGCTCACCGAAAACGATACCGTGTTCAGCCAGTGCTTTGGCTTCTTCGATAACTTTTGCTACGTGCAGCAGTGCTTTAGAAGGGATACAGCCGACGTTCAGGCAAACACCGCCGAGGGTGTTGTAGCGTTCTACGATTACGGTTTCCAGACCTAAATCAGCGCAGCGGAAGGCAGCGGAGTAACCTGCGGGGCCTGCCCCAAGTACCACGACCTGAGTTTTGATTTCAGTACTCATCATGACCTCTATATATTTATCTCCGGCGGGTCTGACGTTTTTTTTATGACGCCCATTATCCACCGGGTCGTTCTATCCGTCGGTATTTTACAAAATTGTTAACAATTTTTAAACAACAAACGGCAACCGATTTGTCTATTACCTGATAACCTCAATATATTCATAAGATTACCAGAAAAAAGCCGGCCGTTGGGCCGGCTCTTTTATTTACATCACCAGACGGCGAATGTCAGACAGCGTGTTGTTAATGATGGTAATGAAACGCGCACCATCAGCACCGTCGATCACGCGGTGGTCAAAGGAGAGAGAAATCGGCAGCATCAGACGCGGCACGAACTCTTTACCATTCCACACAGGTTCCATCGCGGACTTGGAAACGCCGAGGATAGCCACTTCCGGTGCGTTCACAATCGGCGCGAAGTGGGTAGTACCCAGGCCGCCGATACTGGAGATGGTGAAGCAACCACCCTGCATTTCGCCCGCAGTCAGCTTACCGTCACGCGCTTTCTTGGAAATGGTCATCAGCTCGCGAGACAGCTCGATGATGCCTTTCTTGTTGACGTCTTTGAATACCGGAACAACCAGACCGTTCGGAGTATCCACCGCCACACCGATGTTGATGTATTTCTTCAGGGTCAGACGCTGACCGTCTTCCGACAGAGAACTGTTGAAGCGAGGCATCTGCTCAAGTGCCGCAGCAACGGCTTTCATGATGAAGACAACCGGGGTGATCTTCACATCCAGCTTACGTTTCGCAGCTTCTTCGTTCTGCTGTTTACGGAACGCTTCCAGCTCGGTGATATCGGTTTTGTCGAAGTGGGTAACGTGCGGGATCATCACCCAGTTACGGCTCAGGTTAGCACCAGAGATTTTCTGAATGCGACCCAGTTCCACTTCTTCGATTTCACCAAACTTGCTGAAGTCCACCTTCGGCCACGGCAACATGCCTGGGATACCGCCGCCAGTCGCTGCCGGAGCCGCTTCTGCACGTTTGATGGCTTCTTTCACATAAGCCTGAACGTCTTCGCGCAGGATACGACCTTTACGGCCAGTGCCCTTCACTTTCGCCAGGTTAACGCCGAACTCGCGAGCCAGACGGCGGATCAGCGGAGTCGCGTGAACATAAGCGTCGTTTTCAGCAAATTCAGATTTGCCTTCCGCTTTTGCAGCCGGTGCTGCTGCCGGAGCTTCAGCTTTTGCAGCCGGGGCCGGAGCAGCCGCTTCCTGTTTCGCCGGAGCTGCAGCAGGCGCAGCGCCTTCAACTTCGAAGATCATAATCAGCGAGCCAGTTTTCACTTTGTCGCCAACATTCACTTTCAGTTCTTTCACCACGCCCGCGAACGGAGCCGGAACTTCCATAGAAGCTTTGTCGCCTTCTACGGTGATCAGTGACTGCTCAGCGGTAACTTTGTCGCCCACTTTCACCATCACTTCGGTCACTTCAACTTCGTCACCGCCGATATCCGGAACGTTAACTTCTTTCACGCCAGTCGCTGCCGCAGGTGCCGGAGCCGCTTCCTGTTTTGCCGCCGGAGCCGGAGCTGCCGCGCCGGCTGCACCCGCAACTTCGAAGACCATAATCAGTGAGCCGGTAGACACTTTGTCGCCAACGTTCACTTTGATCTCTTTCACGATGCCCGCAAACGGAGCCGGAACTTCCATAGAAGCCTTGTCGCCTTCTACGGTGATCAGCGACTGTTCAGCTTCAACTTTGTCGCCCACTTTCACCAGGATTTCGGTCACTTCAACTTCGTCGCTGCCGATATCCGGAACGTTAACGTCTTTTGCCGCCGCAGCCGCTGGTGCTGCTGCCGGAGCTGCTTCTTTCTTCTCTTCTGCCTGAGCAGGTGCAGCGTCTGCTGCACCGTCGGCGGAATCGAAAATCATAATCAGTGCGCCGGTCTGGGTTTTATCGCCAACAGAGACTTTGATCTCTTTAACGATACCCGCCTGCGGAGACGGAACTTCCATAGAGGCTTTGTCGCCTTCTACGGTGATCAGCGACTGTTCGGCTTCAACTTTGTCGCCCACTTTGACCAGGATCTCGGTGATTTCAACTTCATCAGCCCCGATGTCCGGTACTTTGATTTCGATAGCCATTATTCTTTTACCTCTTACGCCAGACGCGGGTTAACTTTATCTGCATCGATGTTGAATTTGGCGATTGCGTCAGCAACCACTTTCTTATCGATTTCGCCACGTTTAGCCAGTTCGCCCAGCGCCGCAACCACGACATAAGAAGCATCAACTTCAAAGTGGTGACGCAGGTTCTCACGGCTGTCGGAACGACCGAAGCCATCAGTACCCAGTACGCGGTAGTCGTCAGCCGGTACGTAAGTACGGACCTGCTCAGCGAACAGTTTCATATAGTCGGTAGATGCCACTGCCGGAGCGTCGTTCATCACCTGAGCGATGTACGGAACGCGCGGAGTTTCCAGCGGATGCAGCATGTTCCAGCGTTCACAATCCTGACCATCACGCGCCAGTTCGGTGAAGGAGGTCACGCTATAAACGTCAGAACCTACGCCGTAATCTTTCGCCAGGATCTGTGCTGCTTCACGGACGTGGCGCAGGATAGAACCGGAGCCCAGCAGTTGAACTTTACCTTTGCTACCTTCAATGGTTTCGAGTTTGTAGATACCTTTACGGATACCTTCCTCAGCACCTTCCGGCATTGCCGGCATGTGGTAGTTTTCGTTCAGCGTGGTGATGTAGTAGTAAACGTTCTCTTGTTTTTCACCGTACATACGCTCCAGACCATCATGCATGATGACAGCAACTTCGTAAGCGTAAGCCGGGTCGTAAGAAATACAGTTCGGGATAGTCAGCGACTGAATGTGGCTGTGACCATCTTCGTGCTGCAGACCTTCGCCGTTCAGGGTGGTACGACCGGAAGTACCGCCGATCAGGAAGCCACGCGCCTGCTGGTCGCCAGCCGCCCAGCACAGATCGCCAATACGCTGGAATCCGAACATCGAGTAATAGATGTAGAACGGAATCATCGGCAGATTGTTGGTGCTGTAAGAGGTCGCCGCAGCCAGCCAGGAACAACCTGCGCCCAGCTCGTTGATCCCTTCCTGCAGAATCTGACCTTTCTCGTCTTCTTTATAGTACGCAACCTGCTCGCGATCCTGCGGGGTGTACTGCTGACCGTTCGGGCTGTAGATACCAATCTGACGGAACAGACCTTCCATACCGAAAGTACGCGCTTCGTCAGCGATGATCGGCACAAGTCGGTCTTTGATCGACTTGTTCTTCAGCATCACGTTCAGGGCACGAACGAAAGCGATAGTGGTGGAGATCTCTTTGCTCTGTTCTTCCAGCAGCGCACCGAAGTCTTGCAGGCTCGGCAGCTCCAGCTTCTCGGTAAAGTTCGGCTGGCGGCTTGGCAGATAACCGTGCAGTTTCTGACGCTGAGCGTGCAGATAGGTATGCTCTTCAGAACCTTCCGGGAAGGTGATGTACGGCAGTTTTTCGATATCTGCATCAGACACCGGCACATTGAAACGGTCGCGGATATGGCGCACGCCGTCCATGTTCATTTTCTTAACCTGGTGCGCAATGTTTTTACCTTCAGCCGCATCGCCCATGCCGTAACCTTTAATGGTATGAGCAAGGATTACTGTCGCTTTGCCTTTGGTTTCCTGCGCTTTCTTGAATGCAGCGTAGATTTTCTTCGGATCGTGACCGCCACGGTTCAATGCCCAGATCTGCTCGTCAGTCCAGTCTGCAACCAGCGCTGCGGTTTCCGGATATTTACCGAAGAAGTGTTCACGAACGTACGCACCATCTTTCGATTTGAAGGTCTGGTAGTCGCCGTCAACGGTTTCGTTCATCAGTTGGATCAGTTTACCGCTGGTATCTTTACGCAGCAGCTCATCCCAACGGCTACCCCACATCACTTTGATCACGTTCCAGCCAGCACCTTCGAAGATGCCTTCCAGTTCGTTGATGATCTTGCCGTTACCGGTGACCGGGCCGTCAAGACGCTGCAGGTTACAGTTGATAACGAAGACCAGGTTATCCAGTTTTTCACGGGTAGCGATGGTGATCGCACCTTTGGATTCTGGTTCGTCCATCTCGCCGTCACCAAGGAATGCGTAAACGGTCTGTTTAGAGGTATCTTTCAGGCCACGGTGTTCCAGATATTTCAGGAACTTCGCCTGGTAGATAGCACCGATTGGCCCCAGCCCCATAGATACGGTCGGGAACTGCCAGAATTCCGGCATCAGTTTCGGGTGCGGGTAGGAAGAGAGGCCATTACCGTGGACTTCCTGACGGAAATTATCCAGTTGCTCCTGAGTCAGACGACCTTCCAGGAAAGCTCGTGCGTAAACGCCCGGGGAGATGTGCCCCTGGAAGTAAACCAGGTCGCCGCCATCCTGCTCGTTGCGTGCACGGAAGAAGTGGTTAAAACACACATCATAAATGGTTGCGGAAGACTGGAAAGACGCCATGTGGCCGCCCAGTTCCAGATCTTTTTTGGATGCACGCAGAACCGTCATGATGGCGTTCCAGCGGATAGCTGAACGAATACGGCGTTCCAGTTCCAGATTACCCGGATACTCCGGCTGTTCTTCAACGGGGATGGTGTTGATGTAGTTGCTGACGCCGGTGCCTGCGGCTACGTTGACTCCGCCTTTGCGGGCTTCAGCAAGCAGTTGGTCGATCAGATACTGAGCACGCTCAACACCTTCTTCACGGATGACCGATTCGATCGCCTGGAGCCAGTCGCGAGTTTCGATCGGATCCACGTCATTTGGGAAACGTTCTGACATGGGTTATTCCTTATCTATCTAATAACGTTGAGTTTTCTGGAACCTGTCCCATTGAACTCTCGCTGGAAAGCTCAATAAGACAGGTTCTACGTTTAGTTGCTGCGCTTTTATATGCGCTTGATTTACAACATCTTCTGGCTAATTTTCACCAGAAAAATCACTAATTCTTTCGTTGCTCCAGACGGCGCAGAGAACGTTCACGGCGGCTCTCCTCACGGCTTCTGTCGAGCAAGATTTCTTCGATAAAGGCCAGATGGCGATGCGATGCTTCGCGCGCTTCTTCTGGCTTACCGGCCATAATTGCTTCGAATATGCGAGTGCGGTGACTACTCACCAGCGGCAGCATCTCTCGACGCGAATAGAGCAATTCGAAGTTTTGACGGACATTCTGGGCCAACATCGGCTCCATACACCTTAGCAGATGAAGCAAAACCACATTGTGGGCCGCTTCGGTGACGGCAATCTGATACTGGAGTACGGCGTTTGATTCCGCGTCCAGATCGCCAGACTGCTGCGCCAGCTCTATGGCGTGGTGGAGTTCACGAATGCGTTCCTTGTCTTCATCGGTACTACGCAATGCGGCGTAATAGGCGGCTATGCCTTCCAGGGCGTGTCGTGTTTCGAGCAAGTCGTATTGTGATTCAGGATGGTCGGAGAGCAGCTCCACCAGCGGATCGCTGAAGCTTTGCCAGAGGCTGCTCTGGACAAAAGTGCCGCCACCCTGGCGACGAAGCAACAAGCCCTTCGCTTCGAGACGTTGAATCGCCTCACGCAAGGAGGGACGGGAGACGTCGAACTGTTTCGCCAGTTCGCGTTCCGGTGGGAGTTTTTCACCAGGGCGAAGGGTGCCCTCGAGGATCAAAAACTCCAGTTGCTGCTCAATCACATCGGAGAGTTTTGGTTGGCGGATTTTGCTGTAGGCCATGAGTTCCTGTCTTAAGCCACTTGCCGAAGTCAATTGGTCTTACCAATTTCATGTCTGTGACGCTAAAGTAACAAAGTATTCACCTTATGTCTATACAGGTTTTGATTGAAATCATGAAACTGTGCACATTTTAACAACTTGACATATATAGCGTTTCAAAGTTGTAACTATGCACAAATGTAGGCTTTACGTGAGCAAGGTTTTTTTTAACGATTATTAAACTATAAAAATCCGAATTGAACCGATTCACTTACCAATTTTTCGATTTTTAATTCAATAAAAATGAATTTATATTCTTTGTTATGGGTGGGATTGTTTGAGACTGGTCTTTACAAATGGTTTCTTTTTAGACAACCCATCTTCAACCATGCATAAAGCGGGTGCATTCGCTGCCGCATACCATTATTCTTGATCTGACGGAAGTCTTTTTGTAACAATTCAAACTTCCAAGTTGTAAACAAATTAATACAACAAACGGAATTGCAAACTTACACACGCATCACTGCGTAGATCAAAAAAACAATCACCGCACGAGGTTTCATGATGGAAGGTCAACAGCACGGCGAGCAGCTAAAGCGCGGCCTTAAAAACCGCCATATTCAGCTTATCGCGCTGGGTGGCGCGATAGGGACCGGGCTATTCCTGGGAAGCGCCTCCGTAATACAGTCCGCAGGGCCAGGGATCATTCTGGGTTACGCCATTGCTGGTTTTATCGCCTTTCTGATCATGCGTCAGCTAGGTGAAATGGTGGTCGAAGAACCGGTAGCAGGCTCCTTCAGCCACTTTGCTTATAAATACTGGGGGAGCTTTGCTGGCTTCGCCTCAGGCTGGAACTACTGGGTATTGTACGTATTAGTTGCCATGGCGGAGCTTACTGCCGTCGGCAAATACATTCAGTTCTGGTATCCGGATATCCCAACCTGGGCTTCTGCCGCCGTGTTCTTTGTGGTGATCAACGCCATCAACCTGACCAACGTTAAAGTGTTTGGCGAGATGGAGTTCTGGTTTGCCATTATCAAAGTTATCGCGGTGGTGGCGATGATCATCTTCGGCGGCTGGCTGCTGTTCAGTGGCAACGGCGGTCCGCAAGCGACCGTCCGTAACCTCTGGGAACAGGGCGGATTCCTGCCGCACGGCTTCACCGGGCTGGTGATGATGATGGCGATTATCATGTTCTCGTTTGGTGGTCTGGAGCTAGTGGGGATCACCGCCGCAGAAGCCGATAACCCGGAGCAAAGCATCCCGAAAGCAACCAATCAGGTTATCTACCGCATCCTGATTTTCTACATTGGTTCGTTAGCCGTCCTGCTCTCACTGATGCCGTGGACGCGCGTTACCGCTGATACCAGTCCATTCGTGTTGATCTTCCATGAACTGGGCGACACCTTTGTGGCTAACGCCCTGAATATCGTGGTGTTGACGGCGGCACTTTCCGTGTACAACAGTTGCGTCTACTGCAACAGCCGTATGCTGTTTGGTCTGGCACAACAGGGAAATGCACCGAAAATGCTCGCTTCCGTCGATAAACGCGGCGTACCGGTCAACACCATTCTGGTATCTGCGCTGGTTACGGCATTGTGCGTACTGATTAACTACCTTGCCCCAGAGTCCGCATTCGGACTGTTAATGGCGCTGGTGGTTTCCGCTCTGGTAATCAACTGGGCGATGATAAGTCTTGCGCACATGAAATTCCGTCGTGCCAAACAAGCACAAGGTGTGGCTACCCGCTTCCCTGCCCTGCTCTATCCGCTGGGTAACTGGATCTGCCTGCTGTTTATGGCGGCGGTACTGGTAATTATGCTGATGACGCCGGGGATGGCGATTTCGGTTTACCTGATCCCGGTATGGCTGGTGGTGTTAGGTATCGGCTATCTGTTTAAAGAGAAAACCGCAAAAGCAGTAAAAGCGCATTAATCTCTCTACGCCCTCACCCTGTCTGGGTGAGGGCAACAATCTTTACACCAATGTCCCGTAAATCGTCAGTAGCGCAATCACTACCACGACCACAAACGAGGTTTTCTTCGCCATTGAAACTGCTGCTTTCGGTGTCTCCACCTTATCGACATGCGGTTCACGCGCCAGAGAGAACTGCGCCAGACGCGTTAACACCTGATATTGCGAAGTATGGAAATCGGCCAGCGAAGCAAACCAGGCAGGTAACGCTTTCTCACCGTGGCCGATCAAGGCATAAACCACACCCGCAAGGCGAACCGGCACCCAATCCGCGACATGAAGCACTGCATCAATCCCCGACTGTAAACGATGATGCGGCGTCTGGTAACGCGCCAGCCAGTATTGCCATGCGCGCAAAAACGCATACCCCATCAGCGTAACTGGCCCCCAACTTCCCCCCACAATCAACCAGAACAGCGGTGCCAGGTAAAAACGAAAGTTAATCCACAGCAGTGCATTTTGCAGTTCCCGCAAGTATTCACGTTCATCGCAGCCTGCAGGGACGCCGTGAATCATAGTGAGTTCGCCAGCCATTGTGGAACGGGCATGGCTATCATTACGTGAAGCGGCTGCCAGATAAGCATGATAATGAAGACGAACTTTACCTGCGCCAATACACAGCAAACCAATCAGCAGCCACACCAGCAGCGTCGGAACGTTGAACAATAGCCCATGCAACGCGCGCAACAGCAAAAAAGTCACCCCCATCGCAATAATGGTCATACCTAACGTGCGCCCGAGTGAAAAATGTTTCACCCGCCGAAAGAACGCTTCAAGGCGGTGATCAAGCTGCCAGTGCTCGCCCAACTTAAACAGGCGCTCAAAAATTAACACCAGTAAGGTTGTGAATAGCGTCATGTTGTCTCCTTGCTGACCAGCGCGCGAAACCGTGCCCAATCAAATGCAGGACCAGGATCGGTTTTACGATCCGGCGCAATATCGCAATGCCCCGTCATGTTATTAGCAATAGCTGGATAGCGATCAATCAACGCCCGAGTGACCGCCGCCAGTTGCTGATACTGCGCATCGGTGTAAGCCAGCGTATCGGTGCCTTCCAGCTCAATCCCAATAGAAAAATCATTACAGCGTTCACGACCTTGATACTGAGAGACACCCGCGTGCCAGGCGCGTTTATCGAAAGGAACATACTGGACAATTTCACCATCACGGCGAATCAAACAGTGAGCGGAAACGCGCAAATGAGCTATCTCAGCAAAGAAGGGATGCGCCTGCGGATCAATAGTTCCGGTGAATAATGCGTCGATCCACGGGCCGCCAAACTCACCTGGCGGCAGGCTAATATTGTGCACCACCAGCAGGGTGGGAACTTCGTCATCCGGGCGACAATCGTAATGAGGCGAGGGAACGCGGCGCGCGCCGGTCAGCCACCCCTGTTCTAACAACATGCAGGATCTCCTTATATGTGGTGCTAATATCCGGTTCAGAGTAGCATGTTTCTACCTTATGATTCGTTAGCTATCTGGAGTTTTAACATGCCGCCTCGCCGCTATAACCCTGACACCCGACGTGACGAGCTGCTGGAACGCATTAATCTCGATATACCCGGCGCGGTGGCACAGGCGCTGCGGGAAGATTTAGGCGGAACAGTCGATGCCAACAATGATATTACGGCAAAACTTTTACCGGAAAATTCTCGCTCTCATGCAACAGTGATCACCCGCGAGAATGGCGTATTTTGCGGCAAACGCTGGGTTGAAGAGGTGTTTATTCAACTGGCTGGTGACGATGTCACCATTATCTGGCATGTGGATGACGGTGATGTCATCAACGCCAATCAACTCCTTTTCGAACTTGAAGGCCCCTCCCGCGTGCTGCTAACGGGTGAACGCACGGCGCTCAATTTTGTACAAACCCTTTCTGGGGTTGCCAGTAAGGTTCGCCACTATGTCAAACTGCTGGAAGGCACCAACACGCAGTTGCTGGATACTCGCAAAACCTTGCCCGGTCTGCGTTCGGCTCTGAAATATGCGGTACTTTGCGGCGGCGGAGCGAATCACCGCCTGGGACTTTCTGACGCCTTCCTGATTAAAGAAAACCATATTATTGCCTCTGGCTCAGTACGTCAGGCGGTCGAAAAAGCGTCCTGGCTGCACCCGGATGCGCCAGTAGAAGTCGAAGTCGAGGATCTGGAAGAACTTGATGAAGCCCTGAAAGCAGGTGCCGATATCATCATGCTGGATAACTTCGAAACAGAACAAATGCGCGAAGCTGTCAAACGTACCAATGGTAAGGCGCTGCTGGAAGTTTCGGGTAACGTCACCGACAAAACTCTGCGCGAATTTGCCGAAACAGGCGTGGACTTTATCTCTGTCGGCGCACTGACCAAACACGTACAGGCACTCGACCTTTCAATGCGTTTTCGCTAATTGCTGACAGATTCATCCGCTCCGTAGCGAGCGGATGAATCTTACCTTCTCCAACTTTCTTCGTAACGCCTCGCAAATATCTTGTCTTTCACTGCAACATAATAAAAAACCTCGGAACCCGCCTTCCCGTTTCGTTTTTTGCCCCTCGCCTGTGCCGATGGCGTTTGCCAAAGTAGCGCCAACGAAATCAAGGAGCGAAACAGATGGACAAACAACGCGGCTTTACACTCATCGAACTAATGGTAGTTATTGGCATTATTGCCATTTTAAGCGCCATTGGTATTCCCGCTTATCAGAACTACCTGCGCAAAGCAGCGCTCACCGACATGCTGCAAACCTTTGTGCCTTACCGCACCGCCGTAGAATTATGCGCACTGGAGCATGGCGGATTAGATACCTGCGACGGCGGCAGTAACGGCATCCCCTCGCCCACCACCACTCGCTATGTCTCTGCTATGAGTGTGGCAAAAGGCGTGGTGTCGCTGACAGGACAAGAGAGCCTCAATGGGTTAAGCGTCATCATGACACCAGGTTGGGATAACGCCAACGGCGTCACCGGCTGGACGCGCAACTGCAATATTCAAAGTGACAGCGCGTTGCAGCAAGCCTGCGAAGATGTCTTCCGCTTTGATGACGCCAACTAAGGAGCGGCAATGAATATTTCACAGCTCACCGCTCTGTGCCTGCGTTACCAGGGCGTCTTGCTGGATGCCAGCGAAGAGGTGGTTCATGTTGCGGTGGTCGATGCGCCCTCACATGAGTTACTTGACGCTTTGCATTTCGCTACTACCAAACGCATTGAGATCACCTGCTGGACGCGCCAGCAGATGGAAGGCCACGCCAGCCGGTCACAACATAGGTTGCCCGTAGCAGCCCCGGAAAAATATCAGCCCAAAACAGAATTGCTGACTCAAACGTTACAATCTGCACTCGAACAACGCGCTTCTGATATTCATATCGAACCAGCGGACAATAGCTACCGCATCCGCTTACGCATCGACGGCGTGTTGCATCCTTTACCAGATGTTCCACTGGATGCCGGAATAGCATTAACAGCCAGATTAAAAGTGCTGGGAAGCCTGGATATTGCGGAACATCGCCTGCCGCAGGATGGGCAATTCACTGTCGAACTGGCGGGTAACACAGTCTCATTTCGCATTGCTACCTTGCCATGTCGGGGCGGTGAAAAAGTGGTATTGCGGCTGTTACAGCAGGTGGACCAGGCGCTGGATGTCAACACGCTGGGAATGCAGCAGTTACAACTGGCGGACTTTGCTCATGCCCTACAGCAACCACAAGGGCTGGTGTTGGTTACCGGTCCTACCGGTAGCGGTAAAACGGTCACACTTTATAGCGCTCTGCAAACGCTGAATACCGCCGATATTAATATTTGCAGCGTCGAAGATCCGGTGGAGATCCCCATCGCAGGGCTTAACCAGACGCAAATCCATCCGCGTGCTGGTCTTACCTTTCAGGGGGTTTTGCGTGCGTTATTACGTCAGGATCCCGATGTCATCATGATCGGAGAGATCCGTGATGGTGAAACGGCAGAAATTGCCATTAAAGCCGCACAAACGGGTCACCTGGTGTTGTCCACGCTACACACCAACTCTACCTGCGAAACACTGGTGCGTTTACAGCAAATGGGTGTTGCCCGCTGGATGCTCTCATCAGCACTCACGCTGGTGGTAGCCCAACGTCTGGTTCGCAAACTTTGCCCGCATTGTCGCCTGCAGCAAGGGGAAGCAATCCGCCTTCCAGGCAATTTATGGTCATCGTCGTTGCCCCGCTGGCAAGCACCTGGTTGTAAACATTGCTACCACGGTTTTTATGGCCGCACGGCCTTATTTGAAGTTCTGCCCATAACACCTGTCATACGCCAGCTCATTTCCGCTAATACCGACGTTGAATCGCTGGAAACGCACGCCCGACAAACTGGAATGCACACGCTTTTTGAAAACGGCTGCCTGGCCGTGGAACAAGGTTTAACCACCTTTGAAGAGTTAATCCGCGTATTGGGGATGCCACATGGCGAGTAAGCAACTCTGGCGCTGGCATGGCATAACCGGCGACGGCAATGCGCAAGATGGAGTACTGTGGGCAGAGAGCCGTTCTTTGCTACTTATCGCACTACAGCAACAAGCCGTTACCCCACTTGAAGCGGATATCTATTAATTCAGCCCAGTGGCACGCAGACAAAAGCGCGGAAGTCATTCATCAACTGGCAACATTACTCAAAGCCGGACTAACCCTTTCGGAAGGATTAGCCCTATTGGCGGAGCAACATCCGAGCAGGCAATGGCAGGCGTTATTGCAATCGCTGGCACACGATCTCGAACAGGGTATTGCCTTTTCCAATGCCTTATTGCCCTGGTCAGAGGTTTTTCCGCCGCTTTATCAGGCGATGATCCGCACAGGCGAACTGACCGGTAAGCTGGATGAATGCTGCTTTGAACTGGCTCGTCAGCAAAAAGCCCAGCGCCAGTTAGCCGACAAAGTGAAATCAGCATTGCGTTATCCCATTATCATTTTAGCGATGGCGATAACGGTAGTTGTAGCAATGCTGCATTTTGTTCTGCCCGAGTTTGCCGCTATCTATAAAACCTTTAACACCCCGCTACCGACACTTACGCAGGGGATCATGACGCTGGCAGATTTCAGCGGTGAGTGGGGCTGGCTGCTGCTGTTGTTCGGCTTACTGCTGGCAATAGCCAATAAGTTGCTGATGCGCCGCCCGACCTGGCTTATCGTGAGGCAGAAATCGCTGTTACGCATCCCAATTATGGGTTCACTAATGCGGGGACAAAAGCTCACGCAGATCTTTACGATTCTGGCGCTGACACAAAGTGCAGGTATTACTTTTTTGCAAGGGGTAGAGAGCGTCAAAGAGACAATGGGCTGCCCGTACTGGGCACAACTTCTGACACAAATCCAGCACGATATCAGCAACGGTCAGCCCATCTGGCTGGCGTTAAAAAATGCCGGTGAGTTTAGCCCGCTCTGTTTGCAGTTAGTGAGAACGGGAGAAGCATCCGGGTCGCTGGATCTCATGCTGGAGAATCTCGCCCACCATCATCGGGATAACACGTTGGCGCTGGCAGATAATCTTGCTGCTTTACTGGAACCGGCCTTACTGGTCATTACCGGAGGAATTATCGGCACGCTGGTGGTGGCAATGTATTTGCCAATTTTTCATCTGGGCGACGCGATGAGTGGGATGGGATAACGCTGGCGCAGTGATCCACGCCAGCATTGGGAGATTACAGGTTATTGAAGATGCGGTTTTCTTGTTCCAGTACGCGGATAAACGTGGTGCGCTTGGTCAGTTCTTTCAGGCGAGAAGCCCCAACATATGTACAAGCTGAACGCAGGCCACCCAAAATATCACGCGCGGTGTTTTCAACTGGGCCACGCAGCGGCAGCTTAACGGTTTTACCTTCCGCTGCACGATATTCTGCAACGCCGCCAACGTGACGTTTCATCGCAGACTCGGAGCTCATACCGTAGAACAACATAAATTTTTCGCCGTTCTCTTCGACGATACGACCGCCGCTCTCTTCGTGCCCCGCCAGCATACCGCCGAGCATCACGAAATCAGCACCGCCACCAAAGGCTTTAGCTACATCGCCCGGCGTGGTGCAACCGCCATCGCTGACGATCATCCCGCCCAGACCGTGCGCGGCATCAGCACATTCGATTACTGCAGAAAGCTGCGGGTAACCGACGCCCGTCTTGACGCGAGTCGTACAAACAGAACCTGGGCCAATGCCAACTTTAACGATATCGGCACCGGAGAGGATAAGCTCCTCACACATTTCACCTGTCACTACGTTGCCAGCACAAATGGTTTTGGTCGGCCACGCTTCACGCGCTTTCGCAACGAACTGTACGAAGTGCTCGGAATAACCATTCGCCACGTCAATACAAACGAAGTTTAATGCCGGGTTCAGGTCGAGAATCTGTTTAGTTTTTTCGAAATCCGCATCTGACGTGCCGGTAGAAACCATCACATGTTTCAGCACATCAGCGGAAGAATTGTTGATAAACGCTTGCCACTCGTCAACAGAGTAATGTTTATGTACAGCAGTCAGAATATCGAAAGAAGCCAATGCCGTAGCCATGGTAAAAGTGCCTACGGTATCCATATTTGCGGCGATAATCGGCACGCCGGACCAGCTCTGACCTGAATGTTTGAAGGTGAATTGACGTTCCAGTTCAACATCGGAACGGCTTTTAAGAGTGGAGCGTTTAGGACGGATGAGAACGTCTTTAAAACCTAACTTCAGATCTTCTTCAATACGCATGTGCGGATTCCTGGGGTTAATGGCTATAAGGGTAAGAGCGCAACTCCAGTGACGCTATCATACGCACTAATCTATGTGGCGCAAGACTGCGAAATTGTCTTTTTTTACGCTACAATCCCATAAATTTACCTGGTAAATAATGGGCGAACGTTTCATTAATCCCGCTTTCGCGTGCTCATTTTTAATGTTTTGATAATCATGATGAATTCCCGGGAATATAAAATATGAGGTATACGGTTGCCTTAACGGGTGGCATTGGCAGTGGCAAGAGTACCGTTGCAAATGCGTTTGCTGACCTCGGAATTAACGTCATTGATGCCGATATTATTGCGCGTCAGGTAGTTGAACCGGGTAGACCTGCACTGCGTGCCATTGCTGAACATTTCGGCGCTGATATGATTGCTGCTGATGGAACATTGCAGCGCCGGGCCTTACGCGAGCGGATCTTCGCCAACCCGGAAGAGAAAAACTGGCTTAATGCCCTGCTACATCCGTTGATTCAGCAGGAGACGCAACGTCAGCTCCAGCAAGCAACTTCCCCCTATGTACTTTGGGTTGTGCCATTGCTGGTAGAAAACTCGCTGTATAAAAAAGCGAATCGTGTGCTGGTGGTGGATGTCAGCCCAGAAACGCAACTTAAGCGCACCATGCAGCGCGATGATGTTACTCGCGAACATGTCGAACAAATTCTTGCTGCCCAGGCAACGCGCGAAGCCCGCCTTGCCGTGGCAGATGACGTCATTGATAATAACGGCGCACCGGATGCTATTGCATCGGATGTTGCCCGCCTGCACGCAAATTACTTGCAGCTTGCGTCGCAGTTTGTCTCACAGGAAAAACCTTAATGCAGACCCAGGTCCTTTTTGAACATCCACTAAATGAAAAAATGCGTACATGGCTACGCATTGAGTTTTTGATTCAGCAACTCACTGTAAATTTACCCATCGTTGACTACGCTGGCGCTCTGCATTTCTTCCGTAATGTCAGTGACTTGCTGGATGTTTTCGAGCGTGGGGAAGTACGCACCGAATTGTTGAAAGAGCTTGACCGCCAGCAGCGTAAACTCCAGACCTGGATTGACGTGCCAGGCGTGGACCAGAGCCGTATTGAAGCATTAATTCAGCAGTTAAAAGCGGCGGGCAGCGTGCTGATTTCCGCACCGCGTATCGGGCAATTTCTGCGTGAAGATCGTCTGATTGCTTTAGTGCGCCAGCGTCTGAGCATACCCGGCGGTTGTTGTAGCTTTGATTTGCCAACTTTGCATATCTGGCTGCATTTACCCCAGGCGCAGCGCGACAGCCAGGTAGAAACCTGGATTGCCAGCCTGAATCCGCTCACCCAGGCACTTACCATGGTGTTAGATTTAATTCGCCAGTCGGCACCGTTTCGCAAACAAACCAGTCTGAACGGTTTCTATCAGGATAATGGCGAAGACGCTGATCTTCTACGGCTGAATCTGGCCCTTGATTCACAGCTTTATCCGCAAATTTCCGGTCATAAGAGTCGTTTTGCGATTCGTTTTATGCCGCTGGACAGTGAAAATGGTCTGGTGCCAGAGCGCCTGGATTTTGAACTGGCGTGCTGCTAAGGAGTTACGATGTCAGAAACTATTACGGTGAACTGCCCAACTTGCGGGAAAACGGTGGTATGGGGTGAAATCAGCCCGTTTCGGCCATTTTGTTGCAAACGTTGTCAGTTGATCGACCTCGGAGAATGGGCTGCTGAAGAAAAACGCATCCCCAGCAGCGGCGATCTGTCCGAAAGCGATGACTGGAGCGAAGAGCTGAAGTAATTGGGTGTAAGAGGTGAGGCATTGTCGGATGCGGTGTAAACGCCTTATCCGACCTGCAAGATCTTGCATATCAACGGATTACAAAATCCCGCAGGCCTGATAAGACGCGCCTGCGTCGCATCAGGCATCAGGGCAAATGTCGGATGCGGCGTGAACGCCTTATTTGACCTACAGGCGCTTAAGCTTCGCAATTACCGGTTCATTGGCTGGCGGAAAATCTTCTGCATTGAGGCTGGCCAGCGCCATCCACTCACCAGGTTGCCCTTCTTTTCCCCACGGTTCCCCTTCCCAGCCTTCGACCAGCCAGAACCACAGTGTGATATGCCTGTCAGGGAACTGATATTCCAGCTTTTCAAACAGCGAAAAACGTTGTGGCGTAATCCCGACTTCTTCCTGAAGCTCCCGCACCACCGCCTGTTCTGGCGTTTCGCCCGCTTCAATTTTACCGCCAGGAAACTCCAACTTATTCGCCATGTGCGCATCTGCGGCACGGCGGGTTATAAAGATTTCGTGGTTCTCGTTGCGAATAATACCTACCGCAATTTGCAGTTTTTTCATTGTCTTAAACCTATAAAAAAGGCGCAGATTTCTGCGCCTTTTGTCTTATTGATTAGTTTTTATTGCAGGCGACCATGGCACTGCTTGTATTTTTTACCGGAACCGCACGGGCAAGGATCGTTACGCCCAACTTTACGCTCGCCGGTTTGTGCAGCCAGCGCCGCTGCGGCTGCAGAGTCGTCATCCTGATGGCTAAGCTGCTGCATTTGCGCTAAACGCTCGGCTTCCATACGACGCTGTTGCTCCAGCTCTTCAACTTCTTCCGGCATACGAACCTGAACTTTGCTCAGCGTGCTAACCACTTCATATTTCAATGATTCCAGCATCGCCGCAAACATTGCGAAGGATTCACGTTTGTATTCCTGCTTCGGATCTTTCTGCGCGTAACCACGCAGGTGGATCCCCTGACGCAGGTAATCCATCGCCGCCAGGTGCTCTTTCCACAGGGAGTCCAGCGTTTGCAACATCACACCTTTCTCGAAGTGACGCATCATCTCGGCGCCAACCACTTCTTCTTTACGCTGATACACTTCGATGGACTGCGCCAGAATACGCTCACGCAGCGTCTCTTCATGCAGCTCTGGCTCTTTGTCCAGCCACTCGGCAATCGGCATATCGAGATCGAAATCGTTTTTCAGACGCTCTTGCAGCCCAGGAATGTCCCACATTTCTTCCAGTGATTGTGGCGGAATGTAGGCATCGATGGTCGCTTTGAACACATCTTCACGAATGCTGTTGATGGTTTCGCTCACATCGCTGACATCCAGCAGTTCGTTACGCTGGGAGTAAATGGCGCGACGCTGATCGTTAGCTACGTCATCGTATTCCAGCAACTGTTTACGAATGTCGAAGTTACGGCTTTCAACTTTACGCTGGGCGTTGGCAATTGCTTTGGTTACCCAAGGGTGTTCAATCGCTTCTCCAGGTTTCATACCCAGTTTACGCATCATGCCGGAAACACGGTCGGAGGCAAAAATACGCATCAGCGCATCTTCCATCGACAGGTAGAAACGGGAAGAACCGGCATCGCCCTGGCGACCCGAACGGCCACGCAACTGGTTATCGATACGACGAGATTCGTGACGTTCTGTACCGATGATATGCAAACCACCTGCTGCCAGAACCGCGTCGTGGCGTACCTGCCAGTCAGCTTTAATTTTTTCAATTTGCTCTGCGGTCGGGTTTTCCAGCGCGGCAACTTCTGCCTGCCAGCTACCGCCGAGCACAATGTCAGTACCACGACCCGCCATGTTGGTCGCGATAGTCACAGCCGCCGGATAACCCGCCTGGGCAACAATCGCAGCTTCGTTGGCGTGGAATTTGGCGTTCAGAACGTTATGCTTGATACCCGCTTTGGTCAGCTCGTTTGATACCAGTTCTGATTTTTCGATGGAGATAGTACCAACCAGCACCGGCTGGCCTTTCGCGGTACGCTCTTTGATATCTTCAATGATCGCCTGGATTTTTTCCGCTTCGGTCATGTAGACCAGATCCGGCAGATCTTTACGAATCATCGGACGGTTAGTCGGAACGACGACGGTATCCAGCTTGTAGATTGAGCTAAATTCGAATGCTTCGGTATCAGCCGTACCGGTCATCCCCGCCAGTTTTTCATACAAACGGAAGTAGTTCTGGAAGGTGATAGAAGCCAGCGTCTGGTTTTCGTTCTGGATCTGCACACCTTCTTTCGCTTCCACAGCCTGGTGCAGGCCATCGGACCAGCGACGCCCTTGCATGGTACGACCGGTATGTTCGTCAACGATGATAACTTCACCATCTTTAACGATGTAATCGACGTCGCGGGTAAATAGCGCGTGGGCACGCAGCGCCGCCGTTACGTGGTGCATCAGCATGATATTAGCCGGAGAATACAACGACTCGCCTTCGGCCATGATCCCTTCTTTCACCAACAGCTCTTCAATCAGCACCAAACCACGTTCGGTCAGGTTCACCTGACGAGATTTTTCATCAACCGAGAAGTGACCTTCGCCCTGGAAGGTTTCAGAGTCTTCTTTTTCCTGGCGGATCAGGTGTGGAATGATTTTGTTGACGCGCTTATACATTTCCGAACTGTCTTCTGCCGGACCAGAAATGATCAGCGGTGTACGCGCTTCATCGATCAGGATGGAGTCCACTTCGTCCACCAGCGCATAGTGCAGTTTACGCTGTACACGCTCTTCTGGGCTGAACGCCATGTTGTCGCGCAGGTAGTCGAAACCGTACTCGTTGTTAGTACCGTAAGTAATGTCGGCCGCATAGGCTTCACGTTTCGCTGGCGCAGGCATGCCCGGTAGGTTGATGCCGACGGTCATACCGAGGAATTCAAACAGCGGACGGTTGTTTTCGGCGTCACGCTGCGCCAGGTAATCGTTGACGGTAACAACGTGCACGCCCTTACCGGTTAATGCGTTCAGGTAAGCAGGCAGCGTTGCGGTCAGTGTTTTACCTTCACCAGTACGCATTTCCGCGATACAGCGTTCATTAAGAACCATGCCGCCGAGCAACTGAACGTCGAAGTGACGCATCCCAAAGACACGCTTACTTGCTTCACGCACAACGGCAAAGGCTTCCGGGATCAGGTTTTCCAGCACTTCGCCTTTTTCCAGACGTGCGCGAAACTCTGCAGTTTTTCCCTTCAGTTCTTCGTCGGAGAGTTTTTCCATCTCCGGTTCCATGGCATTGATGAGGTTGACGACTTTGCGCATCCGGCGCAGGGTGCGGTCGTTACGGCTACCGAAAACTTTTGTTAATAATTTGATTAGCATAATAAAATCTCAAACGCCCCGCAGTGCGGAGTTAATAAAATGAAATAAAGGTTTTGTCGTTATTAGCTAAGGCGTTGAGGGCCAGCACGGATACCTTGCGCCTGGCTGATCCAGACGGGCGTGCTGAATGCTGCTTGCGGAGTAAAATGCGCATAATCAATGCGATAACCATTTTCAGGCGGCGTGCCTTCCTGGGTCAGCAGCGCGCTGAGCGTATCCAGTAAAGCAAGATGTTGCGCCTGAAACGGTAAAGACTCTTCAGCAACGGGCAGCGTTTGCGGTGCCATTGCGAAGGAAAGATGACGGATTACCGTGCGAATTGCGTGTTGATGCCAGTAATCAACGGAATAGTTCGAGTTTGGGCGGCGCGTATTCGCTTCCAACAAGGCCAACTGACTAAAGTTAACTTTGGCGGAAGGCTCGTGGTTGCGGGTTGTCGCTTTTGCGGGCGCATTTGGTTCGGCGGCGTTGCTGAGCGCAGGCAAACCTAAACTCGCCGCGACCATCCCTAATAAGAGATGCGGCCAGAAGTAGCGTTTACCAAACTGTCGCCAGCGCGTCAGTATTCCACTCACGTTATTGCCATCCCAATCGTATTCAAACGTTTTTAGCGCACAAATCTTATCATTAAAGGCCGAAGTCCACAGCAGGAATGAAGATAAGTTGTGCGTAAAAGTGCTTAAGAAAACAGCGTTCGCACCGTTTCTTACGGCCCTGATAACAACTCAAAAAAAACGACTGGTTCACCTGGCCGGAGAGAGTGCCAGATTTGCCAGTCGAATTTTATACGACAGTATAAATGTCGTTATGCCAGTACCGTCGAAGGCGCTTTGAAGGCCAACGGCAGTTCTGCGTCGTCCTGGAAGGTCACATATTCCCAGGCTTCCTGTTTTGCCAGGACAGCCTGCAACAGTTTGTTATTCAGTGCATGACCGGATTTATAGGCGGTAAATGCACCAATAATATTGTGACCACACATGAACAAGTCACCGATCGCGTCAAGCATTTTGTGACGCACAAATTCGTCTTCAAAACGCAAACCGTCTTCGTTCAGTACGCGATAATCGTCAACAACGATGGCACAATCGAAGCTGCCGCCCAGGCACAAACCACGAGACTGCAGATATTCAATATCGCGCATGAAACCGAATGTACGCGCACGGCTGATCTGACGCATAAACGCATCAGCAGAGAAGTTCATCGCATAGCGTTGATTGCTGGAATCGATAGCCGGATGGTTGAAATCGATGGTGAAATCCAGCGAAAAACCATTATATGGCTTAAATTCAGCCCACTTATCGCCATCTTCGACACGAACAGTCTCTTTGATGCGAACAAATTTCTTGGCGCAGTTGAGTTCGTCGATACCAGCATCAAGCAGCAGGTAAACAAACGGAGCAGCGCTGCCGTCCATAATCGGGATTTCCGGTGCGTTAACTTCGATAACGATGTTATCGATGCCTAAGCCCGCGAGCGCAGCGTTCAAGTGCTCAACGGTTGAAATCCGTACATCATGCTCGTTGACCAGACACGTACAGAGCATGGTATCACGCACAGATTTGGCATCGGCCGGGAAATCTACCGGTGGATTCAAGTCGGTGCGACGATAGATGACCCCGGTGTTGGCCGGCGCAGGGCGTAACGTCAGGGTGACTTTCTTGCCGGTATGTAAACCGACACCCGTCGCCTGAACGATACGTTTAAGTGTCCTTTGTTTGATCATCGTATTATCTCGCCAAATTATCTATCCAACCGAAGTGTACTATACATTCGGCAGGCCAGTTTAGCACAAAGAGCCTCGTAACCCAAATTCCAGCTTATTCTTAGTCAGCTTGCTTACGCAAGAATGCAGGGATATCCAGATAATCAGGTTCTTTCGCGGTTTGCGGCGTATTGTCGTTCACCACTTTAGCGACCGGTTTCTGTTCCTGAGTCAGCGGTGCCATACCGTGCTGTTGGTAACGATCCATCACCGGCTGCTGAACTTGTTTATTGGTCACGAGAGTGATTTCAGGACGTTTGTCCATGCCGATGCCTGTTGCAACCACGGTTACACGCAGTTCATCGTTCATATCCGGGTCAAGAGATGTACCGATAACCACAGTCGCGTTATCCGAAGCAAATGCACGGATGGTGTTACCTACGGTTTCGAATTCATCCAGACGCAGGTCGAAGCCCGCCGTGATGTTAACCAGCACGCCGCGCGCGCCAGACAGGTCGATGTCTTCCAGCAGCGGAGAAGAGATAGCCATTTCAGCCGCTTCTTCCGCACGGTCTTCGCCGCTTGCCACACCAGAACCCATCATCGCGTAGCCCATTTCAGACATCACGGTACGAACGTCTGCAAAGTCGACGTTCATCAGACCCGGACGAGTAATCAGTTCAGCGATACCCTGAACAGCACCTTTCAGCACATCATTCGCTGCGCCAAACGCATCAAGCAGGGAAATACCGCGACCGAGCACCTTCAGCAGTTTATCGTTCGGGATGGTAATCAGTGAGTCCACATGCTTGGACAATTCAGTGATCCCCTGCTCCGCGAAGGCCATACGCTTCTTGCCTTCAAAGTTGAAAGGCTTAGTCACGACAGCAACGGTCAGGATCCCCAAATCTTTTGCAACTTCAGCAACGACCGGCGCAGCACCTGTACCAGTACCGCCCCCCATACCTGCTGCAATAAATACCATGTCTGCACCTTCCAGCGCCGCACGCAGTGCATCGCGATCCTCATCAGCCGCATTACGGCCAACTTCTGGATTAGCGCCAGCTCCCAGTCCTTTGGTTATACCACTACCGATCTGAATCGTCTGCCCAACCGCTGTTTTACGCAGCGCCTGTGCATCGGTATTTACCGCGAAGAATTCAACACCTTCAATGCGCTCACGCACCATGTGCTCAACAGCATTACCGCCGCCGCCGCCGACGCCGATGACTTTAATCACCGCGTCGTTGGTAAGTTCCATTGGTTCAAACATAGTTTCTCTCCGATATGTGCCTGTCGCCTGAGGCCGTAATCACCGTCGACCTCATAAAAATTAAAACTCTTTTCGCAGCCAACTATTGAGTCGCTTGATCCACGAGCCAACTGATGCTGTAACACGTTTTTCTACTTCCGCTTCACCGTTAAGATGTGACTCTTTCCCGTAGTGAAGCAATCCCACAGCCGTCGAGTAATACGGCTCCTGAGCATAATCAGTTAAACCAGTGATATTCAGCGGCGCGCCAATACGCACCTGCGTATGAAACACTCGCTGAGCGCAGGCGGCAAGACCTTCGATCTGCGCCGCGCCACCGGTTAATACAATGCCCGCCGCCAGGTGATGTTTCACACCTTGTTGGCGAAGCTTTTCCTGCAACTGCAATATCTCTTCGTTGACCAGATTGAGCAGCTCGGTATACCGTGGCTCAATCACCTCCGCCAGCGTCTGACGTTGCAGACTACGCGGTGGTCGCCCACCTACGCTCGGCACTTCCACACTCTCATCTTTACCAACGATGGAGCCTAACGCGCAGCCATGGCGAACTTTAATCGCTTCGGCGTCGCTTGGCGGCGTGCCAAAGGCATAGGCGATATCACTGGTCACCACATTGCCAGCATAAGGAATTACCTTGGTGTGGCGCAATGCCCCACCGGTATAAACGGCGATATCCATTGTACCACCACCGATATCGACGACGCAGACTCCCAATTCACGTTCGTCTTCCGTCAATACCGAATAACTTGATGCCAGTCCGGCAAATATCAGTTGGTCAACTTTCAGGCCACAACGTTCAACCGCTTTAACAATGTTTTTCGCCATATCATTGTGACATGTGATCAGGTGCACTTTTGCCTGCATTCGCACGCCGGAAAGCCCCACCGGGTTCTTGATCCCTTCCTGATAGTCAATCGCGTACTCTTGCGGGATCACGTGCAACACACGATGTTCATCACGCACGCGCACCGATTTCGCGGTATGGACGACGTTTTCCACATCTTCTTGCGTCACTTCTTCTTCAGAAATGGGCACCATACCTATTTCATTCTGACAACTGATGTGCTTACCAGAAAGCGCCAGATATACTGAAGAGATCTGACAATCTGCCATCAATTCTGCCTGGTCAATAGCGCGTTGTACGCATTTGACCACGGATTCGAGGTCGTTAACCCCGCCTTTATCCATACCACGTGACGGGCAACTGCCCACACCAATGATATTGACCATACCGTCGGGCAGAACTTCCCCTACTAAAGCGGCAACCTTCGCGGTACCAATCTCCAGTCCTACTACCAGTTTTCTGTCCGTCGCCTTGATCATTGTTGTTCTGCCTGTGCCTGATTTTGTTGCTGAGTAGATTCCTCTGGCGGCAAGGGCGCCCAGCCTACTGCCGCACCAGAGTCATAACGCAAATCAACGTAGCTAATCCGTTTGCCATCGGTTTGCGCCTGCTGCTGTAAAACCGGATAAAGTTCTACAAAGCGAGCCAAACGTTTCATCGTATCGCCCCGGCCAAGGTTGAGCTTAATATCGTTATTCAGCGTCAACTGCCAGGAACGCCGCGCGGTCATCGCCGCTTCCTTCAGAGTAAATCTGTCCTTTGCCAGCATCTGCCCCATTTCGCGATAGCCCTGCAACACTTCATTTGCGCTGCCTTCCGGGCCATACAACATCGGGAGCACCTGCTTGCTGGTGCGATCTGGTGGCACGCTGAAGGTATTTCCTTCGGCGTCTACCATATGTTGATCATTCCACCGCGCAATCGGCACATATTCAACCAGATGAATCTTCAATTCATCAGGCCACTGCTTTCTGACGCTCACCTGCTTAATCCACGGCAGGCGTTGTTCTATTTGCGTCTGGATGATGTTGACATCCTGGGTCATAAAAGTACCCGGCTCACCCAACGCCAGGATCGACTGCCGGATATCGTCATTACGCGTGTAATGCCGTTCACCGGTCAACACCAGCTTTGAGAGCGGCAGGCGTTGCGCATCTTCCATCCAGCCCAACACGACCCAGCCGCTCACCAACACTGTCGTTAAAACCGTCAGCAGGAAAAGGATCCCCGCCAGACGTGTTCCATTATTGCGGCGAGAAGAAATCTCTTCCTCGCTGTTTCGCGTGTTCAGAGCAGCCTGCGACATATTAGTCCGCCAGTTCCAGAATTCGTACTACCAACTGCGAGAAGCTTAACCCCGCCTGACGCGCCGCCATCGGCACCAGACTATGGCTGGTCATACCCGGTGAGGTATTGGCTTCCAGCAGATAAAACTGTCCATCACTGTCCAGCATGACGTCAATACGCCCCCATCCTTTGCAGCCTAAAGTCGTCCATGCTTTCAGCACTAATGCCTGCAAATTGGCCTCTTGTGACGCTTCCAGACCTGCGGGGCAGAAATACTGTGTCTCATCAGAGAGATACTTTGCCTCATAATCATAGAAGGTTCCGGCGGGTTGAATACGTATTGACGGTAAAATTTCTTCACCGAGTATCGCAACCGTGAACTCCGGCCCACTTAGCCATTTTTCAATCAATACTTCTTCATCGTGCTGAAATGCCAATCTTAATGCATCTTGTAGAGCATTTTCTGCTACTACTTTTGACATTCCAACGCTGGAACCTTCGCGACTCGGCTTGACAATAAGCGGCAAACCTAAGGCAGAAATTTCTGCTAACTGCTTATCACTAAGGCCTTTTTCAAATTCTGCGCGGGTTAATGCCACCCACGGCGCTACCGGTAAACCTGCTCCCTGCCACAGCAATTTGCTGCGTAGTTTATCCATTGAAAGCGCAGATGCCATCACCCCGCTGCCGGTATAAGGTAGCCCCATCAGCTCGAGCATGCCCTGCAATGTGCCGTCTTCACCGCCGCGCCCGTGCAGAGCGATAAATACTTTCTGAAAGCCCATCGCCTTCAGTTGCGTCACGTCGACTTCTTTCGGATCGACAGGATGCGCGTTGATACTGCCTTCACGCAGCCCGGCTAACACTGCAGCACCAGAATTCAAAGAAACTTCTCTCTCTGCGGAGTTCCCGCCCAACAGGACCGCGATTTTATCAGTCATGTTGCTCTTCCTCCGGAGTTTGCGGCTTCAGTTTGATTTCAGCTAAAGAACGAGCAATTTTTCCGATATTACCCGCCCCCTGCACAAGAATCAGGTCGTTACCAGTTAATACCGGTGCTAACATCTCGGCTACCTGCGCCGGATCAGGCACCAGAATGGGATCAATTTTCCCACGTCCACGAATTGTACGACACAACGAACGGCTGTCCGCTCCCGGAATCGGTGCTTCGCCAGCCGGATAAACGTCCAGCATCAATAAGGTATCGACCTGGGTCAGGACATTGGCAAAATCGTCATACAGATCACGAGTGCGGGTGAAACGGTGCGGCTGAAACAGCATCACCAGGTTTTTATCCGGCCAGCCAGCACGCGCCGCTTTAATCGTCGCATCCACTTCTGTCGGATGGTGGCCGTAGTCATCGACCAGCATTGCTGTACCGCTTTTACCGTTGACCGGCTCCAGCGGAAACTCACCGAGGAAATCAAAGCGACGACCGGTTCCCTGGAAGCTCTCCAGCGCACGCAGAATAGCGTCGTCGTCAATCCCCTCTTCCGTGGCGACCGCAACCGCAGCGGCAGCGTTCAGCGCATTATGACGGCCTGGCGCATTCAGAGTAACGCGCATCGGCTCTTTGTCCTGGCGCAGCAACGTAAAGTGCCCCTGCGGGCCAATCTGCTGATAATCTTCCACACGAACGTCAGCATCTTCACTGAAACCATAAGTGGTAATCTGACGGCCAACGCGCGGTAACAACTCACGGATCACCGGGTCGTCAACACACATCACCGCACGTCCGTAAAACGGCAGGTTGTGCAGAAAATTAATAAAAGTCTGTTTTAAATTCTCGAAGTCACCCTGGTAGGTATCCATGTGATCGGCTTCGATATTGGTGACAATCGCCACCATCGGTTGCAGATGCAGGAACGATGCGTCGCTCTCATCCGCTTCGGCAATCAGGTAACGCCCGTGACCTAAACGTGCATGAACACCCGCCGCTTTTACCAGCCCACCGTTAACGAAGGTCGGGTCGAGGCCCGCTTCTGCGTAGATGCTGGAAACCATCGCGGTGGTGGTGGTTTTACCGTGTGTCCCGGCAATGGCGATGCCATGACGAAAACGCATTAACTCAGCCAGCATTTCCGCACGACGAATTACCGGAATACGCGCTTCATGGGCAGCAACAATCTCTGGGTTGTCAGCAGAAATCGCGCTGGAAACAACGACCACGCTGGCGTCACGCACGTTTTCCGGGCGATGGTTGAAGTAAATCGTCGCCCCCAGATTCATTAACTGCTGCGTGACCGGATTTGGCGCTAAATCGGAACCACTGATCTGATACCCTTCATTGGCCAGAACTTCGGCAATACCGCCCATACCGGCACCACCGATGCCGACAAAGTGTATGTGCCGAACGCGACGCATTTCGGGCACGATGGAACGCAGTTTTGCCAATTGTTGTGTATTCATTCTTTACGCCATTAACTTCTCAAATTCATGCGATGCAAAAGGCATCGCCACAATTACGCCCGGGCAGCCCGGCTCACTTCATTTGCCACTCGCTCGGTGGCATCCGGAATGGATGCAGCACGGGCGCGTTCTGCCATGGTTAATAAGGTTTCTCGCGACCACCCGGCCAGGGTGTTGGCGACAGCGTCCACAGTAAGTTGCGGTTGCTCGATAATTTTGGCTGCGCCCGCTTTTTCCAGCGGCAGCGCATTCCAGTATTGCTGGCGGTCTTTATGCTGAAACGGCACAAACAATGCCGGTAGCCCCGCCGCGGCGATTTCACTCACCGTCAACGCGCCGGAGCGGCAAACAACGACATCCGCCCATGCATAGGCCGCCGCCATATCATCAATAAATTCTGTCACTTTATGCTGCGGTTGCCCCGCTTCGGCATAAGCCTGTTCAACAGATTGTTGCGAACCTTTGCCACTCTGATGCCAGATAGTTACCGTATCGCCCAGCTTTGCTGCGACCTGAGGCATTGTCTGGTTAAGAATACGCGCGCCCTGCGAACCACCCACCACCAACACACGAATCGGGCCTTCACGCCCGGCCAAACGTTGCTGCGGTAACGGCAGCGCCAGCACATCGGTACGCACCGGGTTACCAACCACTTCCGCATTGGGGAAAGCGCCTGGAAACGCCTGCATCACTTTGGTGGCAATTTTCGCCAGCCATTTATTGGTCAAGCCTGCAATGCCGTTTTGTTCGTGAAGTACAACCGGAATGCCTAACGACCATGCTGCCAGACCACCAGGCCCGGAAACGTAGCCGCCCATCCCGAGCACCACATCAGGCTTGTAAGCTTTCATAATTGCCCGCGCCTGCCGCCAGGCGTTAAAGATACGCAGCGGAGCCACGAGTAATGCTTTGAGCCCCTTACCACGCAGGCCGGAGATACGAATAAAGTCGATCTCAATACCGTGTTTCGGCACTAAGTCCGCTTCCATACGATCGGCAGTACCCAGCCAGCGAACTTGCCACCCCTGGGTCATTAAATGGTGCGCAACCGCCAGCCCGGGGAACACATGTCCGCCAGTACCGCCAGCCATCACCATTAATCGCTTCCCTTGACCACTCATCGTGAACCTCGTGCAAACGCCTGCGCTTTCTCCAGACGCGTTTCATAATCAATACGCAACAGCATCATGATGGCTGTCGACATAATCAGTAAACTCGAACCACCGTAACTGATCAGCGGCAATGTCAAACCTTTGGTCGGTAGCATCCCCGCCGCCGCGCCTACGTTAACCAGCGCCTGGAAACTAAACCAGATGCCAATTGAACAGGCGAGAAAACCAGAAAAGCGGTGGTCAATTTCTAACGCTTTACGGCCAATCGACATCGCACGAAAAGCGACGAAGAATACCATTAAAAGCGCCAGCACCACACCGATATACCCCAGTTCTTCTCCGATAATGGCGAAAATAAAGTCAGTATGCGCTTCCGGCAGATACTCCAGTTTTTGTACCGAGTTACCTAAACCTTGCCCCCACAATTCGCCACGACCAAACGCCATCAATGATTGCGTCAACTGATAGCCGCTGCCGAACGGGTCTTCCCACGGGTTCCAGAACGCGGTAACGCGGCGAATACGGTATGGTTCAGCGAGGATCAGCAACACAACCGCTGAAATCCCCATGCCGATAATGGCAATGAATTGCCATAATTTCGCCCCCGCCAGGAACAGCATCGCCAGCGTGGTCACAAACAACACCACCACCGTACCGAGGTCAGGCTGCGCCAGCAGCAACACTGCCAGTACCAGAATCACCCCCATCGGTTTCAGGAAGCCGCGCAAGTTATTACGCACTTCGTCACCTTTGCGCACCAGATAGTTGGCGATATAGCAAAACAGCGACAGCTTAGTCAGTTCCGCAGGCTGAATACGCAGCAGGCCGAGATCGATCCAACGCGATGCCCCTTTAACTGAGCTACCCACCACCAGCACGATCATCAGCAAGATGATTGACCCGAGCAGCATTGTGGCGCTGTAGCGCTGCCAGAACTCCATCGGCAGGCGCAGCGTAATGATCGCCAGAATGAACGCCAGGATCAGGTAAACACCATCACGCTTCGCGAAGAAGAACGGATCGTTGGTTAAGCGTTGCCCGATGGGCATTGACGCCGAGGTCACCATGATAAAGCCAATCGCCGCGAGGCCGAAGGTCAGCCACAGCAAGGTACGATCGTACATGATCAGGCTGTCGGTATCTTTTTCCCGCGAGCCCATCACCCAGCCCTTCAGCGCCGTGGAGATCCAGACCAGGATACTGAATCCCGGCAGACGCGGCATTTTCAGGCGAGGGAAAGATAAACGCATCAACCAAACTCCTTCGCCAGACGAGCAAATTCATTGCCCCGTTGTTCAAAGTTCTTGAACTGATCGAGGCTGGCACAGGCCGGAGAGAGCAGAACCATATCTCCCGGTCGCACGCGCGGAGCCAATAGACGCATCGCCTGCTCCATGGTTTCGGTTTGTTCAGCCACTTCCGGGCGTAAAGCCGCTAACTGCGCACCGTCGCGACCGAAGCAATACAGACGAACGTTATCGCCATTCAGATAGCGCGCCAGCGGACTAAAATCCGCCGATTTGCCATCGCCGCCTAACAACAAGTGCAGCGTACCGTCAACATGCAAGCCGTTTAGCGCGGCTTCCGTACTGCCGACGTTGGTAGCTTTCGAGTCGTTAATCCAGCGTACGCCATTGTGCTCAAGCACCACTTCAAAGCGATGCGGCAGACCGGTAAAAGTCGTTAGCGCTGTCAGGCTGCTGGCTCGCGGTAACCCTGCGGCATCCGCCAGCGCCAGTGCCGCCAGCGCATTGGTGTAGTTATGTTGCCCTGAAAGTTTCATCTCTTTCACGTTCAACACTTTCTCACCTTTCACCCGCAGCCAGGTTTCGCCCTGCTGATGATTCAGGTGATAGTCACCCATGTTGACGCCAAAGCTGACGCAACGTTCATCCGCACCGCGGATCGGCATCGTTAAGGCATCATCGGCATTAACCACGCAAACTTTCGCATTTTCGTAAATGCGCAGTTTTGCCGCACGATACTGTTGCAAACCAAACGGATAACGATCCATATGATCTTCAGTTACGTTCAGAATGGTCGCTGCCACCGCCTGTAAACTGGAGGTTGTTTCCAGTTGGAAGCTCGACAGTTCCAACACGTACAGTTCGCACTCATCATCGAGTAACATCAACGCTGGCAGACCAATGTTGCCACCGACGCCAACGTTAACACCTGCTGCTTTCGCCATTTCGCCCACTAAGGTGGTGACCGTACTTTTGCCGTTAGAACCCGTGATCGCCACAATCGGCGCTTGCGCTTCGCGGCAGAACAGTTCGATATCACCAACGATTTCGATTCCGGCATCGGCAGCGGCGCTTAAGGATGGATGCGCCAGCGCAATGCCGGGGCTGGCGACAATAAGATCTGCCGCCATCAGCCATTCATCATTAAGACCGCCAGTATGACGTTCTACCGTTTCGGGTAATTTATCCAGGCCAGGCGGTGTCATACGCGTATCCATAACGCGCGGCGTCACGCCGCGAGCAAGGAAAAAGTCTACGCAGGAAAGCCCGGTGAGGCCCAGGCCGATAATGACGACATTTTTACCCAGGTAATCAGCCATGATTAACGCACCTTCAGCGTTGCCAGACCAATCAGGACCAGCATCAGCGAAATAATCCAGAAACGCACGATGACACGCGGTTCCGGCCAGCCTTTAAGTTCATAGTGGTGATGGATCGGCGCCATGCGGAAAATACGTTGCCCGCGCAGTTTAAAGGAGCCGACCTGCAAAATAACCGACAGGGTTTCGACAACAAACACGCCCCCCATAATCACCAGCAGGAATTCCTGACGCAGCAGCACAGCGATAATGCCCAACGCGCCACCTAACGCCAGCGAACCAACGTCGCCCATAAAGACCTGCGCGGGATAGGTGTTAAACCACAGGAAGCCCAGCCCTGCCCCGACTATCGCGGTGCAGACGATAACCAGCTCCCCGGCGTGTCGCAGATACGGTATATGTAAGTAGCTGGCAAAGTTCATGTTGCCGGTAGCCCAGGCCACCAGTGCAAAACCACCTGCGACAAAGACGGTCGGCATAATGGCCAGACCGTCGAGGCCATCGGTCAGGTTTACCGCGTTACCCGTACCGACAATCACAAAATACGCCAGCAGGATATAAAACAAGCCTAACTGCGGCATCACATCTTTAAAGAACGGCACCACCAGTTGCGTTGCTGGCGTGTCTTTTCCTGCAAGATAAAGTGCGAAAGCAACGCCCAACGCAATCACCGACATCCAGAAATACTTCCAGCGCGCGATTAAACCTTTGGTGTCTTTGCGCACGACTTTGCGATAGTCATCAACAAAACCAATAATGCCGTAACCGACCAGCACCACCAGTACGCACCAGACATACGGGTTGGAGGGATAAGCCCACAAGATCACGGAGACGACAATCGCAGTCAGGATCATGATCCCACCCATGGTCGGCGTGCCGCGCTTACTGAAGTGTGATTCAGGGCCATCGTTACGAACAACCTGCCCGAAGGAGAGTTTTTGCAAATGAGCAATCATGCGCGGGCCCATCCACAATGAGATGAATAGCGCAGTCAGCAGGCTGACGATGGCGCGAAACGTCAGATAGGAAAAGACGTTAAAGCCGGAATAATATTTGACCAAATGTTCGGCCAGCCAAACTAACATGTCCCATTCTCCTGTAAAGCGCGTACTACCTCTTCCATGGCAGCACTACGTGAACCCTTAACTAAAATCGTAATCACCTGTTGCTCTGCAATCAGTGATTTAAGACGCGTAATCAACGCGGATTTATCAGCAAAATGTTCGCCAGCACCGCTGGCGGTGCTGATAGCATGGCTTTGCTTGCCCACGCTTAACACGCGGTCAATACCAGCCGCCTTCGCCGCTTCCCCCACCTGGACATGACAGGCATCACTTTCAGCACCCAGCTCGGCCATATCACCAACCACCAGCACGCGATAACCCGGCATTTCAGCCAGTACCTGAACTGCGGCGGTCATTGAGCCAACATTGGCGTTGTAGGAGTCGTCGAGCAGCAACTGGTTTTCCGCCAGTTGAATGGGGAACAGACGACCAGGAACAGCTTGCAGATTTGCCAGTCCCGTTTTGATGGCATCAAGCGTTGCACCCACGGACATGGAGAGCGCCGCGGCAGCCAACGCATTTGCGATATTGTGACGCCCCGGCAGCGGCAGCAGAACATCGACGCTACCTGTTGGGGTTTGCAGCGTAAATTCAGTACCATGTGAAGTCACATGGATATTGGTAGCGGTAAAATCGCTGTTGGCGGCATTTGGCGAAAAACGCCACACTTTGCGTGAGCCAATCACACTCTGCCAGTTCAGCCAGTCGTTGTTATCGGCATTCATGATAGCGATACCGTTTTCTGGCAGGCCGGTAAAGATTTCGCCTTTCGCTTTCGCGACACCCTCAAGCGAGCCGAAACCTTCCAGATGCGCAGCCGCCAGATTGTTGACCAGTGCGGCTTCCGGACGGGTCAGGCTAACAGTCCAGGCAATTTCGCCCTGATGGTTAGCGCCAAGCTCAATGACCGCGTAATCGTATTCCGGCGTTAAACGCAGCAGCGTCATTGGCACGCCGATGTCGTTGTTGAGATTGCCAGCCGTATAAAGCGTGTTGCCACACTGACTTAAAATCGCCGCGGTCATCTCTTTCACAGAGGTTTTACCGGAGGAACCGGTCAGGGCAACCACACGAGCAGGAACTTGCTGACGAACCCATGCTGCCAGTTCACCAAATGCCAGACGCGTATCGTTAACGATTAACTGTGGCAGGTCGATATCCAGCGGACGGCTAACCAGCAGCGCGCCTGCCCCTCCAGCTTTCGCCTGGTCGGCAAAATCATGGGCATCGAAACGTTCGCCTTTCAGGGCGACGAACAGACAGCCAGGTGTCAATTTACGGGTATCGGTGGTTACGGCGTCAAGGGTGATATCAGCCCCTTTCAGTTCGCCGTTGAGAATATTCGCCAGTTGGCTAAGGGTTACACTAATCATGCGATTACCCCCAGCAAACGCGCCACCGTGACGCGATCGGAGTAGTCCAGACGCTGATTACCGACAATCTGGTAATCTTCATGGCCTTTACCCGCGACCAACACGACATCATTTTCTTTCGCCTGCATAACGGCGCACGTTACCGCTTCGGCGCGCCCTTCCATCACTTTGGCATGTCCGGCGTCTAACATCCCCGCCAGAATATCGTTGATGATGGCACGCGGCTCTTCAGTACGCGGGTTGTCATCCGTTACCACCGCCACGTCGGCAAACTCTTCAGCAATCGCCCCCATCAGTGGGCGCTTGCCTTTATCGCGATCGCCGCCACAGCCGAAGACGCACCACAGCTTACCCGCACAGTGCAGGCGCGCAGCCTGCAAGGCTTTTTCCAGCGCATCCGGAGTGTGAGCATAATCCACAACAACCGTCGGTTTGCCTGGCACAGTGAACACTTCCATACGTCCGCAAACCGGTTGCAGACGCGCGGCGGTTTTCAGCAGGTCAGCTAATGGGTAACCGAGCGCCAGCAGCGTCGCCAGCGCCAGCAGCAGGTTACTAACGTTGAATGCGCCCATCAGGCGGCTTTCTATTTCCCCATCGCCCCAGCTTGAGGTGAAGCGAATGGTCGCACCGCTGTCGTGATAGTTCACGCCAGTCGCTTTCAACCAGCGGCCATGACAGTTCGGATTGATATTTTCTTCCATCGACACGGCAACCGCGTCCGGCAATTTTGCCAGCCAGCGGCGGCCTACTTCGTCATCAGCGTTGACAATCGCCTGACCGCAATGATGTTCGGAGTAAAGCAACCATTTCGCCGCTTCGTAGTGTTCCATATCACCATGATAATCAAGGTGATCGCGACTTAAGTTAGTAAAGACCGACGCCGCAAATTTCAATGCCGCCACACGGTGCTGTACCAGCCCGTGTGAGGAAACTTCCATTGCGCAAAAAGTCGCGCCCTGATCCACCAGCCCTGCCAGCTCATGCTGAACGTCGACTGCCGAACCGGTGGTATTTTCCGTCGGGATCACTTTACCCAGCAGGCCATTACCAACAGTGCCCATTACCGCGCTGGTTTCACCAAGCAGTTGGCTCCATTGCGCCAGAAGCTGAGTCGTTGTGGTTTTGCCGTTGGTGCCCGTTACGCCCACGAGACGTAGATTGTCAGAGGGTTCATGGTAAAAGCGACCCGCCAGTGCTGATAAACGCTCGTTGAGCTGACTGAGATAGATGACTGGTACACCGTGCATTTCACGGATTTCACCGTCGGTCGCCTCATCTTTCGCCTCTGCAATAATGGCAGCCACACCTTGCGCTATCGCCTGCGGGATATATCGACGCCCGTCCGCCTGATGACCTACTACAGCTACAAAGAGATCGCCCGACGCAGCCACACGGCTGTCAAGCGTCATCTCTCGCAGTGCTCGCGAAGGTGCGTCTGGCACCCACGGAGCAAGAAGGTCGCGCAAATTACGATCTGCCACCTGTCCCCTCGCCTTGATTAATCACAAATTCATTTTTATCACCCGTTGTCAGCGCATCCGGCTCGATGTTCATGGTGCGCAATACGCCGCCCATGATGGCACCAAAGACCGGCGCGGAAACGGCACCGCCGTAGTATTTACCCGCCTGCGGATCGTTGATAACAACAACCAGCGCGAAGCGCGGCTGACTCGCAGGCGCAACGCCTGCGGTATAAGCAATATATTTATTGATGTAGCGACCATCCGGCCCGACCTTTTTCGCAGTACCGGTTTTAATAGCAATGCGATAGCCTTTAATCGCCGCCTTCACACCGCCACCGCCTGGTAGCGCCACGCTTTCCATCATATGTACCACGGTGCGGACAATGGATTCCGGGAAGACGCGCTCACCGGGAACCGGGGGGTCAACCTTGGTAATCGACAGCGGGCGATAAATGCCGTAGCTGCCGATGGTTGCGTAGACTCGCGCTAACTGTAACGGTGTTACCATTAGCCCGTAGCCGAAAGAGAAGGTGGCCCTCTCTATGTCAGACCACCGTTGTTTTTGAGGATATAAGCCACTGCGTTCTCCGACCAACCCCAAATTGGTCGCTTTTCCCAGTCCAAAACGTGAGTAAGTATCTACTAACGCTGAGGACGGCATCGCTAACGCCAGCTTGGAAACACCGACGTTACTCGACTTCTGTAAAACCCCGGTCAGGGTCAATTCGCTGTAGCGCGCCACATCTTTGATTTCGTGGCCGTTAATTCGATAAGGAACGGTATTCAATACTGAGTTTTCCCGCACCACACCACGTTGCAACGCGGTCATCACCACCATCGGTTTAACCGTTGAGCCAGGTTCAAACACGTCGGTGATGGTACGGTTACGCATCGCCTCTTTCGGCGTGCCACTCAGATTGTTTGGGTTGTAAGACGGGCTGTTAGCCATCGCCAGCACTTCGCCGGTATTGACATCCACCAGCACGGCACTACCGGATTCTGCCTTGTTAAAGGCCACCGCGTTGTTCAGTTCGCGATAAACCAGCGCCTGCAGGCGTTCATCAATACTCAACGCAAGGTTGTGCGCCGCCTGGCTGTCGGTGGAAGAAATATCTTCAATTACGCGGCCGTAGCGGTCTTTACGCACAATACGCTCGCCCGGTTGCCCAGTGAGCCATTTATCAAAACTCTTCTCAACACCTTCAATCCCCTGGCTATCGACGTTGGTAAAGCCAATGAGGTGAGCGGTCACTTCGCCGGACGGATAGTAACGGCGGGATTCCTCACGCAGATGAATCCCCGGTAGTTTTAGTTTTTTGATGTAGTCAGCCATGTCAGGGTTAACCTGACGCGCCAGATAGATAAAACGTCCTTTCGGGTTGGCGTTAATGCGGGCTGAGAGCTGATCCAGCGGAATGTTAAGTGCGTTAGCGAGCGCCTTCCAGCGGTCACCGACGCTGATGCCGCCAGCGTCATGCACTTCTTTCGGGTCAGCCCAAATCGCTTTTACCGGTACGCTCACCGCTAACGGACGACCAGAGCGGTCGGTAATCATGCCGCGGGAGGTGGAGACTTGCTGAACGCGAAGAGAGCGCATATCGCCCTCTTTCACCAACATGTCCGGGGAGATAACCTGTAACCACGCTACGCGTCCCAGCAGAAAAGCCAGTGCCAGCAAAATACAGCCGCATAACAACGCAAAACGCCAACTGATAAAGTTGGCATGTTCTTCCTGACGTTTTGGTTTCTGCGTTTTCGCCGCTGCTTTCATGCGTCGCGTTTATCCTTATTTTTGCACTACAATATTTTCTTGTGATGGATCAACATGCTGCATCTGCAGCTTCTCTGTGGCGATCCTTTCCACCCGGCTATGGTCACCGAGCGCATTCTCTTCAAGAATCAGGTTGCGCCATTCAATGTCTAAAGCGTCTCGCTCCAGCACCAGTTGTTCGCGCTGAGCGGTCAGCAAACGGGTATGGTGCGCCGTGGTCACCACGGTCACCGCCGTCAAGATAATGCAAATGAACAGACAGAGTGGCAGCTTCCCGAACCGCAAAAGATCGTCACCGATAACGCCAGGCAAGGCATGGCGCTCGTGGCTTCCCATCGATCCTTTAACTTTGCTTAGAGCTTCTGTCACTCTGCTGATCATGCGTTCGTCCTCTCTGCAATACGCAGAACTGAACTTCGGGCACGAGGGTTCTCAGCCACCTCTTCTTCGCCCGGCATCAACTTGCCTAGTGCTCGCAACTGACGGCCACCCAGTTTTTTGAGCTGCTCTTCGGTCATCGGTAACCCTGCCGGAACCTGCGGACCGCGACTGTTTTCACGCATAAAGCGTTTCACTATACGATCTTCCAGCGAATGAAAACTGATGATCGAAAGCCGCCCACCCGGGGCCAGCACGCTGAGCGAGCTTTTTAGCGCCTGCTCTATCTCCTCCAGTTCACTGTTCACCCAAATGCGCACCGCCTGGAAGGTACGGGTCGCGGGATGTTTGAATTTGTCCTTCACCGGGGTTGCCGCAGCAACGACTTCCGCCAGTTCTTTGGTACGGGTCATCGGCTGTTCGCGGTTACGCTCAACAATGGCGCGCGCAATGCGTTTGGCAAAACGCTCTTCGCCATAAGTTTTTAATACCCAGGCAATATCAGCTTCTTCTGCGCTTTGTAGCCACTCGGCGGCAGACTGGCCGCGTGTCGGATCCATACGCATGTCCAGCGGACCGTCGCGCATAAAGGAAAAACCGCGTTCTGCATCATCGAGTTGCGGTGAAGAGACACCAAGATCGAGAAGAATTCCGTCAATCTTGCCGATAAGATCACGCTCAGCGACGTATTCGCCCAGCGCGGAGAAAGGTCCATGTATGATGGAGAAGCGCGGATCATCAATAGTCTTTGCGACGGCGATAGCCTGCGGATCGCGATCGATTGCCAACAAACGCCCCTCTTCGCCAAGTTGCGAAAGGATCAGACGTGAGTGACCACCGCGACCGAAAGTCCCATCAATGTAAATGCCATCAGGACGGATATTGAGGCCGTTTACGGCTTCGTCCAGCAGCACCGTGGTGTGTTTATAGTTTTCCATCATTTTATAGAGACAAGTCCTGCAGTCGTTCCGACAAGCTTTCGGTAACAGACTGTTCAGCGTCGATATCTTCCCTGACCTGTTGATGCCAGGTTGTTTCATCCCACAGTTCAAACTTGTTGAACTGTCCAACCAACATCACTTCTTTTGTCAGCCCGGCATGTTGCCGCAGTACTGGCGCGATTAATAATCGACCTGCGCCATCCATCTGACATTCACTGGCATGGCCTAACAGAAGGCGCTGCACACGGCGCTCAACCGGGTTCATGCTCGACAGACGCGATAATTTTTGCTCGATAATTTCCCATTCAGGAAGGGGGTAAAGCAGCAGGCATGGGTGATGAATGTCAATGGTACATACCATTTGACCGGCAGCGTTCCCGAGCAGCTCTTCCCGATAACGGGTGGGCACCGATAAGCGCCCTTTACTGTCGAGATTGACTAACGTTGCTCCCCGGAACATGCCAGTCTTCCCCCAATTACCACTTTATCCCACAAATTCCCACTAAAAGGAGTTTACGGAGCGGAGGAAAAGCTTGTCAAGCCAGGAACATTCTTTACCGAAGCAAAAAACCCAATGTTTACGACTAATATCTGCATTGTTTAAAAATCGCCCAACGAACGAAGCAAATTAACGTCATGAATAGTTGTAAGAAAAATTCCCACTCATCATTACCGTTTTAAAAACGACTCCATTTTCCTTAATGAAAATATAAAGTGTCAGTTTGCGACGCGAGCGGCATTTTAGGACATATCGCCCCCGGATAACAGTCCCTGTTGCGCGTGCACCGCGCCTGACGCCAGTGGCTTTGTGTAAAAGTTTAGAAAAGTGTTTGTTTAATCGGCAATTGACGATTTGCATGTAACAAAATAATGCAATCGCAACCTGGCGTTACGCCTTAATTATCATTAGGCACAAAGAATGAAGTTAATTGGGGAGATATTTCGAAGGTCTTATGGATAATTGTCAGGAATAGTCTTATTTACATAAAGGATATTGATGTCCAATTACGTACTCAATGCGCCAGCGACAATCCGCTGACGCATCATTTTCTGTTTAACGCTTAGCTACGGCTGAGGATGCCACGGCGATAGAGATTTCGTTTGATGCGCGTTAAGCCCGGTTTTGGCTTACGCGGCTCATCCAGGCTCGCCAGGACAATCTCCAGCACGCGTTCTGCGACATCACGATGACGCTGAGCCACCGCCAGCACTGGGCATTGTAAGAAGTCGAGCAATTCGTTATCGCCAAAGGTCGCAATCGCCAGATCGGAAGGAAGTTTGCCATCGCGGCGCAACGTAACATCCATAACCCCCTGCAACAATGCAAAAGAGGTAGTAAACAGCGCCTGCGGCATCGGATGCGTTTCCAGCCATTTTTCGAATAGCTGGGCAGCGGCTTCCCGCTCATAGCTGTTGGCATAAAGAAAATGCACTTCGCGCGGATCATCTTTCCAGGCCGTGCGGAAACCCTGTTCACGCAGGAAGCTGACAGAAAGCTCCGGCAGTGCACCAAGATAAAGCACTGTCTCGGCCGGAAACTTACGTAACTCTTCCGCCAACATTTCAGCATCATCCTGGTCAGCGCCAACGACGCTGGTAAAGTGTTCACGATCAAGCGCACGATCCAGCGCGACAATCGGGAACGGGTCGTTAGCCCAGCGTTGATAGAAAGGATGCTCTGGCGGCAGCGACGTCGAAACAATGATGGCATCGACCTGACGCTGTAAAAGATGCTCAATACAACGCATTTCGTTGTCTGGCTGATCTTCGGAACAGGCAATTAATAGCTGATAACCACGTTGCCGCGCCTGGCGTTCAAGATAGTTAGCAATACGGGTGTAACTTGTGTTCTCCAGATCGGGGATCACAAGACCAATAGAACGTGTGCGTCCAGCACGAAGCCCAGCCGCCACGGCATTCGGGTGGTAATTGTGCTCACGCACCACAGCCATGACTTTTTCAACGGTTTTGTCGCTCACACGGTATTGCTTCGCTTTGCCGTTAATAACATAGCTTGCAGTGGTCCGCGATACTCCCGCCAGCCGAGCGATTTCATCCAGTTTCACAATTGCCCCTTGCGTAAAATGTAAAAACCATAACCATTGTACTGGTATGGATTAAATTCATTAACATCTAAGCGCAGAAAATTAACTGCGGCAACTGCTTTTATTCCAGGTTCCTACTGAATTCGCAAAAAAAGCCCAACGTGACATGCTGGGCTGTAAATTGCGCATTGAGATCATTCTTAACGCATTATTTTATCGCCGCGTGAAAGTCCGACAACGCCGGAGCGGGCAACTTCAACAATTTTCGCCACATCGCGAATCGATGCTAAAAATGCATCGAGTTTATCGCTGGTTCCCGCCAGTTGAACGGTATAAAGCGACGGTGTGACATCGATAATTTGCCCACGGAATATTTCCGTATTACGTTTCACTTCGTCACGTCCGTAGCCGCTGGCCTGAATTTTCACCAGCATAATTTCCCGCTCAACGTGCGCGCCCTGCCCCAGTTCGCTCACGCGCAAGACATCGACCAGCTTGTGTAATTGCTTTTCGATCTGCTCAAGCACTTTTTCATCGCCCACGGTCTGGATAGTCATGCGCGATAATGTCGGATCGTCGGTTGGCGCAACGGTCAGACTTTCAATGTTATAGCCACGCTGGGAAAAAAGGCCGATCACACGGGATAACGCGCCTGATTCATTTTCGAGTAATACTGATAATATCCGGCGCATAATCAGGTTCTCTCCGTTTTGCTTAACCACATTTCATCCATTCCACCCCCGCGAATATGCATCGGGTAGACATGCTCACTGCCATCAACGGTAACATCAACAAACACCAGGCGGTTATTACCGACCTGCTCAAGTGCCTCGCTCAGTTTGCTTTCCAGCTCATCCGGACGTGAAATTTGGATACCCACATGGCCATAGGCTTCTGCCAGACGGACGAAATCTGGTAGCGACTGCATATAAGATTGTGAATGACGGCCGGAATAGATCATGTCCTGCCATTGCTTCACCATCCCCAGGTAGCGGTTATTGAGATTCACCACCAGCACCGGCAGTTCATATTGCAAGGCTGTAGACAGTTCCTGAATGTTCATCTGAATACTGCCATCGCCAGTGACGCAGACCACGGTTTCTCCCGGCAGTGCCATTTTGACGCCCAGCGCCGCAGGTAAACCAAAGCCCATAGTGCCGAGGCCGCCGGAGTTGATCCAGCGACGCGGTTTATCGAAAGGATAATAAAGCGCGGCGAACATCTGGTGTTGCCCGACATCGGACGTCACATAAGCGTCCCCCTTCGTCAGTCGCCAGAGCGTCTCGATCACCGCCTGCGGTTTAATGCTTTCACTGTGGGTATCATATTTCAGGCACTGGCGAGCGCGCCACTGTTCAATTTGCTGCCACCAGTCGCGGATCTCATCCAGAGGTTGCGAAGAGGTTTCTTGCGGTAACAATTCCAGCATTTGCTCCAACACCAGACGCGCATCGCCAACGATCGGGATGTCGGCGGTCACGGTTTTTGAGATCGAGGTAGGATCGATATCAATATGTAACACTGTCGCATTTGGGCAGTACTTTGCCAGATTGTTAGTGGTGCGATCATCAAAGCGTACACCAACCGCAAAAATGACATCGGCATTATGCATCGTCATATTAGCTTCGTAAGTGCCGTGCATTCCCAGCATTCCCAAGGCCTGACGATGCGTTGCCGGAAACACACCTAATCCCATTAATGACGAGACGACAGGAAGATTAAGTTGCTCAATAATCTGTTTGAGTTGTTGATGGCAACCCGCAGTCACTGCGCCACCGCCAACGTAAATTACCGGTTTTTTCGCCGCCACCAGCGTTTGCAGCGCGCGTTTAATCTGCCCCTTATGGCCCAGCGTTGTTGGGTTATAAGAGCGCATACTGACCGACTCCGGCCAGACGTACGGTAATTTGTTCGCCGGATTAAGAATGTCTTTCGGTAAATCAACCACCACAGGCCCAGGACGACCGCTTGCCGCCAGCCAGAATGCCTTTTTCAGCACCTGCGGTATATCTTCCGTTTGCTTAACCAGAAAACTGTGTTTAACCACCGGCCGGGAAATTCCCACCATGTCACACTCCTGAAAGGCATCGTAACCTATCAGCGAGGTTGCTACCTGCCCGGAAAGGATAACCAGCGGAATGGAGTCCATATAGGCAGTGGCGATACCAGTAATTGCGTTGGTGGCCCCAGGGCCCGATGTCACCAGCACAACGCCCACTTCTCCGGTCGCGCGCGCCAGACCATCGGCCATATGCACTGCCGCCTGTTCATGACGAACTAATACGTGATCAATACCGCCCACGGTATGCAATGCATCGTAAATATCAAGGACTGCGCCTCCGGGGTAACCGAATACTTGTTTAACGCCCTGATCGATAAGCGATCGGACGACCATCTCGGCTCCAGACAACATCTCCATGGCTTGTCTCACTGTTTGGCGGAAAAAATGTGTAAAACACATTAACCGTCCGATCTGGCTTAAGCAATTGACAGGCAGAGTCACAAGCGTGAATAAATAAGAATAAACAGGAGGAAAGGAGAAAATAAACGATAAAATACTCCAGAATGGTGGACAGAATTGATAATAAATCGGCTAAATCTGCCTCGTTACAGCAATTTCTCTATTTTTTTATTATTTCTAATATCAGGGTGAACATGCATTCAGAATAAAATTCTACATTGAATAAAAAATGCAGAATAAACCAGAGATGCACACCTGATTTACTCTGCCTCTGCTTAACGTTTACAAATAGAGACTAATTGCTCTTCCATCCATTGATGACCTTTATCACGCCCGGCTGCCTCATGCCAGGAGAGGTAACAGGTTCTGCTATTTTGTTTTAATGGCAGCGGTAATATCTGCAATTCTAAGGATTCAGCAAACTCCTCAGCCAGCCAACGAGGCGCAATAGCGACAAGATGCGTTTGTGACACCACGCTAAGGACGCTCATCATTGCCATTCCCTGATAAGCGATACTGGCTTGTTTATCTACTGTGTCGTACCACGGTTGACTAAACGACGCGAAACGGTCGAGCGAAACTGCCGCATGTTGTTCGTTATAAACATCATGTTTCAGTAATGGGCCGTTAATCGTCGGATGCTTCTTACTGGCTACCAGTACCATTTCATCTTTAAATAATGGAACGCTGGTAAATTCAGGACGATGGAAGTCTTCATAACTAATAACGAACTCTGTTTCCTGATAACGGAATTGATGTTCGGTGTTCTGATTTAATGAAGACTTGAATATCACATGAATATTTGGCGCAATTTGCTCAATGTGATTATAAATCTGCGAGGTCAGAATGCTATCTAACGGGCTGCAAACGCAGAGATGGAATACGCGCTCGCTGCTGGAAGGCTCAAACCCTGAACCCGGTAACTCGTTTTGTACTAATTGCAGCGCCTGACGCACAGAGCCAAAAAGCTGAAATGCGCGGGCAGTCGGTTGGATGCCACGACCATAACGAACAAACAACTCGTCATTAAACATCACCTTCAGGCGTGCAACAGCATTACTGACCGCAGGTTGCGACATTCCCAGAACATGCGCGGCACGAGTAATATTCTGCTCCTGCATCACAGCATCGAAAACGGTTAATAAGTTTAAATCGACCATACGCAACTGTGGCTTGCTTAACTCCACAATCTCCGCAATCTCTGGATGATCTGTTTTTACCTCTGACATACTTAACTCCACTGTCACACTTAACTCCCTTTCCCTTATTGGAATGCAGAGAAATAATCCTGAAAAATATGATTTACCATGCATATAAAATAAGAAGAAGGAAAATGAGTAAAATTAGGAAAACATAAAGATAAGGGTTCTGATAAAAACAGAATCCATTGCCGTGCGAAGAGTCATTCATCACAGCTTAATAATCCATAATGTTTTTGTTGCGAAAACATTCTAATCATAACCACCGCGAATACTCAATCATCTAAAAAATGGATTAATTGTGCTAATTTAATGCTTATTTTATGCGTTTAATATATTAATCCTTAACATTAATCGATCAATAATATTCACTAAATCAATATAAAAACATTCGTACAGCATATAATTCAATACAAATCATCAGGATAGTTGCGGTAGCGAGCAAGTTTTACTCTTTCTTACCTCGTTGATTAAATGCAATAAATTATTCTGAAGTATGTCTACCAATGAAAAGTATGAGCGGTTAAACAGAAATTAATATCGACTGTTTTTACTCTTGCAGCACAATTAGCTAATTTGACGCATACAGAACTCTCGCTGGTGAACCGTTTTTGTTGCATCAGGGTTGACATCCGTTTTTGTATCCAGTAACTCTAAAAGCATATCGCATTCATCCGGAGCTGATTTAATGACTCACATCGTTCGCTTTAACGGTCTACTACTACTAAACGCATCTTCTTTGCGCGGTAGACGAGTGAGCGGCATCCAGCATTAAGCCAGCACGCAGTCAGACAAAAAACCCGCGCATTGCGCGGGTTTTTTTATGCCCGAAGCGAAGCGCCCTAAAAGAGACAAGGATCCAAACTATGAGCCAGCAAGTCATTATTTTCGATACCACATTGCGCGACGGTGAACAGGCGTTACAGGCAAGCTTGAGTGCGAAAGAAAAACTGCAAATTGCGCTGGGCCTTGAGCGAATGGGGGTTGACGTGATGGAAGTCGGTTTCCCCGTCTCTTCTCCGGGCGATTTCGAATCGGTGCAAACCATTGCTCGCCAGGTCAAAAATAGCCGCGTTTGTGCGTTAGCCCGTTGCGTGGAAAAAGATATCGACGTGGCGGCAGAATCCCTGAAAGTTGCCGAAGCCTTCCGTATTCATACCTTTATTGCCACCTCCCCAATGCACATTGCCACCAAGCTGCGCAGCACGCTGGATGAGGTGATCGAACGCGCCATCTATATGGTGAAACGTGCACGCAATTACACCGATGATGTTGAATTTTCTTGCGAAGACGCCGGACGCACACCGATTGCCGATCTGGCGCGAGTGGTCGAAGCAGCAATTAACGCCGGTGCCACTACCATCAACATCCCGGACACCGTGGGCTATACCATGCCATTTGAGTTCGCCGGAATCATCAGCGGTCTGTATGAACGCGTACCAAACATCGATAAAGCCATTATTTCCGTACACACTCACGATGATTTAGGCCTGGCGGTCGGCAACTCGCTGGCGGCGGTACATGCCGGAGCACGGCAGGTAGAAGGTGCGATGAACGGGATCGGTGAACGCGCGGGTAACTGTTCGCTGGAAGAAGTGATCATGGCGATCAAAGTGCGTAAGGATATTCTCAACGTCCACACCGCCATTAATCACCAGGAGATATGGCGCACCAGTCAGTTAGTTAGCCAGATTTGCAATATGCCGATCCCGGCAAACAAAGCCATTGTTGGCAGCGGCGCGTTCGCACACTCCTCCGGTATTCATCAGGATGGCGTGCTGAAAAATCGCGAAAACTACGAAATCATGACACCAGAATCTATTGGTCTGAACCAAATCCAGTTAAATCTAACCTCTCGTTCTGGTCGTGCGGCAGTAAAACACCGCATGGATGAGATGGGATATAAAGAAAGTGAATATAATTTAGACAATCTGTACGACGCTTTCCTGAAACTGGCAGATAAAAAAGGCCAAGTATTTGATTACGACCTGGAGGCTCTGGCCTTTATTGGTAAACAGCAAGAAGAACCGGAACACTTCCGTCTGGATTACTTCAGTGTGCAGTCGGGTTCTAACGATATCGCCACTGCCGCCGTCAAACTGGCCTGTGGCGAGGAAGTCAAAGCAGAAGCCGCCAACGGTAATGGCCCGGTCGATGCCGTCTACCAGGCGATTAACCGTATCACTGACTACAACGTCGAACTGGTGAAATACAGCCTGACCGCCAAAGGCCACGGTAAAGATGCGCTGGGTCAGGTGGATATCGTCGCTAACTACAACGGTCGCCGCTTCCACGGCGTCGGCCTGGCCACCGATATTGTCGAGTCCTCCGCCAAAGCAATGGTGCACGTGCTGAACAATATCTGGCGCGCCGCAGAAGTCGAAAAAGAGTTACAACGCAAAGCTCAACACAACGAAAACAACAAGGAAACCGTGTGATGTCGAAGAATTACCATATTGCTGTTTTACCTGGGGATGGGATCGGGCCGGAAGTCATGACCCAGGCCCTGAAAGTACTGGATGCCGTGCGTAACCGCTTTGCGATGCGTATCACCACCAGCCATTATGATGTTGGCGGCGCAGCCATTGATAACCACGGGCAGCCGTTGCCGCCAGCGACGGTTGAAGGCTGTGAACAAGCCGATGCCGTACTGTTTGGCTCGGTAGGTGGCCCGAAGTGGGAGCATTTGCCGCCAGACCAACAACCAGAACGCGGCGCGCTGTTACCTCTGCGTAAACATTTCAAATTATTCAGCAATCTGCGCCCGGCAAAACTGTATCAGGGGCTGGAAGCATTCTGTCCGCTACGTGCTGATATTGCCGCTAACGGCTTCGACATCCTGTGCGTGCGTGAGTTAACCGGCGGCATCTATTTCGGTCAACCGAAAGGCCGTGAAGGTAGCGGTCAGTATGAAAAAGCGTTTGATACCGAGGTGTATCACCGTTTTGAGATCGAGCGCATTGCCCGCATCGCGTTTGAATCTGCCCGCAAACGTCGCCGCAAAGTCACGTCAATCGACAAAGCCAACGTGCTGCAATCCTCTATTTTATGGCGGGAGATCGTTAACGAGATCGCCATTGAATATCCGGATGTTGAACTGGCACATATGTACATCGACAACGCCACCATGCAGTTGATTAAAGATCCGTCGCAATTTGACGTGCTGCTGTGCTCCAACCTGTTTGGTGACATTCTTTCTGACGAATGCGCGATGATTACCGGTTCGATGGGGATGTTGCCTTCCGCCAGCCTGAACGAACAAGGTTTTGGTCTGTATGAACCGGCGGGCGGCTCTGCGCCGGATATCGCAGGAAAAAACATCGCTAATCCAATTGCGCAAATTCTGTCGCTGGCGCTGCTGTTGCGCTACAGCCTGGATGCCGATGATGCGGCTTCCGCTATTGAACGCGCCATTAACCGCGCATTAGAAGAAGGCATTCGCACCGGAGATTTGGCCCGTGGCGCTGCCGCCGTAAGTACCGATGAAATGGGCGATATCATTGCCCGCTATGTGGCAGAAGGGGTGTAATTATGGCTAAGACGTTATACGAAAAATTGTTCGACGCTCATGTAGTTTACGAAGCTGAAAACGAAACCCCGCTGTTATATATCGACCGCCATCTGGTGCATGAAGTGACGTCACCGCAGGCGTTTGATGGTCTGCGCACCCACGGACGCCCGGTACGTCAGCCAGGTAAAACTTTCGCCACTATGGACCACAACGTCTCGACCCAGACCAAAGACATTAATGCCTGCGGAGAAATGGCGCGCATCCAGATGCAGGAGCTGATCAAAAACTGCAAAGATTTTGGCGTCGAGCTGTATGACCTGAATCACCCGTATCAGGGAATTGTCCACGTGATGGGGCCAGAACAAGGCGTCACCTTACCGGGAATGACCATTGTTTGCGGCGACTCGCATACCGCCACCCACGGCGCGTTTGGCGCACTGGCGTTTGGCATCGGTACTTCCGAAGTTGAACACGTGCTGGCAACGCAAACCCTGAAGCAGGGTCGTGCGAAGACCATGAAAATTGAAGTCCAGGGTAAAGCCGCACCAGGAATTACTGCGAAAGATATCGTGCTGGCAATTATCGGTAAAACCGGCAGTGCAGGCGGCACCGGGCATGTGGTGGAGTTTTGCGGTGAAGCAATCCGTGATTTAAGCATGGAAGGTCGCATGACCCTGTGCAATATGGCAATCGAAATGGGCGCAAAAGCCGGTCTGGTTGCGCCGGACGAAACCACCTTTAACTATGTCAAAGGCCGTCTTCATGCGCCGAAAGGCAAAGATTTCGACGACGCCGTCGCCTACTGGAAAACACTGCAAACCGACGAAGGTGCAACTTTCGATACCGTTGTCACTCTGCAAGCAGAAGAGATTGCGCCGCAAGTCACCTGGGGCACCAACCCAGGCCAGGTGATCTCCGTGAACGACAATATTCCCGATCCCGCTTCGTTTGCCGATCCGGTTGAGCGCGCGTCAGCAGAAAAAGCGTTGGCCTATATGGGGCTGAAACCGGGTATTCCGCTGACCGAAGTCGCTATCGATAAAGTATTTATCGGTTCCTGCACCAACTCACGTATTGAAGATTTACGTGCAGCGGCGGAAATCGCCAAAGGGCGGAAAGTTGCGCCAGGCGTTCAGGCACTGGTCGTTCCCGGCTCCGGCCCGGTAAAAGCGCAGGCAGAAGCAGAAGGGCTGGACAAAATTTTTATTGAAGCGGGTTTTGAATGGCGCTTGCCTGGCTGCTCAATGTGTCTGGCGATGAACAACGATCGCCTGAATCCGGGCGAGCGTTGTGCCTCCACCAGCAACCGTAACTTTGAAGGCCGCCAGGGGCGCGGCGGGCGCACGCATCTGGTTAGCCCGGCAATGGCGGCCGCCGCTGCCGTCACCGGTCATTTCGCTGACATTCGCAACATTAAATAAGGAGCACACCATGGCAGAGAAATTTATCAAACACACAGGCCTGGTTGTTCCATTGGATGCCGCCAATGTCGACACTGATGCCATTATCCCGAAACAGTTTTTGCAGAAAGTGACGCGCACTGGTTTTGGCGCGCATCTGTTTAACGACTGGCGTTTTCTGGATGAAAAAGGCCAACAGCCAAACCCGGACTTCGTGCTGAATTTCCCACAATATCAGGGCGCTTCCATTTTACTGGCGCGGGAAAACTTCGGCTGTGGCTCCTCGCGTGAGCACGCTCCCTGGGCGCTGACCGATTACGGATTTAAGGTGGTGATTGCGCCCAGTTTCGCGGACATCTTCTACGGCAACAGCTTTAACAACCAGTTGCTGCCGGTGAAATTAAGCGATGCCGAAGTGGACGAGCTGTTTACACTGGTGCAGGCTAATCCGGGAATTCACTTCGACGTGGATCTGGAAGCGCAAGAGGTGAAAGCGGGGAATAAAACTTATCGTTTTACCATCGATGCCTTCCGCCGCCACTGCATGATGAACGGTCTCGATAGCATCGGTCTGACGTTGCAGCACGGCGATGCCATTGCTGATTATGAAGAGAAGCAACCGGCGTTTATGCGCTAGTTTTATGAGTCGGATAAGGCATTCACGCCGCATCCGGCACTCAATCGCCAAAAAGAAAAAAGCCAGCAGGTATTCACTGCTGGCGTGGCGATTAACACCAATACTCAGTCACACATGATGTCTGCAGATCAGTAGTCAGAATGACTCCCCTCCCACTGCATCAGTTATTCAAGCATGGCTAATCGTTGTGGAACGCTTAACCAACTCAGTCAGCACATCATTGCTGTCATTGCAAAATAGTGCCGATAAAACTGACGAATGGGATACCTCCTTGCTTCATCGTTAAGAATTATTGACTTAATATAGGGATAATAAAATTGCTGACTTTTGCGCAGGAGTTCCCCTTTTATGCCTTCAGGTCGTCTGCAACAACAGTTCATCCGGCTGTGGCAATGCTGCGAGGGTAAATCGCAGAACACGACGCTCAACGAACTGGCAGAGTTATTGAGCTGTTCCCGCCGTCATATGCGCACCCTGCTAAACACCATGCAGGATCGTGGCTGGCTGACGTGGGAGGCGGAGGTTGGCCGCGGTAAACGCTCGCGTTTGACCTTCCTCTACACCGGACTTGCGCTTCAGCAACAGCGGGCGGAGGATCTGCTGGAACAGGATCGTATCGATCAACTGGTGCAACTCGTCGGTGATAAAACCGCTGTGCGGCAAATGTTGGTTTCCCATCTGGGGCGTAGCTTCCGCCAGGGGCGGCACATTCTGCGCGTGCTCTACTATCGTCCGTTGCGTAATCTGCTACCTGGCAGCGCATTACGCCGTTCCGAAACGCATATCGCCCGGCAAATCTTCAGCGCGTTAACCCGCATAAATGAGGAAAATGGGGAACTGGAGGCGGACATTGCCCACCACTGGCAACAAATTTCCCCACTTCACTGGCGTTTCTTTTTACGTCCCGGTATCCAATTTCATCATGGCCGTGAGCTGGAAATGGACGATGTCATCGCCTCTTTGAAACGGCTCAATACGCAGCCGCTCTATTCCCACATTGCTGAAATTGTTTCGCCAACGCCCTGGACGCTGGATATCCATCTTACGCAGCCCGATCGTTGGTTGCCGTTACTACTGGGGCAAGTTCCGGCGATGATCCTGCCGCGGGAATGGGAAACCATCAGCAACTTTGCCAGTCATCCGATCGGCACCGGTCCGTATGCGGTAATGCGTAACAGCGCCAATCAGTTGAAAATTCAGGCATTCGATGACTTCTTCGGTTATCGGGCACTCATCGATGAAGTTAACGTCTGGGTTCTGCCGGAAATTGCCGACGAGCCAGCCGGAGGGCTAATGCTGAAAGGGCCGCAGGGTGAGGAAAAAGAGATTGAAAGCCGCCTGGAAGAAGGTTGCTACTATTTACTGTTCGACAGCCGCACCCATCGCGGGGCGAATCAGCAAGTCAGAGACTGGGTAAGCTACGTTCTTTCTCCGAGCAATCTGGTCTACTTCGCGGAAGAACAGTACCAGCAACTCTGGTTCCCGGCCTACGGACTGCTCCCCCGTTGGCACCATGCCCGCCCCACGCATTGCGAAAAACCCGCCGGGCTGGAAAGCCTTACCCTGACCTTTTATCAGGATCATATTGAACATCGGGTAATTGCCAGGATCATGCAGCAAATTCTGGCGAGTCATCAGGTAACGCTTAACATCAACGAGATCAGCTACGATCAGTGGCATGCGGGAGAGATCGAAAGCGATATCTGGCTTAACAGCGCCAACTTTACGCTGCCGCTGGATTTTTCGCTGTTCGCGCATTTGTGCGAAGTGCCGCTGCTACAACACTGTATTCCGATCGACTGGCAAGCCGATGCCGCGCGCTGGCGCAATGGCGAGATGAATCTGGCGAACTGGTGCCAGCAGTTAGTGACCAGCAAAGCGATGGTGCCATTGATCCATCACTGGCTGATCATTCAGGGGCAACGCAGTATGCGCGGCCTGCGCATGAATACCCTTGGATGGTTCGATTTTAAATCAGCGTGGTTTGCACCGCCGGATCCATGATTGCTGGTTGATAACAAACTCACTACACTAACGCCGTTCTCAACGGGGTGCCACGCAAATGCGTGCGCTGAGAAAATACCCGTCGAACCTGATCCGGATAACGCCGGCGAAGGGATTTGAGGCTCCTTCTCAAGTCCTTTGCCACTCTTCTTTGAGGTGCAAAGTGTTAAAAAAATGTCTTCCTTTGCTGTTGCTGTGCACAGCGCCCGTTTTTGCGAAACCTGTTCTGACCGTCTATACCTACGACTCCTTCGCTGCCGACTGGGGGCCAGGTCCGGTAGTCAAAAAAGCCTTTGAAGCCGACTGTCATTGCGAACTGAAACTGGTGGCGCTGGAAGATGGCGTCTCGCTGCTCAACCGTCTGCGGATGGAAGGTAAAAACAGCAAAGCCGATGTGGTGCTGGGTCTGGATAACAATCTGTTAGATGCCGCCAGCAAAACCGGGCTGTTTACCAAAAGCGGCGTGTCAGCGGATGCGATCAATGTACCCGGCGGCTGGAATAATGACACTTTCGTACCATTTGATTACGGCTACTTCGCCTTCGTCTATGACAAGAACAAACTGAAAAATCCGCCGCAAAGCCTGAAAGAACTGGTTGAGAGCGATCAAAACTGGCGGGTGATTTATGAAGATCCACGCACCAGTACGCCAGGTCTGGGTCTGCTGCTGTGGATGCAAAAAGTCTATGGCGATGACGCCCCGCAAGCCTGGCAGAAACTGGCGAAGAAAACCGTCACCGTCACCAAAGGCTGGAGCGAAGCCTATGGCCTGTTTTTAAAAGGCGAAAGCGATCTGGTATTGAGCTACACCACTTCTCCGGCTTATCACATTCTCGAAGAGAAGAAAGATAACTACGCCGCCGCCAACTTTAGCGAAGGTCACTATCTGCAAGTGGAAGTCGCCGCCCGCACCGCTGCCAGCAAGCAGCCGGAGCTGGCACAAAAATTCCTCCAGTTTATGGTTTCTCCGGCTTTCCAGAATGCGATCCCAACCGGCAACTGGATGTATCCGGTAGCAAACGTCGCACTACCTGCCGGTTTTGAACAACTGACCAAACCGGCCACCACGCTGGAATTCACGCCAGCCGAAGTGGCGGCACAACGTCAGGCATGGATTAGCGAATGGCAACGCGCCGTCAGCCGTTAATTCCTGGCTGGTTAATTCCAGGTGTAAGCGCCGCCACGCTGGTGGTGGTGGTTGCACTGGCGGCGTTTCTCGCGCTGTGGTGGAACGCGCCGCAGGGGGACTGGGCAACAATATGGCAGGACAGCTACCTGTGGCATGTGGTGCGCTTCTCCTTCTGGCAGGCGTTTCTCTCTGCGCTGCTCTCTGTCGTGCCCGCAATATTCCTCGCCCGCGCCCTCTACCGCAGGCGCTTTCCGGGGCGGCAGGCGCTGTTGCGTCTGTGCGCCATGACCTTAATCCTGCCTGTGCTGGTCGCTGTTTTCGGCATTCTTAGCGTTTATGGTCGCCAGGGCTGGCTGGCATCGCTCTGGCAATTGCTTGGGCTGGAGTGGACTTTTTCGCCCTACGGCCTGCAAGGCATTTTGCTGGCGCACGTATTTTTTAATCTGCCGATGGCGAGCCGCTTATTACTCCAGGCACTGGAAAACATCCCCGGTGAACAACGTCAACTTGCCGCCCAGCTTGGGATGCGCGGCTGGCATTTTTTCCGCTTCGTCGAATGGCCGTGGTTACGGCGACAAATCCCGCCGGTTGCTGCGCTTATCTTTATGCTCTGTTTCGCCAGCTTCGCCACCGTGCTGGCGCTGGGCGGCGGGCCACAGGCGACGACTATCGAACTGGCAATCTATCAGGCGCTGAGTTACGACTACGATCCCGCCCGCGCAGCAATGCTGGCGCTGATCCAGATGGTGTGCTGTCTGGGACTGGTGTTGTTGAGCCAACGATTAAGTAAGGCCATCGCCCCCGGCACTACGCTGCTGCACGGTTGGCGCGACCCGGACGATCGTCTGCACAGCCGCATTTGCGATACGGTGCTGATCGTGCTGGCGCTGCTGTTGTTGCTGCCACCGTTACTGGCGGTGATCGTTGATGGCGTGAATTACCAGTTGCCAGAAGTGCTGGCACAACCGGTACTGTGGCAGGCACTGTGGACCTCATTGCGCATCGCGCTGGCGGCAGGCGTATTGTGCGTAGTGCTGACCATGATGCTGCTGTGGAGCAGTCGCGAACTGCGGGCGCGGCAGAAAATGCTGGCTGGTCAGACACTGGAGATGAGCGGAATGCTGATCCTCGCCATGCCCGGCATTGTGCTGGCAACGGGCTTCTTTTTATTGCTCAACAACACTACTGGCCTGCCACAATCTGCTGACGGCATTGTGATTTTCACCAATGCGCTAATGGCGATCCCTTACGCGCTGAAAGTGCTGGAAAACCCGATGCGCGATATCACCGCCCGCTACAGCATGTTGTGTCAGTCGTTGGGCATTGAAGGCTGGTCGCGTTTAAAAGTGGTCGAGCTGCGCGCCCTGAAACGTCCGCTGGCGCAGGCACTGGCTTTTGCCTGCGTGCTGTCGATTGGTGATTTTGGTGTGGTGGCATTGTTCGGTAACGATGATTTCCGCACCCTGCCGTTTTATCTCTACCAGCAAATTGGCTCTTACCGCAGCCAGGACGGCGCGGTCACCGCATTAATTCTGCTGCTGCTCTGTTTTCTGCTGTTTACCATGATTGAAAAACTACCGGGGCGAAATGTTAAGACTGACTGATATCACCTGGCTTTATCACCATTTGCCAATGCGTTTTAGCTTAACGGTGGAACGCGGCGAGCAAGTGGCGATCCTCGGGCCAAGCGGCGCAGGTAAAAGTACCCTGCTGAATTTGATCGCCGGTTTTCTGACGCCAGCCAGCGGTTCGCTGACTATCGACGGTATTGATCACACGACGACACCGCCGTCACGCCGTCCGGTATCAATGCTGTTTCAGGAGAACAACCTGTTCAGCCACCTGACGGTAGCGCAGAACATCGGGCTGGGATTGAATCCGGGATTGAAGTTGAACGCAATACAGCAGGAGAAAATGCACGCAATCGCCCGTCAGATGGGGATTGATAATTTAATGCCGCGGTTACCGGGTGAGCTTTCCGGCGGCCAGCGGCAGCGCGTGGCGTTAGCGCGCTGTCTGGTACGTGAACAGCCCATTTTATTGCTTGATGAACCGTTCTCCGCACTCGATCCGGCGCTGCGTCAGGAGATGTTGACGCTGGTGAGCACGAGCTGCCAGCAGCAAAAAATGACGCTATTGATGGTGTCACATAGCGTAGAAGATGCCGCGCGGATCGCCACGCGCTCGGTGGTGGTTGCCGACGGGCGCATCGCCTGGCAGGGGAAGACAAATGAGTTATTGAGCGGTAAGGCGAGTGCTTCGGCGCTGTTGGGAATTAAAGGCTAATATGCACTGTCGGATGCGGCGTGAACGCCTTATCCGACCTACGGGGGGCGTATTGTGGGCCTGATAAGACGCGGCAAGCGTCGCATCAGGCGCCCCGTACAAGACTATGCCCCTAAACCCCAACCACTTTACGCAAAATATCGATATACACCGGCATCAACGGATGGCGAATCAACACCACCAGCGCCACTACCCCAACGCCAGAAATTAGCGGCGTCAGCCACAGCAGATGACCACGCGACAAATAATGGCTTAAGCGATCGGTTACTTTGCCACTGCGCCATAACCGCCAGCACAACCAGCCGCCAACCCACAAAAACACCGCCGTTGCCAGCAACAACCACTTAAATTCACCGCTCTGCATCCCGGCAGGAATATCAATCGCCGCCCCCGCCAGAATCCCCGGCAGGAAGTAAAACGGTGGCCACAGCAGGCAGCCGATAATATTTGGCGTAATAAATTTTGCTACGGGCAGATCCAACATCCCTGCCACCATTGGCACCAGCGGACGCGTCGGGCCGACAAAACGACCGACCAGAATGGTAAACATGCTGTGTTGATGCAACGCATGTTCGGTTTTATCGAGCAACGCTTTGTTTTTCTTCAGAAACGACCAACGATGGAGCGGCTTTTTAAAACGCCAGCCCAGCCAGAAAGAGATCCAGTCCCCCATCAGGCAGCCAACAATCCCCGCCAGCCAGGCGTGCCAGAAACTTAACTCGCCGCTGCCAATCAGCGCTCCCAGCCCCGCCATCAGTACCGTACCGGGCAAAATCAAACCGACCAGCGCCAGCGACTCCAGAAAAGCCACCAATACCACCGCCATCAGCGAATAAACGGTGGATTGGGTAATAAAGTGTTCCAGCAATGCTTGCATAATGTGCCTGTCAAATGGACGAAGCAGGGATTCTGCAAACCCAATGCTACTCCGTCAAGCCGTCAATTCTCTGATTCGTTACCAGTTATGACAACCTGACAGCTACATCATTCACTTTTTCTTCACAACCAGCACGGAACTCGCTTGGGCTGGCCCCAGTACATTTTTTAAATACCCGCGAGAAATAGAGTTGATCATCAAAGCCAACATTGCGCCCGACCGTCGCGATAGGCATCCGGGTTGTACTCAATAGCAGCTTCGCCTGGCTAATGCGTTGATCCTCACGCCAGCTTAAGACGCTAATCCCTAACTGCTGACGGAACAAATGCGACAAACGCGACGGCGACAGGCAGACATGCTGTGCAACGCTGGCGATATCAAAATTGCTGTCTGCCAGGTGGTCGCTGATGTACTGACAAGCCTCGCGTACCCGATTATCCATTGGCGGATGCATCGACTCATTGATCGCTTCCATCCGCCGCAGTAACAATTGCTCAAGAAGATTTATCGCCAGCAGTTCCGAATAGCGCCCTTCTCCTTGTCCGGCGTTAATAATTTGCCCAAACAAGTCGCTGAAATGCGGCTGGTGCGCTTCGTCCGGGCGAAAGAAACCGGTATTGGCAAATATCGACGGCCAGTTAAGCCATTCGTGCCAGTAGGCGCGAGGACGAAAGTAAACCCACTGGTGATACCATTCACGAGCCTCCGGATGACGACCATAGTGATGAATTTCTCCCGGCGGGAACAACAAAATATCCCCCGGTCGGCAAACAAATTCTCGTCCCTGATTTTTCACCACACCCTGTCCACGAATGGTGAGATTGAGAATATAGCCTTTCATTCCCAGCGGTCGGTCGATAAAAAAATCGAGATAACCGTTGGCCTCAATCGGTGTTAAACCCGCCACCAGATGGGCGTTAAACGAGTAACCCGGCAGCAAGGGATCATTTTGCGCTTCAGCCATACTTTTCATACTCCCGCCGTTCAGAGAAGAAACCAATTGTCCATATTGCATCAGACATTACCGTCACTGCGTCTTTTACTGGCTCTTCTCGCTAATCCAACCGGCAACCCCGCTTGTGAAAAGCATTTTGTAACAAAGGGGGCCGAAAGCCATGACAAAAACGCGTAACAAAAGTGTCTATAATGACGGCAGAAAAGTCCACATTGATTATTTGCACGGCGTCACACTTTGCTATGCCATAGCATTTTTATCCATAAGATTAGCGAATACTGCCTGACTGTTTTTATCGCAACTCTCTACTGTTTCTCCATACCCGTTTTTTTGGATGGAGTGAAACGATGGCGATTGCAATTGGCCTCGATTTTGGCAGTGATTCTGTGCGAGCTTTGGCGGTGGACTGCGCCACCGGTGAAGAGATCGCCACCAGCGTAGAGTGGTATCCCCGTTGGCAGGAAGGGCAATTTTGTGATGCCCCAAATAACCAGTTCCGTCATCATCCACGTGACTACATTGAGTCAATGGAAGCGGCGCTAAAAACTGTGCTTGCAGAGCTTAACGCCGAACAACGCGCGGATGTGGTCGGCATTGGTGTGGATAGCACGGGCTCCACGCCTGCACCAATCGACGCCGACGGCAACGTGCTGGCGCTACGCCCGGAGTTTGCTGAAAACCCGAACGCGATGTTCGTCTTGTGGAAAGACCACACAGCGGTTGAAGAAGCGGAAGAGATCACCCGCTTGTGTCACGCACCCGGCAAAGTTGACTATTCTCGCTATATTGGCGGTATTTATTCCAGCGAATGGTTCTGGGCGAAAATACTCCACGTTACCCGCCAGGACAGCGCCGTGGCGCAATCAGCCGCGTCATGGATTGAGCTATGTGACTGGGTGCCAGCCCTGCTCTCTGGCACCACTCGCCCGCAAGATATCCGTCGCGGGCGTTGCAGCGCCGGACACAAATCACTGTGGCATGAAAGCTGGGGCGGTCTTCCACCAGCCAGTTTCTTTGATGAGTTGGACCCGCTCCTCAATCGACATTTGCCCTCCCCGCTGTTTACTGACACCTGGACTGCCGATATTCCAGTTGGCACTTTATGCCCGGAATGGGCGCAGCGTCTCGGTCTGCCTGAAAGCGTAGTGATTTCTGGTGGCGCGTTTGACTGCCATATGGGCGCGGTCGGCGCGGGCGCACAGCCTAACGCACTGGTAAAAGTGATCGGTACTTCTACCTGCGACATTCTCATTGCCGACAAACACAGCGTTGGCGAGCGCGCAGTGAAAGGTATTTGCGGTCAGGTTGATGGCAGTGTAGTGCCTGGGTTTATCGGCCTGGAGGCCGGTCAGTCAGCATTTGGTGATATCTACGCCTGGTTTGGTCGCGTACTCGGCTGGCCGCTGGAACAACTTGCCGCCCGGCATCCGGAACTGAAAGAACAAATCAACGCCAGCCAGAAACAACTGTTACCTGCGCTGACCGAGGCGTGGGCCAAAAATCCGTCTCTGGATCACCTGCCGGTGGTACTCGACTGGTTTAACGGTCGCCGCACGCCAAACGCTAACCAACGCCTGAAAGGGGTGATTACCGATCTGAACCTCGCTACCGATGCTCCTCTGCTGTTTGGCGGTTTGATTGCCGCTACCGCCTTTGGCGCGCGCGCAATTATGGAGTGCTTCACCGGGCAGGGGATCGCCGTCAATAACGTGATGGCGCTGGGCGGCATCGCCCGCAAAAACCAGGTCATTATGCAGGCCTGCTGCGACGTGCTGAATCGCCCGCTACAAATTGTCGCTTCTGACCAGTGCTGCGCGCTCGGCGCAGCGATTTTCGCCGCCGTTGCTGCAAAAGTGCACTCAGATATCCCATCAGCACAACAAAAAATGGCCAGCGCGGTCGAGAAAACGCTGCAACCGCGCAGCGAACAGGCACAACACTTTGAACAGCTTTATCGCCGCTATCAGCAGTGGGCGATGAGCGCCGAACAACACTATCTTCCAACTTCTGCCCCGGCACAGGCTGCCCAGGCCGTTCCGACTCTATAAGGACACGATAATGACGATTTTTGATAATTATGAAGTGTGGTTTGTCATTGGCAGCCAGCATCTGTATGGCCCGGAAACCCTGCGTCAGGTCACCCAACATGCCGAGCACGTCGTTAAGGCGCTGAATACGGAAGCGAAACTGCCCTGTAAACTGGTGCTGAAACCACTGGGCACCACGCCGGATGAAATCACCGCGATTTGCCGTGACGCCAATTATGACGATCGTTGCGCGGGTCTGGTGGTGTGGCTGCACACTTTCTCCCCGGCCAAAATGTGGATCAACGGATTGACCATCCTCAACAAACCACTGCTGCAATTCCACACCCAGTTTAACGCTGCATTACCGTGGGACAGCATCGATATGGACTTTATGAACCTGAACCAGACCGCACACGGCGGCCGCGAGTTCGGCTTCATCGGCGCTCGTATGCGCCAGCAACATGCCGTGGTCACCGGTCACTGGCAGGATAAACAAGCTCATGAACGTATCGGCTCCTGGATGCGCCAGGCTGTGTCTAAACAGGATACCCGTCATCTGAAAGTCTGCCGCTTTGGCGACAATATGCGTGAAGTGGCGGTCACTGACGGCGATAAAGTTGCCGCGCAGATCAAGTTCGGTTTCTCCGTTAATACCTGGGCGGTTGGCGACCTGGTGCAGGTGGTTAACTCAATCAGCGATGGCGATGTCAACGCGCTGGTTGATGAGTACGAAAGCAGCTACACCATGACGCCTGCCACACAGATCCACGGTGAAAAACGGCAGAACGTGCTGGAAGCGGCACGGATTGAGCTGGGAATGAAGCGTTTCCTGGAACAAGGTGGCTTCCACGCGTTCACTACCACCTTTGAAGATCTGCACGGTCTGAAACAACTCCCTGGTCTCGCCGTACAACGTCTGATGCAACAGGGCTATGGCTTTGCGGGCGAAGGCGACTGGAAAACTGCCGCCCTGCTTCGCATCATGAAGGTGATGTCAACCGGTCTGCAGGGCGGCACCTCCTTTATGGAGGACTATACCTATCATTTCGAGAAAGGTAATGACCTGGTGCTCGGCTCCCACATGCTGGAAGTCTGTCCGTCGATCGCGGCGGAAGAGAAACCGATCCTCGACGTTCAGCACCTTGGTATTGGCGGTAAAGATGATCCTGCCCGCCTGATCTTCAACACTCAAACTGGCCCGGCCATTGTCGCCAGCCTGATTGATCTCGGTGATCGTTATCGTCTGCTGGTTAATTGCATCGATACGGTGAAAACGCCGCACTCCCTGCCGAAACTGCCGGTGGCGAATGCACTGTGGAAAGCGCAACCGGATCTGCCAACCGCTTCCGAAGCGTGGATCCTCGCTGGTGGCGCACACCATACCGTCTTCAGTCATGCGCTGAACCTGAACGATATGCGCCAGTTTGCCGAGATGCACGACATTGAAATCACGGTGATTGATAACGACACCCGCCTGCCTGCGTTTAAAGACGCGCTGCGCTGGAACGAAGTGTATTACGGATTTCGTCGCTAATTAGCGACATCAGGTAAGCAACGCCTGATGCAACGCTGGCGCGTCTTATCAGGCCTGCGATTACGAACCGAAGGCTGATTTTGTAGGCCGGATAAGCAAAGCGCATCCGGCATTCAGCACCTGATGCAACGCTGGCGCGTCTTATCAGGCCTGCGATTACGAGCCGAAGGCTGATTTTGTAGGCCGGATAAGCAAAGCGCATCCGGCATTCAGCACCTGATGCAACGCTGGCGCGTCTTATCAGGCCTGCGATTGCGAGCCGAAGGCTGATTTTGTAGGCCGGATAAGCAAAGCGCATCCGGCACGAAGGAGTCAACATGTTAGAAGATCTCAAACGTCAGGTATTAGAAGCCAACCTGGCGCTCCCAAAACACAACCTGGTCACACTGACCTGGGGCAACGTCAGCGCCGTTGATCGCGAGCGCGGCGTCTTTGTGATCAAACCTTCCGGCGTCGATTACAGCATCATGACCGCCGACGATATGGTCGTGGTCAGCATCGAAACCGGTGAAGTGGTTGAAGGAACGAAAAAGCCCTCCTCCGACACGCCAACTCACCGGCTGCTCTATCAGGCATTCCCGTCCATCGGCGGCATTGTGCACACCCACTCCCGCCATGCCACGATCTGGGCACAGGCAGGCCAGTCAATCCCGGCAACTGGCACTACCCACGCCGACTATTTCTACGGCACCATTCCCTGCACCCGCAAAATGACCGATGCGGAAATCAACGGCGAATATGAGTGGGAAACCGGTAATGTCATCGTCGAAACCTTCGAAAAACAGGGTATCGATGCGGCGCAAATGCCTGGCGTGCTGGTGCATTCTCACGGCCCGTTTGCGTGGGGTAAAAACGCCGAAGATGCGGTACACAACGCCATCGTGCTGGAAGAAGTCGCTTATATGGGGATTTTCTGCCGCCAGTTAGCGCCACGGTTACCGGATATGCAGCAAACGCTGCTGGACAAGCACTACCTGCGTAAACATGGCGCGAAGGCGTATTACGGGCAGTGATGACTGTATAAAACCACAGCCAATCGACCGAAACCAGGCTATACTCAAGCCTGGTTTTTTGATGGATTTTCAGCGTGGCGCAGGCAGGTTTTATCTTAACCCGACACTGGCGGGATACCCCGCAAGGAACCGAAGTTTCCTTTTGGTTAGCGACGGACAACGGGCCGTTGCACGTTACGCTTGCGCCGCAAGAATCCGTGGCGTTTATTCCCACCGATCAGGTTCTCCGCGCCCAGCTCATTTTGCAAAGTGAGCAAGGATTTCGTCTGACGCCGCTGGCGTTAAAGGATTTTCACCGCCAGCCAGTGCATGGCCTTTACTGTCGCGCCCATCGCCAGTTGATGAATTACGAAAAGCGCCTGCGTGAAGCTGGCGTCACCGTTTACGAGGCCGATGTGCGTCCGCCAGAACGTTATCTGATGGAGCGTTTTATCACCGCTCCGGTGTGGGTCGACGGTGATTTCCGTGATGGCGCTATCGTCAACGCCCGTCTGAAACCTAATCCCGACTATCGTCCGCCGCTCAAGTGGGTTTCTATTGATATTGAAACCACCCGCCACGGTGAGCTGTACTGTATCGGCCTGGAAGGTTGCGGGCAGCGAATCGTTTATATGCTGGGGCCAGAGAATGGCGACGCCTCCGCGCTCAATTTCGATCTGGAGTATGTTGCCAGCCGTCCGCAACTACTGGAAAAACTCAACGCCTGGTTTGCAACTCACGATCCGGATGTGATCATCGGCTGGAACGTAGTGCAGTTCGATCTACGGATGCTGCAAAAACATGCCGAGCGTTATCGCATTCCCCTGCGTCTGGGGCGCGATAACAGTGAGCTGGAGTGGCGCGAGCACGGCTTTAAAAACGGTGTCTTTTTCGCCCAGGCCAAAGGTCGGCTGATTATCGATGGTATTGAAGCGCTGAAATCTGCGTTCTGGAATTTCTCTTCGTTTTCGCTGGAAACCGTTGCCCAGGAATTGTTAGGCGAAGGCAAATCTATCGATAACCCGTGGGATCGCATGGACGAAATTGACCGCCGTTTCACCGAAGATAAGCCTGCACTGGCGACTTATAACCTGAAAGATTGCGAACTGGTCACACAGATCTTCCATAAAACCGAGATCATGCCATTTTTACTCGAACGAGCGACGGTGAACGGCCTGCCGGTTGACAGGCACGGCGGTTCGGTGGCTGCGTTTGGTCATCTCTATTTTCCGCGTATGCATCGCGCCGGATATGTCGCCCCCAATCTCGGTGAAGTGCCGCCTCACGCCAGCCCTGGCGGCTATGTGATGGATTCACGACCCGGACTTTATGATTCGGTGTTGGTGCTGGACTACAAAAGCCTGTACCCGTCGATCATCCGCACCTTTCTGATTGATCCCGTCGGGTTGGTGGAAGGCATGGCGCAGCCTGATCCAGAGCACAGCACAGAAGGTTTTCTCGATGCGTGGTTTTCGCGGGAGAAACATTGCCTGCCGGAGATTGTGACTAACATCTGGCACGGGCGTGATGAAGCCAAACGCCAGGGCAATAAGCCGCTGTCGCAGGCGCTGAAGATCATTATGAATGCCTTTTATGGCGTGCTCGGCACCACCGCCTGTCGATTCTTCGATCCGCGCCTGGCGTCGTCGATCACCATGCGCGGCCATCAGATCATGCGACAAACCAAAGCGTTAATTGAAGCACAGGGTTATGACGTGATCTACGGTGACACCGACTCAACATTTGTCTGGCTGAAAGGCGCACATTGCGAAGAAGAGGCGGCGAAAATCGGTCGCGCACTGGTACAGCACGTTAACGCCTGGTGGGCGGAAACGCTGCAAAAACAACGGCTGACCAGCGCACTGGAACTGGAGTATGAAACACATTTCTGCCGTTTTCTGATGCCTACCATTCGCGGAGCTGATACCGGCAGTAAAAAGCGTTATGCCGGGCTGATTCAGGAAGGCGACAAGCAACGGATGGTGTTTAAAGGACTGGAAACCGTGCGTACCGACTGGACACCGCTGGCTCAGCAGTTTCAGCAGGAGCTGTATTTGCGTGTCTTTCGCAATGAACCGTATCAGGAATACGTGCGCGAAACTATCGACAAACTGATGGCGGGCGAACTGGATGCCCGACTGGTTTACCGTAAACGGCTCCGCCGCCCGCTAAGCGAATATCAACGAAATGTGCCGCCTCACGTACGCGCTGCTCGCCTTGCCGATGAAGAAAACCAAAAGCGCGGCCGCCCCTTGCAATACCAGAACCGCGGCACCATTAAGTACGTATGGACCACCAACGGCCCGGAGCCGCTGGACTATCAACGTTCGCCGCTGGATTACGAACACTATCTGACCCGCCAGCTTCAACCTGTGGCGGAAGGAATACTCCCCTTTATTGAGGATAATTTTGCTACACTTATGACCGGGCAACTTGGGCTATTTTGAGCAAAAAAAGAGTTCGTCAGATGCCATTTTGATGCGTGACGAAAGCGCCGCCATCCAGTACCATAGCGCCCTTTCCATTCCTGGACCTGAATAACACCACTACCGCATTAGCTTGGTAGCGGGTAGTTATTGCCTGCAATTAAAGATATAGAGCCAAACACATATGCCTTTTACACTTGGTCAACGCTGGATCAGCGATACAGAAAGCGAATTAGGACTTGGAACCGTTGTCGCGGTGGATGCGCGAACTGTCACTTTACTTTTCCCATCTACTGGTGAAAACCGTCTGTATGCACGCAGTGATTCTCCCGTGACCCGCGTGATGTTCAACCCTGGTGATACCATTACCAGCCATGACGGCTGGCAGATGCAAGTCGAAGAAGTAAAAGAAGAAAATGGCTTGCTGACCTATATCGGTACTCGCCTGGATACCGAAGAGTCCGGCGTGGCTCTGCGTGAAGTTTTCCTTGATAGCAAGCTGGTGTTCAGCAAACCGCAGGATCGTCTGTTTGCCGGGCAGATTGACCGTATGGACCGCTTTGCGTTGCGTTATCGCGCGCGTAAGTATTCCAGCGAACAGTTCCGTATGCCGTACAGTGGCCTGCGCGGTCAGCGTACCAGCCTGATCCCGCATCAGCTCAACATCGCGCATGATGTCGGCCGCCGCCATGCGCCGCGTGTCCTGCTGGCTGACGAAGTCGGTTTAGGGAAAACCATTGAAGCCGGGATGATCCTGCATCAGCAACTACTGTCTGGCGCTGCCGAGCGTGTGCTGATTATCGTGCCGGAAACCTTGCAACATCAGTGGCTGGTAGAAATGCTGCGCCGCTTCAACCTGCGTTTTGCGCTGTTTGATGACGAGCGTTACGCCGAAGCCCAGCACGACGCCTACAACCCGTTCGATACCGAACAACTGGTGATTTGCTCGCTAGATTTTGCCCGCCGCAGCAAACAGCGTCTGGAACATCTGTGCGAAGCCGAATGGGATCTTCTGGTTGTCGATGAAGCGCACCACCTGGTGTGGAGCGAAGATGCGCCGAGCCGTGAATATCAGGCCATTGAACAACTGGCAGAGCATGTGCCTGGCGTTCTGCTGCTGACCGCAACCCCGGAACAACTGGGGATGGAAAGCCACTTTGCCCGCCTGCGTCTGCTGGACCCGAACCGTTTCCACGATTTCGCGCAATTCGTCGAAGAGCAAAAAAATTATCGTCCGGTGGCCGATGCCGTTGCCATGCTGCTGGCTGGTAACAAACTGAGCAACGACGAGCTGAACATGTTAGGTGAAATGATTGGCGAGCAGGACATCGAACCGCTATTGCAGGCCGCAAACAGCGACAGTGAAGATGCCCAGAGCGCCCGTCAGGAGCTGGTTTCCATGCTGATGGATCGCCACGGCACCAGCCGCGTGCTGTTCCGTAACACGCGTAATGGCGTAAAAGGCTTCCCGAAACGCGAACTGCACACCATTAAGCTGCCGCTGCCGACGCAGTATCAGACGGCAATTAAAGTGTCCGGCATTATGGGCGCACGTAAGAGTGCGGAAGATCGCGCTCGCGATATGCTCTACCCGGAACGTATTTATCAGGAATTTGAAGGCGATAACGCCACCTGGTGGAACTTCGATCCGCGCGTTGAGTGGTTGATGGGCTACCTGACCAGCCACCGCTCGCAGAAAGTGCTGGTGATCTGCGCCAAAGCTGCCACCGCGCTGCAACTGGAGCAGGTACTGCGCGAGCGTGAAGGTATCCGCGCAGCCGTGTTCCACGAAGGCATGTCGATTATCGAACGTGACCGCGCTGCCGCCTGGTTTGCAGAAGAAGACACCGGCGCGCAGGTACTGCTGTGCTCAGAAATCGGTTCTGAAGGGCGTAACTTCCAGTTCGCCAGCCACATGGTGATGTTCGATCTGCCGTTCAACCCGGATCTGCTGGAACAGCGTATTGGTCGTCTGGATCGTATCGGTCAGGCGCACGATATTCAGATCCACGTACCTTATCTGGAGAAAACAGCCCAGTCGGTACTGGTGCGCTGGTATCACGAAGGTCTGGATGCATTCGAGCACACCTGCCCGACCGGACGCGCTATCTACGATAGTGTGTACAACGATCTGATTAACTACCTGGCTTCACCGGATCAAACCGAAGGCTTTGATGAGTTGATCAAAAATTGCCGCGAGCAACATGAAGCCCTGAAAGCGCAACTGGAGCAGGGCCGTGACCGTCTGCTGGAGATCCATTCCAACGGCGGCGAAAAAGCCCAGGCGCTGGCTGAAAGCATTGAAGAACAGGATGACGATACCAACCTGATCGCCTTCGCCATGAACCTGTTCGATATTATTGGTATCAACCAGGACGATCGTGGCGACAACCTGATCGTACTGACGCCTTCCGATCATATGCTGGTGCCGGACTTCCCGGGTTTGTCGGAAGACGGTATTACCATCACCTTCGACCGTGAAGTAGCGCTGGCGCGTGAAGATGCACAGTTTATTACCTGGGAGCATCCGCTGATCCGCAACGGTCTGGATCTGATCCTTTCTGGCGATACCGGCAGTAGCACGATTTCGCTGCTAAAAAACAAAGCGCTGCCTGTAGGCACGCTGTTGCTGGAGCTGATTTACGTGGTTGAAGCACAGGCACCGAAGCAGTTGCAACTCAACCGCTTCCTGCCGCCGACACCAGTGCGTATGCTGCTGGATAAAAACGGCAACAACCTGGCGGCGCAGGTAGAGTTTGAAACCTTCAACCGTCAGCTTAACGCAGTGAATCGCCACACCGGTAGCAAGCTGGTTAACGCTGTGCAACAAGAGGTTCACGCCATTCTGCAACTGGGCGAAGCGCAGATTGAGAAGTCTGCCCGTGCATTGATTGATGCGGCACGTAACGAAGCCGACGAAAAACTGTCTGCGGAACTGTCGCGTCTGGAAGCACTGCGCGCGGTTAACCCGAACATTCGTGACGACGAACTGGCTGCCATTGAGAGCAACCGTCAGCAGGTTATGGAAAGTCTGGATCAGGCAGGCTGGCGTCTGGATGCCCTGCGTTTGATCGTTGTAACGCATCAGTAACGGAGCCGAAGATGGGGATGGAAAACTACAATCCGCCGCAGGAACCCTGGCTGGTTGTCCTGTATCAGGATGATCACATTATGGTGGTCAACAAGCCGAGTGGGTTGTTGTCTGTGCCGGGGCGTCTGGAGGAGCACAAAGACAGCGTGATGACGCGCATTCAGCGTGATTATCCGCAGGCGGAATCGGTACATCGCCTGGATATGGCCACCAGCGGCGTGATTGTAGTGGCGCTGACTAAAGCCGCGGAGCGAGAATTAAAACGTCAGTTCCGCGAGCGCGAGCCGAAAAAGCAGTATGTGGCTCGCGTCTGGGGGCATCCATCCCCCGCCGAAGGTCTGGTCGATCTGCCACTGATTTGCGACTGGCCAAACCGCCCGAAACAGAAAGTCTGTTACGAAACGGGTAAGCCTGCGCAGACGGAATATGAAGTGGTGGAGTATGCGGCGGATAACACCGCAAGAGTGGTGTTAAAGCCGATTACCGGACGTTCTCATCAGCTACGTGTGCATATGCTGGCGCTGGGTCATCCGATTCTTGGCGATCGTTTTTATGCTTCACCAGAAGCGAGAGCGATGGCACCGCGGTTATTGTTACATGCAGAGATGTTGACGATTACCCATCCGGCATATGGCAATAGTATGACGTTTAAAGCGCCAGCGGATTTTTAATCGTCACGCTGGCGAAGTTCGGTAGGCCGGAGAAGGCGTTCACGCCGCATCCGGCAATTTTGCGCCGATTGCCTGATGCGACGCGGGCCGCGTCTTATCAGGCCTACAATTTGAAACTTATTTAAATCCTTTCTGCTGCTTAATCAGCTCATACGCTTGCTGAATTTCCTGTGCTTTCTGTTTCGCCATCTCCATCATCTCCGGCGGTAGACCTTTCGCCACCAGCTTATCCGGATGATGTTCGCTCATTAGCTTACGGTAGGCACGTTTAATGGTGGTCGCCTCATCCGTCGGCTTCACACCCAGCACATTACAGGCATCTTCCAGCGTCGGGCCTCGTTGCGCCTGCTGCCAGTTGCCACCGCCAGACTGTTGCTGATAACCGCCACCAAACTGCGCACCGCCCTGCATCATACGCAAGAACTGGTCAAACTGGGCGCGGGAGATCCCTAACTCTTCGGCAATCACATACAGCACTGCGCGTTCATTTGGATGCAGCGAACCATCGGCAAACGCCGCCTGAATCTGGATCTCCAGAAACATACGAATTAAGTCAAAACGACCAAAGCAGACACTGCGAAACTGTCGCATCTTTTCGCGCAGTGGGTAATTGTCTGATTTTCCGACCCGGAACGCATTTTGCGCCGCTGTACGGGAAGCGCCGTGTAAATTCATCCGATCCATGAGCAATGTGGCGACATGAATATCAGCCTCAGTAACACGTCCTTTGGATTTGGTTAAATGCCCCATCACTTCAAACGTGGTGGCAAAAAACAGCGCCTGACGCTCACGCTGGTTGGCGAACCACGCCATTTTGCGGCCGCGGGCTTTATCAAACATATGGCCGATTAACAGACCTAATATAACGCCCCAAAAGCCGCCGCCCATCAGTAAGGCCACGGCCACGCCAATGATTTTTCCCCAATACTGCATATATTCCCCAAATCGACAGACGGATATCAGGGCTATCTCCCACAATATAAAGGTGCTTTTACCGTTTTCCGGCTGCGGTCAATTGTGGGACATCGCCTATAATTTGCATTATCATACCTGTCATTCAATGCCGTGCCTAACACCACTGACGCTATTCGGACAGGATTAACACTAGCGTAGAGATGACGAGTACGTTAGTCTCTGACCGTTTGTCACGCGCAACGTTACCGATGATGGAACAATAAAATCAACGTATGAAAAAACGTATCCCCACTCTCCTGGCCACCATGATTGCCACCGCCCTTTATAGTCAACAGGGACTGGCAGCCGACCTCGCCTCACAGTGTATGTTGGGCGTGCCAAGCTATGACCGTCCTCTGGTACAGGGCGATACTAACGACTTACCCGTGACGATTAATGCTGACCATGCAAAGGGGAATTACCCCGATGACGCCGTGTTTACTGGCAGCGTGGATATCATGCAAGGTAACAGCCGTCTGCAGGCCGACGAAGTGCAGCTCCATCAAAAAGAGGCACCAGGACAACCGGAACCTGTACGTACCGTTGATGCGCTCGGTAACGTCCATTACGACGATAACCAGGTGATCCTCAAGGGGCCGAAAGGTTGGACGAATCTGAACACCAAAGATACCAACGTCTGGGAAGGTGATTACCAGATGGTGGGTCGCCAGGGGCGCGGTAAGGCGGACCTGATGAAACAGCGTGGCGAAAACCGCTACACCATTCTGGATAACGGTAGCTTTACCTCCTGTCTGCCTGGTTCTGATACATGGAGCGTGGTAGGTAGCGAAATTATTCATGACCGCGAAGAACAAGTCGCAGAGATCTGGAACGCCCGCTTTAAAGTGGGTCCGGTTCCGATCTTTTATAGCCCGTATCTGCAGTTACCGGTGGGTGACAAACGCCGTTCAGGTTTCTTGATCCCGAACGCCAAGTACACATCTACCAACTATTTTGAGTTCTACCTGCCATATTACTGGAACATCGCGCCAAATATGGATGCCACCATCACGCCGCATTATATGCATCGTCGTGGCAACATTATGTGGGAAAACGAATTCCGTTATCTCACCCAGGCGGGTGCTGGCTTGATGGAGCTGGACTATCTACCTTCGGATAAAGTCTATGAAGATGAACATCCAGAAGATAGCAATTCACGTCGTTGGTTGTTCTACTGGCAACACTCCGGGGTCATGGATCAGGTGTGGCGCTTTAACATTGACTACACCAAAGTTAGCGACCCTACCTATTTCAATGATTTCGATAACAAGTACGGTTCCAGTACTGATGGTTACGCAACGCAAAAATTCAGCGTTGGCTATGCGGTGCAAAACTTCAATGCCACCGTTTCAACCAAGCAGTTCCAGGTCTTCAGCGAGCAAAACACCAGTAGCTACTCGGCAGAGCCGCAGTTAGACGTTAACTACTACCAGAATGATGTTGGTCCGTTTGATACGCGTATTTACGGCCAGGCTGTGCACTTTGTTAACACCAGAGACGACATGCCTGAAGCAACCCGTGTTCACCTGGAACCGACCATCAATTTGCCGCTCTCTAATAACTGGGGCAGCATCAATACCGAAGCGAAGTTGCTGGCAACCCATTATCAGCAAACCAATCTTGACTGGTATAACTCCAGAAACACGACCAAGCTGGACGAATCCGTTAACCGTGTGATGCCGCAATTCAAAGTTGACGGCAAAATGGTCTTTGAACGCGATATGGAAATGCTGGCACCGGGTTACACCCAAACGCTGGAACCGCGCGCGCAATATCTGTACGTGCCGTATCGCGATCAGAGCGATATCTACAACTACGATTCTGCTTTGTTGCAATCCGACTACTCGGGCCTGTTCCGGGACCGGACTTACGGCGGTCTTGACCGTATTTCTTCCGCTAACCAGGTGACGACCGGTGTCACATCTCGCATATATGATGATGCTGCCGTTGAACGTTTTAATATTTCCGTTGGTCAAATCTACTATTTCACGGAGTCTCGCACCGGCGATGACAACATAAAATGGGAGAATGACGACAAAACTGGCTCACTGGTATGGGCAGGCGATACTTACTGGCGCATCTCCGAGCGTTGGGGGCTGCGTGGCGGGATTCAGTACGATACTCGTCTGGATAACGTAGCAACCAGTAGCTCCAGCATTGAATACCGTCGGGATGAAGACCGTCTGGTGCAGTTCAACTACCGTTACGCCAGCCCGGAATATATTCAGGCTACATTGCCTAAATACTATTCCACTGCCGAACAGTATAAGAACGGTATTTCGCAGGTAGGTGCCGTCGCCAGTTGGCCGATTGCCGATCGTTGGTCAATCGTTGGAGCCTACTACTACGATACCAATGCGAACAAGCAGGCCGACTCAATGTTAGGTGTGCAATACAGCTCCTGCTGCTATGCGATTCGCGTCGGTTACGAGCGGAAGCTGAACGGTTGGGATAACGATAAACAACATGCGGTATATGACAACGCAATCGGCTTTAACATCGAACTGCGCGGCCTGAGTTCCAACTACGGTCTGGGTACGCAAGAGATGCTACGTTCGAACATTCTGCCGTATCAAAACTCTTTGTGATTTGTTGATTTACCACGTAATCCGCAGTGCGGTTAATTGAAATGGAAAAAGTATGAAGAACTGGAAAACGCTGCTTCTCGGTATCGCGATGATCGCGAATACCAGTTTTGCTGCCCCCCAGGTAGTCGATAAAGTCGCAGCCGTCGTCAATAACGGCGTCGTGCTGGAAAGCGACGTTGATGGATTAATGCAGTCGGTAAAAATGAATGCCGCCCAGGCAAGGCAGCAACTTCCTGATGACGCGACACTGCGCCACCAAATCATGGAGCGTTTGATCATGGATCAAATCCTCCTGCAGATGGGGCAGAAAATGGGAGTAAAAATCTCCGATGAGCAGCTCGATCAGGCGATTGCTAACATTGCCAAACAGAACAACATGACGCTGGATCAGATGCGCAGCCGTCTGGCCTACGATGGACTGAACTACAACACCTATCGTAACCAGATCCGCAAAGAGATGATTATCTCTGAAGTGCGTAACAACGAAGTACGTCGTCGCATCACTATCCTGCCGCAGGAAGTTGAAGCTCTGGCGCAGCAGGTCGGTAATCAGAATGATGCCAGCACTGAACTGAACTTGAGCCACATCCTGATCCCGCTGCCGGAAAATCCGTCTTCTGAGCAGGTGAACGAAGCGGAAACGCAGGCGCGCGCCATTGTCGATCAGGCTCGTAACGGCGCTGATTTCGGTAAGCTGGCGATCGCTCACTCTGCCGATCAGCAGGCGCTGAACGGTGGCCAGATGGGCTGGGGCCGCATTCAGGAACTGCCAGGGATTTTCGCCCAGGCATTAAGTACCGCGAAGAAAGGCGATATTGTTGGTCCGATTCGTTCCGGCGTCGGCTTTCACATTCTGAAAGTTAACGACCTGCGCGGCGAAAGCAAAAATATCTCGGTGACCGAAGTACACGCTCGCCATATTCTGCTGAAACCATCTCCGATCATGACTGACGAACAGGCCCGCGTGAAACTGGAACAGATTGCTGCCGATATCAAGAGTGGCAAAACCACGTTTGCCGCTGCGGCGAAAGAGTTCTCCCAGGATCCCGGCTCTGCTAACCAGGGCGGCGATCTCGGCTGGGCTACGCCAGATATTTTTGATCCGGCCTTCCGTGACGCGCTGACCCGTCTGAACAAAGGTCAAATGAGCGCACCGGTTCACTCTTCATTCGGCTGGCATTTAATCGAACTGCTGGATACCCGTAATGTTGATAAAACCGATGCGGCGCAGAAAGATCGTGCTTACCGGATGCTGATGAACCGTAAGTTCTCGGAAGAAGCAGCAAGCTGGATGCAGGAACAACGCGCCAGCGCCTATGTGAAAATTTTGAGCAACTAATGGTTAAAACCCAACGTGTTGTGATCACTCCCGGCGAGCCAGCCGGGATTGGCCCGGACTTAGTTGTCCAGCTTGCACAACGTGAGTGGCCGGTCGAACTGGTTGTTTGTGCCGATACCACTCTCCTTACCGACCGGGCAGCGATGCTCGGTTTGCCGCTTACCCTCCGCCCTTATTCCCCCAACTCCCCTGCGCAACCGCAAACTGCGGGCACATTAACGCTGCTTCCTGTCGCGCTACGTGCATCTGTAACTGTGGGTCAATTAGCGGTTGAAAATGGGCATTATGTGGTGGAGACGCTGGCGCGAGCGTGCGATGGCTGCCTGAACGGTGAATTTGCCGCGCTGATCACCGGGCCGGTGCATAAAGGCGTCATTAACGACGCCGGTATTCCGTTTACCGGTCATACCGAGTTTTTCGAAGAACGCTCGCAGGCGAAAAAAGTGGTGATGATGCTGGCAACCGAAGAACTTCGCGTCGCGCTGGCAACCACGCATTTACCGCTGCGCGATATTGCTGACGCCATCACCCCACAACTTCTGCACGAAGTGATTGCTATTTTACATCACGATTTGCGTACGAAATTTGGTATTGCCGAACCGCGGATTCTGGTCTGTGGCCTGAATCCGCATGCGGGCGAAGGCGGTCATATGGGCACGGAAGAGATAGATACCATCATTCCAGTGCTCGACGAGTTACGGGCGCAGGGGATGAAACTCAACGGGCCGCTGCCTGCCGATACCCTGTTTCAGCCTAAATATCTCGACAACGCCGACGCGGTGCTGGCGATGTACCACGATCAGGGTCTTCCCGTGCTAAAATACCAGGGCTTCGGGCGCGGTGTGAACATTACGCTGGGCCTGCCCTTTATTCGCACATCTGTTGACCACGGCACCGCGCTGGAACTGGCGGGACGTGGCAAAGCTGATGTCGGCAGTTTTATTACGGCGCTTAATCTCGCCATCAAAATGATTGTTAATACCCAATGAATAAACGAGTCCACCAGGGCCACTTAGCCCGTAAACGCTTCGGGCAAAACTTTCTCAACGATCAGTTCGTGATCGACAGCATTGTTTCTGCCATTAACCCGCAGAAGGGTCAGGCGATGGTCGAAATCGGCCCCGGTCTGGCAGCGTTGACCGAGCCTGTCGGTGAGCGTCTGGATCAACTGACGGTCATCGAACTTGACCGCGATCTGGCGGCACGTCTGCAAACGCATCCGTTCTTAGGCCCGAAACTGACGATTTATCAGCAGGATGCAATGACCTTTAACTTCGGTGAACTGGCCGAGAAAATGGGTCAGCCGCTACGTGTTTTCGGTAACCTGCCATATAACATCTCCACACCGTTGATGTTCCATCTGTTTAGCTATACTGATGCCATTGCCGACATGCACTTTATGTTGCAAAAAGAGGTGGTGAATCGTCTGGTTGCAGGACCGAACAGCAAAGCGTATGGTCGATTAAGCGTCATGGCGCAATATTATTGCAACGTGATCCCGGTGCTGGAAGTACCGCCATCAGCCTTTACACCACCACCAAAAGTGGATTCCGCCGTCGTGCGCCTGGTTCCTCATGCAACGATGCCTTACCCGGTTAAAGATGTTCGCGTGTTAAGCCGTATCACCACCGAAGCCTTTAACCAGCGTCGTAAAACCATTCGTAACAGTCTCGGCAATCTGTTTAGCGTCGAGGTGTTAACAGGAATGGGCATCGACCCGGCGATGCGAGCGGAAAACATCTCTGTCGCGCAATATTGCCAGATGGCGAACTATCTGGCGGAGAACGCGCCTTTGCAGGAGAGTTAACGATGATCAATTCGCCCCGAGTGTGTATTCAGGTTCAAAGTGTTTACATTGAAGCGCAGTCTTCACCTGATAATGAGCGTTACGTTTTTTCTTATACTGTAACCATACGCAACCTGGGGCGAGCGCCAGTGCAGTTGTTGGGACGTTACTGGCTGATCACTAACGGCAATGGCCGTGAAACCGAAGTCCAGGGCGAAGGTGTGGTGGGCGTCCAGCCACATATCGCCCCTGGCGAAGAGTACCAGTACACCAGCGGTGCGATTATCGAAACACCGATGGGCACCATGCAGGGTCACTACGAAATGATCGATGAAAACGGCGTTCCGTTCAGCATCGATATTCCCGTATTCCGACTCTCCGTTCCAATACTCATTCATTAAAATAATATGGCGACATACCTTATTGGCGATGTTCATGGCTGTTACGATGAACTGATCGCATTGCTACACAAAATAGAATTTACCCCTGGGAAAGATACCCTCTGGCTGACGGGCGACCTGGTCGCGCGCGGCCCTGGTTCGCTGGATGTCCTGCGCTACGTGAAATCATTAGGTGACAGCGTGCGTCTGGTACTGGGCAATCACGATTTACACCTTCTGGCGGTATTCGCCGGAATCAGCCGCAACAAGCCGAAAGATCGCCTGACTCCTTTACTGGAAGCACCTGACGCCGACGAGTTACTTAACTGGCTACGCCGTCAGCCTTTACTGCAAATCGACGAAGAGAAAAAACTGGTGATGGCCCATGCGGGGATCACGCCGCAATGGGACTTAGAGACCGCCAAAGAGTGTGCTCACGACGTAGAAGCGGTGTTGTCGAGTGACTCCTATCCTTTCTTCCTTGACGCCATGTACGGCGACATGCCGAACAACTGGACGCCAGAGTTACGTGGTCTGGCGCGACTGCGTTTTATCACCAACGCATTTACCCGGATGCGTTTTTGCTTCCCGAACGGTCAACTGGATATGTACAGCAAAGAGTCGCCGGAAGACGCACCTGCACCGTTGAAACCGTGGTTTACCATTCCTGGGCCAGTTAGCGAAGAGTACAACATTGTGTTTGGTCACTGGGCATCGCTGGAAGGAAAAGGCACACCGGAAGGCATTTACGCGCTGGATACCGGTTGCTGCTGGGGCGGTTCATTAACCTGCCTGCGCTGGGAAGATAAGCAGTATTTTGTCCAGCCGTCGAACCGGCACAAGGATATGGGGGAAGCGGCGGCGTCTTAAACACAGCCTGATACAGGAAGGCCGGATAAGACGCGACCGGCGTCGCATCCGGCACTAGCCGTCAATTCTATACAAACTTACCGCCGTTCCAGAATCTCAAAGCAATAGCTGTGAGAGTTCTGCGCATCGGCGTCGTGGAACTCGCTGAACACCGATTCCCAGTCATCCGGCTCGTAATCCGGGAAATGGGTGTCGCCTTCTACTTCCGCATCGATATGCGTCAGATACAGTTTTTGCGCTTTCGGCAGAAACTGCTCGTATACGCGACCGCCGCCAATCACCATAATCTCCGGTACGTCACCACAGGCAGCGATGGCTTCATCAACCGATTTCACCCACATTACGCGATCATCCGTACCCGGCTGGCTGCTAATGACAATATTCTTGCGTCCAGGTAACGGGCGACCAATGGATTCCCAGGTATGGCGACCCATAATCACAGGTTTATTTAAGGTGTTACGTTTAAACCAGGCGAGATCGGCAGGCAGATTCCACGGCATGGCGTTTTCCATGCCGATAACGCGATCTACCGCTAGCGCCGCAATCAAACTGATCATTGAGATTTCCCGATAAAAAAAATTGTCGTCACTATACGTAAAGCGTAAACCTTCGTCGACTGGCGAGAGGATGATGTTGAGGAAAATTTTTATTTTGCTGGCGAGTCCACGCTATGTCCCTGGACTCGCCGCATTACAGTTGCGCAAAAACAAACAGTTAGTTGTAAAGCATGCGACACATCACACTTTTTGATTACAACGGCTTAGTTTCTGGCTCATCCGCCATGTTGCCGGTATGTTTCCCTTCTTCGGTTCCCTGCCAGCCATGCCGTTGAATTAATGACAGATGTTCCCGGTCTTCAGTAATGATTTCGCTTAACATCGCGCTGGTGCGTTTATAGACTGCCGCGCGGGCTTTGGTGTCGTTTTCGCCCATCGCCATCTCTTCCACCATTTGAATATTAAAGCGGCGGAACACATCAGCACGTTCTCGCGCTTCATATGGCCCCAGGCCTAAACTTTCCAGCGCCAGACGCCCGGTTTTGAGCGCTCCCTCAAAGGTTTCACGCTCTGGCCTTTCCACGCCAGCCTGGCGCAAACGAATGTAGTGATCGACATCACGGGCGCGGGCAATAATCTGCAGATGCGGAAAATGTTCTTTCACCATCTCCGTCAGTTGCAGGTTGGTTTGCGGATCGTCAATGGCATTAATCAGCACTTCCGCTTTCGCCGCTCCGGCAGATTCCAGCAAATCCATACGCGTGGCATCGCCGTAAAACACCTTCATGCCAAATTTGCGCAACGTTTCTATATGGTCAGGATCATGATCGAGCACAACCATTTTCACTCCGCTGGAGAGCAGCAAACGTCCGGTGATCTGACCAAAACGCCCGAATCCGGCAACAATCACCCGCGGCTGTTCTTCGTCGATCTCATCAGCTTCGCGCGCCTCTTCAGTGCCGGATTGCTCAAGACGGTTGAGGATCACCAGCAAAATCGGCGTTGCTGCCATCGACAGCGCCACCGCCAGGGTCAATGATTTCGCCCACTCCGGCTCCAGCACATTCGCCATTTGCGCCGCGCCAAACACCACAAAGGCAAACTCACTGCCCTGCCCTAACAGCACCGCAAACCAGCGACGCTGTTTATTCGGCACCTGCAACGGTCTGGCAATCAGCCACAGCATGGCAATCTTGATGATGAGGAAACCGAACAGCAGAATGACAATGCGCAACGGGTTTTCAATCAGCGTGCCAAAGTCTATCGACATCCCAACGCCGATAAAAAACAACCCTAACAACAAGCCTTTGAACGGTTCGATATCGCTTTCCAGCGCATGACGATATTCCGAGCTTGCCAGCAGCACGCCCGCCAGAAACGCGCCCATCGCCATCGACAGACCAACCTCTTCCAGCAGCAAACCGAAGCCAAACACGAGGAATAAAGCCACTGCACTAAACACTTCCCGCAAGCCAGAGCGGGCAACAAAACGCAGCGCCGGACGCGTGACATAGCGCCCCAGTAATACCACCAGCACCAGCGCGCCCGCCACTTTTAACGCTGACAAGGCAAATGCACCTAGCGTAGTCGAGGCACTGCTCGCCGCCAGCAAGGGGATCATCGCCACCAGCGGGATCGCCGCGATATCCTGGAACAGCAGCACCGCAAAGGCACTGCGCCCCATTTGCGTCACCGTCAGGTTGCGTTCATTCATCGCCTGCATGGCAATCGCCGTTGATGAGAGCGCCAGCGTCATGCCAATCAGTTCTGCCACCTGCCAGCGCATACCGAGTAACATGCAGAACAACCCCAGCAGGCCGCCGCAAACCACCATCTGCAATGCGCCACCGCCGAATACTGCCGCCCGCAGCTTCCACAGCCTTTGTGGGTCGAGTTCGAGACCGATGATAAACAGCATCAGCACCACGCCGATTTCGGCAAAGTGCAGAATAGATTCAGCATCGGTCACCAGCCGCAGCCCCCACGGGCCAATAATGCAACCTGCAATCAGGTAGCCAAGTACCGAACCAAGACCGAGACGTACTGCAATCGGCACAATCAGCGCCGCCGAACCGAGATAAATCAGCGCCTGAATCAGCGTATGACTATCCATGATGTGCCTCCTGCCATTCCAGCAGACGTTGTTTATAGTGGCGCGCCTGCCCTTCGAGAGTTTCGTCGTCACAAATAAAGGTACAGTGCATGGCAAACGGCGGCAGCCATTTCAGCCCGCAGTAGATTGCCGTCGCCTGTAGCGGCTGCGACAACACATCAAAGCCCGGATGAGTACCAATCTCAAAATGACTTTCCCCACCGCCAGTCGTCACCGCCCACAGCAAATGTTTGCCATGCAACGCCGTACCGCCGTGTCCGTAAGCCCAGCCGTGTGAGAAGACTTTATCGATCCACAATTTGAGCAACGGCGGAATGCTGTACCACTGCATTGGGTGCTGCCAGACGATCAGATCGGCACGAGAGAGCGCCTCCTGCTCGGCCGCTATATCGATATTGAAGTCAGGATAGAGTTGATAAAGAGAGCGGATTTCGACGCCTTCCAGCGTCCTTGCCTGTTCAAGCATCCGTTTATTCGCATGGGAATGATGCGGATACGGATGCGCATAAATGATTAGAATCATAGTTAGCCTGCGCGTTTACACCTTTGTTTTCCACAAAGTGTAGTCACATATTCACGCGGCTTATAGTCAATAATATTGATTCAAAAAAGAGAGAAATCTGAATAAGTTATCCTGCACGCTGCCTGCGAATTGTCATATTACTGGTCTGCGCCAACGACATCCCACGCGTCTCCGGAGCAAACGCCACAGAAATCAGCAGGCCAAACAGCGAGATCCCCGCCCCCATCAGCATAGTATTGCTGATACCGTAATTATTAATAAAGATCGGCAGCGCCCAGGTTGAGATAATTGTACCGATACGACTCAGAGACATAATGACGCCCACGGCTGAGGCGCGAATATCCGTCGGGAAGAGTTCATTAGGATAAAGCCACTGCAAATTGCCTGGCCCGCCGGAGAAAAACGCGTACACCGCAAACGCCATGACCACCAGCCAGATCCCCATATCCGGGATCAGCCCCAAAACTGCCAATGCCAGCGTCATCATGGCAAAGCTGCCGATCAACAATGGACGTCGTCCGGCAGTGTTCAGCCAGAGCATCGGCGGAATACAGCCGAGCATAAAGAACAGGCTAATCACCACGTTTCCCAGCGCCGCGTTTTTGCCGACGCCTAACCCCAGAAGACCGACGATTTGTGGGCCAAAGGTGTAAATGGCGAACATCGGGATCACCTGGCAGGTCCAGATGGCGGCCACAAACAGGACAAAAGGAAAATGGCGGCGGTTAAACAGATCGCGAAAACGAGTTTGTTGCGGCTGCTCTTCATCGAAAACCACCGGTTCGCCAAACAATTTGATCATCATCTCTTCGCACTCTTTCACTCGCCCTTTGCGCAACAGCCAACGGGGAGATTCGGGCAGTTCGAATCGACCAATCAAAATCAACAAACACGGGATCGCCGCACTGCCCAGCATCCAGCGCCAGCCGCCTTCCACATCATAAAGCCAGTAGCCGACCAGATCGGCACAGGTCGCGCCGACATACCACATAGCGGCGATAAAGCTGATGGAGAACGCCCGCTGACGGGTGCTGGAGAACTCGGTGATCATCGAGGTGGCGATGGGATAATCCGCGCCGATAACAATGCCGATGAGCACCCGCATCACCAGCAGTTCGACAGGTGATGAGACAAACATCGTCGCAACAGAAATCCCCCCGATAGCAATGATATCGATGAGAAACATTTTGCGTCGTCCGACTTTATCGGAGATATAGCCAAACAGCGATGTGCCAACGAACAGCCCGGCGAGGGTTCCCGCGCCCAGCAGGCCGATCCAGTCAGCGTCCAGTTTTAGCGCCGGAGTCAGTTGCTCCAGCGCCACGCCGATCATTACCAGCACATAGCCATCCAGAAACGGGCCACCGCTTCCCCACAGCAAAATACGGCGGTGAATAGAGGAGAATTTGAGATCGTCAAAGTTTCTGGACGGTTGCATGGGTTGATCCTGTTTTTTAGCAATGGGGGTCAGTACGGCGTTACGTATCAGACCAACATCAGCCGTAACGAAACTCCACGCCAAAGGTGCCGCGCGGGTATTCCCACTGCTCCAGCGCCGACCCCAGCCCAAGAATGTGGCAGGTTCCACACTCCAGACATCCGGCGTAATCGAAGCGTACGCTGCCGTCATCCTGTTTTTTGTACAGACCCGCCGGGCACGCTTTCACCAGCAGTTCCAACGCCTGTTTATCGGCATCAGACTTCACAACAATGTGCGGATGCTCTTCATCAACATTGAATTTATTGACGCCCAGTTTGACGTCCACATTGACGGGAGAAGTCATAAAACGGTCACTCCTTTCATGCCATCCTTGATCAGATTGATGAAACCCACTTTCTTGCTGTGGCGGAGGATTTTCTTGCGCATCAGTTCTGGCGCACTGCCATCAATGGTGAACAGGTCACGTGCCACACCCACCGCCAGTTCCGGATAGCCGCTAAACATACGTGGGTTATCAAGAAAAGCCGGTAGCTTCTGGTACATACGCATATCGCGCAGCGGGCCACTCTCCAGATGCTGACGATACTCCGCCAGTTTCTGCTTACTGAAATCGTCGTTTTTCATCGCTGAAAGCACGGTTTTCGCTGCTGCTTCTCCGGCGGCAATCGCCAGATCCATACCACGAATGGTAAAGCCGAGATTCATACACATTCCGGCGGCATCACCGGCAATCAGCACGCCGTCACCAACCAGTTCCGGCAACATGTTGATACCCGCTTCTGGCACTACGTGAGCAGAGTATTCCACCAGCTTGCCACCCGCGATCAGCGGTGCAACCGCCGGATGCTGTTTGAAATCTTCCAGCATTTGTGGCACCGATTTCTTCGCGTTATGCAGATGATGCAGGCCGCAAACCAGCCCCAGTGACAGGGTGTTTTCATTGGTATAAAGGAAGCCACCGCCCATCAGGCCATCGGTGGGTGCACCCGCAAACAGGCAGGCCGCGCCCTGATTACCCTGCAACTGAAAACGGTCTTCGAGAACCAACTTCGGTAACTCGATCAATTCCTTCACGCCAACCGCCACATCCGTCGGTTTGACGCGTTTCGCCATTCCCAGCTTTTCGGCAAGAATGGAGTTCACTCCATCAGCGAGGATCACCGTTTTCGCTTCAATCACATCGCCATCGGCTTCTACGCCGACAACTTTGCCATCGCGCTGCACAAGGTTATCGACGCGAATTCCGGTAATTAACTGCGCGCCCGCTTCTTCGGCCTGCTCCATCAGCCAGGCATCAAATTTGCTGCGTAAAACGGAGTAAGAGCGCTGGGATGGCGAGGTTTCGTCGCCATTGCAGTAGTCCATAGTCATCGCTGACTTTTCGGTCATAAACGCAAGTTTTTCATGAGTGATCAGGCGTTCAACGGGGGCGCTTTCGGCAAAACCAGGAATGATGTGTTCCAGACTGTGGGCATAGAGACGCCCGCCGGTAACATTCTTAGCGCCAGCGGAATTGCCACGCTCGATAACTAACACTTGTGCCCCTTCGCGGGCGAGCACCAGCGCGGCAACCGAACCGGCCAGCCCTGCACCAACGATGATGGCATCAAAGATATCTTCGGACATAAGAACTCCCTGTCAGCGGCAGGGCCAAAAGCAGCCCTGCCAGAGTAGATCAACGCGCTAAAGCCGCCGTCAGCGCCGGAAGGATCTTCACGGCGTCGCCAACAATGCCGTAATCCGCGTACTGGAAGATCGGCGCATTTTTATCTTTGTTGATAGCGAAAATGGTTTGTGACGCATTAGCGCCAACCATGTGCTGGATCTGCCCGGAGATCCCCACGGCCAGGTACAGTTCAGGTTTCAGCATCAGGTTGGAGATACCAACATAGCGCTCGTGCTCCATCCATTTTTCGTTTTCCGCCACCGGACGAGAACAGGCCAACTCCGCGCCAATCACCTGGCAAAGTTGCTCTGCCAACGCAATGTTCTCTTTGCAGCCAATGCCGCGACCGACGCTAACCACCAGACGGGCTTTGTCGAGATCGACACTGTTGCTCTGGCGCGCCTGCGTTGCCGTGCGGGTAACCGCCACAGCCGGAGACTGCCACTCCACGGTGTGCGTTTCACCTGTACTTGACGTGTCCGGCTGAGCCGCATCGAACGTGCCGCTGCTGATGGTCAGTACCGCATACGGCGTGGCAATGCGTTCTTCGCCAATCGCCAGGCCGCCGTAAACCATGTGTTTCACCGTCGCTTTACCATCCTGCACGCTGACGGCGCTGGCATCGTTAGAAACCGCCGCTTTCAGGCGATAACCCAGTTTCGCCGCCAGTAATTTGCCGCGACGGGTGTTCGGCAGTAGTACCAGGCCGTCTGTGCCGTGCTGGCGAATGGTGTCTGCCATCACTCCGGCGTAATCTTCGATCATCCGATCGTCCGGTTTGCCGCTTAATTTCCAGACATGATTAGCACCAAACTGGATTGCCTGTGCGCCGTCGTCGTCACTCAGAACAAACGCATTGATTTGATGAGCTAAAGCCTGCGCGCCGTTCATCAGTTCCGGCAGACGAGAAGGGGTATCGCTGAATACCCAGACTTGAGAAAACGTGTTCATAGCATCCCCTGTAATTAAATGACTTTGCGAAGATTTTCAGCAAATGCGGCGATCTGTTCTTCGCCGTCGCCTTCAATCACGATGCGCTGACGCTCGCGCTGTTTCGGTGCGGCAACCTGTTGTTCAGACCAGACTGCCTGTGCGTTAAAACCGATATCCGCCGCCGACCACACCTGAACTGGCTTTTTCGCCGCGCCAAGAATGGCTTTCATCGAAGGAATTTGTGGGGCATTGATATCAGTGGAAACAGCAACGACCGCAGGCAGCGGGATGCTTAAAGTTTCTGTTTCATCTTCCAGTTCGCGCTCAACGGTGAGGGTATCTGCCGTCAGGGAGAGGATTTTGCTGACACCGTTAACTGCCGGAATGTTGAGGATTTCACCCACCAGCAGACCAACCTGCTGGGCATAAAGGTCGGAAGAACCGTCACCACAGAGGATCAGATCAAAGCCTGCTTTCTGCGCCACGGCAGCCAGTGCAGTCGCAGTTTGTTGCGGCAGTGCCTGCTCGAACTGGTCATCAATCACCACAATCAGTTCATCCGGGCCGCGAGACAGCACATCTTTACGTCCTTTGGCGTTAGTCAGGGCTTTGCCGCCCACACTTAAAGCCGTCACCTGCGCCTCAGTCGCCTGCTGTTTTAACTGGCAAGCCGCTTCAATAGCGTTCAGATCATATTGGCTTATTTTCGCATCGGCTTTGCTGAGATCTAATGAACCATCAGCATTATTGATCGCAATATCCTGTTCATCAGGCACGCACTTATAGCAAGTAATAATCTTCATTGCATCTCCAGAAATCATGAAGGAAACGTCGTTCATATCGGTGGTGTTAATTACAGATATCACGTCATTTAATTCTGGAATAAAACTTTAATCACCAATATTGAAAATGTCACACGTAGATAAATCCAACTTTCAATATTGTTAAGCGCCTCACCAATATTGAAAACACGGTATTGAAAGAAGAAATTTTCAATATTGTTTTATGGATCACCAATATTGAAAGTCAGATGCTGGATTTTCACTCAAAACCAAACTCATTTAGTTGATTAATAACGAATATTTAAATTAAAACACTCTGTTTTTATCCGATAAAAACCTGTGATTACCATCACAGAATACAGCCAATTGAATACCCATTATGAGTTAGCCATTCACGCGTTCACGAGGTTAATAATAATTATATTAAATGTTAACAAAAATAAAACAAACGGGAACGTAAAATAAATATTTATTTTTACAGTGGAATTAACTCATGAAAGATGAAAAAAGAAAAACGGGAATAGAACCGAAGGTATTCTTTCCGCCGTTAATAATCGTTGGCATACTTTGCTGGCTTACAGTCAGAGATTTGGATGCGGCGAATGTCGTTATTAATGCCGTATTCAGTTACGTCACCAATGTATGGGGATGGGCATTTGAATGGTATATGGTGGTCATGCTTTTCGGCTGGTTCTGGCTGGTGTTTGGCCCGTATGCCAAAAAGCGTTTAGGTAACGAACCACCCGAGTTCAGTACCGCCAGTTGGATCTTTATGATGTTCGCCTCCTGTACGTCAGCCGCCGTGCTGTTCTGGGGATCGATTGAGATCTACTACTACATCTCCACGCCGCCATTTGCTTTAGAGCCAAACTCCACTGGCGCGAAAGAGCTGGGGCTGGCCTACAGTTTGTTCCACTGGGGGCCGTTACCGTGGGCGACTTACAGTTTCCTTTCCGTCGCCTTCGCGTACTTCTTCTTCGTTCGTAAAATGGATGTGATTCGCCCCAGTTCCACCCTGGTGCCGCTGGTGGGTGAAAAACACGCCAAAGGGTTGTTTGGTACTATCGTCGATAACTTCTACCTGGTGGCGCTGATCTTCGCAATGGGCACCAGTCTCGGCCTTGCCACACCGCTGGTGACCGAATGTATGCAGTATCTGTTTGGTATTCCGCATACCCTGCAACTGGATGCCATTATCATTACCTGCTGGATCATCCTCAACGCTATCTGCGTGGCCTGTGGTCTGCAAAAAGGGGTAAAAATCGCCAGCGATGTGCGCAGCTATTTGAGTTTCCTGATGCTCGGCTGGGTGTTCATCGTCAGCGGTGCCAGCTTCATCATGAACTACTTCACCGACTCGGTGGGGATGTTGCTGATGTATCTGCCGCGCATGCTGTTCTATACCGATGCCGTTGGCAAAGGCGGCTTCCCGCAGGGATGGACCGTATTCTACTGGGCATGGTGGGTGATTTACGCCATCCAGATGAGCATCTTCCTGGCGCGTATCTCCCGTGGTCGAACCGTGCGTGAACTGTGCTTCGGTATGGTGATGGGGCTGACAGCATCCACCTGGATCCTGTGGACTGTACTCGGTAGTAATACTCTGCTGTTGATGGATAAAAACATCATCAACATTCCGAATCTGATCGAACAGTACGGCGTGGCGCGCGCCATCATCGAAACCTGGGCCGCTCTGCCTCTCAGCACCGCCACCATGTGGGGCTTCTTTATTCTCTGCTTTATTGCCACTGTCACCCTGATTAACGCCTGCTCTTACACCCTGGCGATGTCCACCTGTCGTGAAGTGCGCGACGGCGAAGAACCACCGCTGCTGGTGCGCATTGGCTGGTCAATTCTGGTTGGCATTATCGGCATTGTTCTGCTGGCGCTCGGCGGCCTGAAACCGATTCAAACCGCCATTATCGCCGGAGGATGCCCGCTGTTCTTCGTCAACATTATGGTGACGCTCTCCTTTATTAAAGACGCGAAACAGAACTGGAAAGATTAATTACCCCCAAATATCAAGAGGTTGAAAGATGGATTTTAATTTAAATGATGAGCAGGAACTGTTTGTCGCCGGTATCCGAGAACTGATGGCCAGCGAAAACTGGGAAGCCTATTTTGCCCAGTGTGACCGTGACAGCGTCTACCCGGAGCGTTTTGTCAAAGCCCTGGCGGATATGGGTATCGACAGTCTGCTGATCCCGGAAGAGCACGGTGGTCTGGACGCGGGATTCGTTACCCTCGCCGCGGTGTGGATGGAACTGGGTCGTTTGGGGGCACCAACTTATGTGCTGTACCAGTTGCCGGGCGGGTTCAACACTTTCCTGCGTGAAGGTACGCAGGAGCAGATCGACAAGATCATGGCTTTCCGCGGCACCGGTAAGCAGATGTGGAACTCAGCGATTACCGAACCGGGCGCTGGTTCCGATGTGGGTAGCCTGAAAACGACTTATACCCGTAGAGATGGTAAGATTTATCTTAATGGTAGTAAGTGTTTTATTACCAGTAGCGCCTACACCCCATATATCGTGGTGATGGCGCGCGACGGCGCTTCTCCGGACAAACCTGTCTACACCGAATGGTTTGTCGATATGAGCAAACCAGGAATCAAAGTGACCAAACTTGAGAAGCTCGGTCTGCGTATGGATAGCTGCTGTGAAATCACCTTTGACGATGTGGAACTGGACGAGAGCGACATGTTCGGTCACGAAGGTAACGGCTTTAACCGCGTAAAAGAAGAGTTCGACCACGAACGTTTCCTGGTAGCCCTCACCAACTACGGTACTGCGATGTGCGCCTTTGAAGATGCGGCGCGCTACGCCAACCAGCGCGTGCAGTTTGGTGAAGCGATCGGTCGTTTTCAGTTGATTCAGGAAAAATTCGCCCATATGGCGATCAAATTAAACTCCATGAAAAACATGCTCTATGAAGCAGCGTGGAAAGCGGATAACGGCACCATTACTTCTGGCGATGCGGCAATGTGCAAATACTTCTGCGCCAATGCGGCATTTGAAGTGGTGGACAGCGCAATGCAGGTGCTGGGCGGTGTCGGGATTGCGGGCAACCACCGCATCAGCCGCTTCTGGCGTGACCTGCGTGTAGACCGCGTCTCCGGAGGATCTGACGAAATGCAGATCCTGACGCTGGGTCGTGCGGTGCTGAAGCAATACCGCTAAGTCCGTGCGCTGCCTGATGCGCTTCGCTTATCAGGCCTACAAGAGCACAAATGCAGGCCGGATAAGGCGGTTACGCCGCATCCGGCAACCGTGCGGCGATGCCTGATGCGCTTCGCTTATCAGGCTTACAAAGGCTACACACATTTTTCAGGAGCTAATAATGGATCATCTACCGATGCCGAAATTCGGGCCGCTGGCCGGATTACGGGTTGTCTTCTCCGGTATCGAAATCGCCGGGCCGTTCGCCGGACAAATGTTCGCAGAATGGGGCGCAGAAGTTATCTGGATCGAAAACGTCGCCTGGGCCGACACCATCCGCGTTCAACCAAATTACCCGCAGCTTTCCCGCCGCAATTTGCACGCGCTGTCGTTAAATATCTTCAAAGATGAAGGCCGCGAAGCGTTTCTGAAATTAATGGAAACCACCGATATCTTCATCGAAGCCAGTAAAGGCCCGGCCTTTGCTCGCCGTGGCATTACTGATGAAGTGCTATGGCAGCACAACCCGAAACTGGTTATCGCTCACCTGTCCGGTTTTGGTCAGTATGGCACCGAGGAGTACACCAATCTTCCAGCCTATAACACCATTGCACAGGCCTTCAGTGGCTACCTGATTCAGAACGGCGATGTTGACCAGCCAATGCCTGCTTTCCCGTACACCGCTGACTACTTCTCCGGCCTGACCGCCACCACCGCGGCGCTGGCAGCACTGCATAAAGTGCGCGAAACCGGCAAAGGCGAAAGCATCGACATCGCCATGTATGAAGTGATGCTGCGCATGGGTCAGTACTTCATGATGGACTACTTCAACGGCGGCGAAATGTGCCCGCGCATGACCAAAGGGAAAGATCCCTACTACGCCGGTTGCGGTCTGTACAAATGTGCCGATGGCTACATCGTGATGGAACTGGTGGGCATTACCCAGATTGCAGAGTGCTTTAAAGATATTGGCCTCGAGCATCTGCTCGGTACACCGGAAATTCCGCAAGGCACTCAGCTTATCCACCGTATCGAATGCCCTTACGGCCCTCTGGTAGAAGAGAAACTCGATGCCTGGCTGGCGGCACACACGATAGCAGAAGTAAAAGAACGCTTTGCCGAACTGAATATCGCCTGCGCCAAAGTGCTGACCGTGCCGGAGCTGGAAAGCAATCCACAGTACGTTGCCCGCGAATCAATCACCCAGTGGCAAACGATGGATGGCCGTACCTGCAAAGGGCCGAACGTTATGCCGAAATTCAAAAATAACCCTGGCCAAATCTGGCGCGGAATGCCGTCGCACGGCATGGACACCGCTGCCATTTTGAAAACCATCGGCTACAGCGAAAACGACATTCAGGAGTTGGTCAGCAAAGGTCTGGCCAAAGTTGAGGACTAAACGCGTGGTGCTAGTTGGCTTGCCTGACTAGCACCCGCCCAATAACAAACGAACAAAATGGATAGAGGTGCAATGGATATCATTGGCGGACAACATCTACGTCAAATGTGGGACGATCTGGCGGACGTTTACGGTCATAAAACGGCGCTAATTTGTGAATCCAGCGGCGGGAACGTCAACCGGTATAGTTATCTTGAGTTAAATCAAGAAATTAACCGCACGGCAAACCTGTTTTATACGCTGGAAATTCGCAAAGGCGACAAGGTCGCGCTGCATCTCGACAACTGCCCGGAGTTTATCTTTTGCTGGTTCGGGTTGGCAAAAATTGGCGCGATTATGGTGCCGATTAATGCCCGACTGCTGCGTGAAGAGAGCGCGTGGATCCTGCAAAACAGCCAGGCGTGTCTGTTGGTGACCAGTGCACAATTTTATCCTATGTATCGGCAGATTCAGCAGGAAGATGCCACGCAACTACGGCATATTTGCCTGACCGATGTGGCGCTTCCCGCTGGTGATGGTGCCAGTTCGTTTGCACAACTAAAAACTCAGCAACCTGCAACCTTGTGCTATGCACCGCCGTTATCGACCGACGATACGGCGGAAATTCTTTTTACCTCCGGTACAACCTCCCGCCCGAAAGGGGTGGTAATTACCCATTACAATCTGCGCTTCGCCGGATATTACTCCGCCTGGCAATGTGCAGTGCGTGACGATGATGTCTACCTGACGGTGATGCCTGCGTTTCATATCGATTGCCAGTGTACTGCGGCGATGGCGGCATTTTCGGCGGGTGCGACCTTTGTGCTGGTGGAAAAATACAGCGCCCGCGCCTTCTGGGGGCAAGTACAAAAGTATCGCGCCACCGTCACCGAATGTATTCCGATGATGATCCGCACCCTGATGGTACAACCACCTTCTGCGAACGATAGGCAACACTGCCTGCGGGAAGTGATGTTTTACCTCAACCTGTCAGAGCAGGAAAAAGACGCGTTTTGTGAACGCTTCGGCGTCCGCTTGCTGACGTCTTACGGGATGACAGAAACCATCGTCGGCATTATCGGCGATCGCCCCGGCGATAAGCGTCGCTGGCCGTCGATTGGTCGTGCAGGATTTTGCTACGAAGCGGAGATCCGCGACGATCACAATCGCCCACTCCCCGCGGGGGAGATTGGCGAAATCTGCATTAAAGGCGAACCAGGGAAAACCATCTTCAAAGAATATTTTCTCAATCCGCAGGCCACCGCCAGAGTCCTGGAAGCCGATGGCTGGTTGCATACCGGCGATACGGGATACCGCGACGAAGAGGGCTTTTTTTACTTCGTCGATCGTCGCTGCAATATGATCAAACGCGGTGGCGAGAATGTCTCTTGTGTAGAGCTGGAAAATATTATCTCCGCGCATCCAAAAATTCAGGACATTGTGGTCGTTGGTATTAAAGATTCTATTCGTGATGAAGCCATCAAAGCGTTTGTGGTGCTGAATGAAGGCGAAACATTGAGCGAAGAAGAATTTTTCTGCTTCTGTGAGCAGAATATGGCGAAATTTAAAGTGCCATCTTATCTGGAAATCAGAAAAGATCTGCCGCGTAACTGTTCGGGGAAAATAATCAGAAAGAATCTTAAATAAATGAAACCGCGGGAATTATCCCGCCAGCTAATAATCACACCATAAAATAATATGCATTTTTTGCAGGGCATTGTCATCCCTGAAAAAGCAAAAATGGAGAAAAGGAATGAGTGAATCATTACATCTGACCCGCAATGGATCAATTCTGGAAATTACCCTTGACCGTCCAAAAGCTAATGCAATTGATGCTAAAACCAGCTTTGAAATGGGCGACGCATTTCTTAATTTCCGTGACGATCCGCAATTACGCGTCGCCATTATTACCGGTGCCGGAGAAAAATTCTTTTCCGCTGGCTGGGATTTAAAAGCGGCAGCAGAAGGCGAAGCACCAGATGCTGACTTCGGCCCAGGCGGTTTTGCCGGATTAACTGAAATTTTCAATCTCGATAAACCGGTCATCGCAGCCGTGAACGGCTACGCCTTTGGCGGTGGCTTTGAACTGGCGCTGGCAGCAGATTTTATTGTTTGTGCCAATAACGCCAGTTTTGCCCTACCGGAAGCTAAACTGGGCATCGTTCCGGACAGCGGCGGCGTGCTGCGTCTGCCGAAGATCCTGCCGCCTGCTATCGTCAATGAAATGGTGATGACTGGCAGACGGATGGGCGCAGAAGAGGCGCTGCGTTGGGGGATTGTCAACCGCGTGGTTAGCCAGGCGGAGCTAATGGATAACGCCCGCGAACTGGCACAGCAACTGGTTAATAGCGCCCCGCTGGCGATTGCGGCGCTAAAAGAGATCTACCGCACCACCAGCGAAATGCCGGTCGAAGAGGCGTATCGTTTTATTCGCAGCGGCGTGTTGCAACATTACCCTGCAGTGCTGCATTCGGAAGATGCCATTGAAGGGCCACTGGCGTTTGCTGAGAAGCGCGATCCAGTGTGGAAAGGGCGTTAACAACCGTGAGCTATTACGCCTTTGAAGGGTTAATTCCGGTGGTTCACCCGACGGCGTTTGTTCATCCCAGTGCAGTATTGATTGGCGATGTAATTGTGGGAGCCGGCGTTTACATCGGCCCCCTCTCCTCGCTACGCGGTGATTACGGACGGCTGATTGTACAAGCAGGAGCCAATATTCAGGATGGCTGCATCATGCACGGCTACTGCGACACTGACACCATTGTGGGGGAAAACGGTCATATCGGTCATGGTGCTATCCTGCATGGCTGTATGATTGGCCGTGATGCCCTGGTCGGGATGAACAGCGTGATTATGGATGGCGCGGTCATTGGCGAAGAAAGCATTGTTGCCGCCATGAGTTTTGTCAAAGCGGGCTTTAGCGGCGAGAAACGTCAGTTGTTGATGGGCACGCCAGCCCGTGCGGTGCGCAGCGTCAGCGATGAAGAGTTGCACTGGAAGCGGTTGAATACCAAAGAATATCAGGATTTGGTCGGGCGCTGCCATGCATCGTTACGAGAAACACAGCCGTTGAGGCAAATGGAGGAAAATCGCCCCCGTTTACAGGGGACGACGAATGTGACGCCAAAGCGGTAACATCGTCGGACGTGGCGTAAATGCCTTATCCGACCTGGCCGGAGAGCCCCCGTAGGCCAGATAAGATGCACCAGCATCGCATCCGGCAACCAGGTCTCGCGATATCCACAAGATTAAATTAACGACGCATACTCTTTGATAACATCATCTGCCACTTCTGCTCGCGGTTAAGCTCCGTGAGCGGAACGGTCGGAATACGCGGCGTCTTTCTTACGCCGACTAATTTTTCCCGGCTATTATTCCGCAGACGCGCATAAATTTGTGCATCAATCTCAACCACTTTTACTAACCGCTGACACTGACATCCCCGCCCTTCCAGCTTATTAGGGATCATCTTAACTTCGCAGCTTATTTCTGCGACCTCCGACAGAATATAAGTCAGGGTATTAATCGCCTTGCTGTGTTCAATATCGAAATGAATAGAGATCTCTCTTGCCGTCACCCACCGGTTTTCAACCATCATCCATTCGGCAATTAACAAATAGAGTGGTTTTTCAACATATCCTTCACACATACAAACTCCAGTTTCACAAATTAAAAATCTGGCTATGACTCGTTTTAAGCAATTAAACAAGGCCATATTAAAATTGTAGTTATATCGATAATATGCAACTTCACTGTTGATAAGTGTGAGCTAAATCCTGCTTACATCATCAAAAATATAGATTTCAGGAAAGATTTTCCTTATTGGTAAAAAAAACGGTTCTCATCAGAGAACCGTATTAGATATTTGATCAAAATGGCGGATAAAACATATCCGCCATGACACTCCATTATTTGATCTGCGCGTGCATTTCCTGTACCGAAATCACTTTTTCGGTCGCATCGGCATTCAGCGCCATTGCGGTAGCGAAACCGCCATTCAGGGTGGTGTCGTAATGCACTTTATATTGCAGCGCACTGCGACGAATCACGCGGGAGTCTTCAATCGCACGACGGCCTGAAGTGGTGTTGATGATATAGGTATATTCGCCATTCTTAATACGATCCTGAATGTGCGGACGACCTTCATGCACCTTGTTAACCAGACGCGGGTTGATGCCCGCTTCACCCAGCACAATCGCTGTACCGTGGGTTGCATCCAGCTCGAAGCCCTGCTTCAGCAGTTTTGCTGCCAGGTCCACTACACGCTCTTTGTCGCCTTCGCGCACGGAGAGCAGCGCACGGCCCTGTTTCTTCATCGTGGAGTTGCTGCCCAACTGTGCTTTAGCAAACGCTTCAGCGAAGGTGCGACCAACACCCATCACTTCCCCGGTAGAGCGCATTTCTGGCCCTAACAGCGGGTCAACGCCCGGGAATTTGTTGAACGGCAGTACCACTTCTTTCACCGAGTAGTACGGCGGGATAACTTCTTTAGTCACGCCCTGCTCAGCCAGCGATTTACCTGCCATCACGCGTGCCGCCACTTTCGCCAACGGAACACCGGTGGCTTTGGAGACGAACGGAACGGTACGCGCCGCACGCGGGTTAACTTCAATCAGGTAGACTTCGTTGTTTTTCACTGCAAACTGCACGTTCATCAGGCCGCGCACCTGCAATTCGAAGGCCAGTTTCTGCACCTGCTGGCGCATTACATCCTGAATTTCCTGACTTAACGTGTATGCAGGCAGAGAACACGCTGAGTCACCGGAGTGCACACCAGCCTGCTCAATATGTTCCATAATGCCGCCAATCAGCACCATTTCGCCGTCGCAGATAGCGTCCACATCGACTTCTACCGCATCATCGAGGAAGTGATCCAGCAGCACGGGGGCATCATTGGACACGCTCACCGCGGTCTGGAAGTAACGACGCAGGTCGGCTTCGTCGTAGACGATCTCCATCGCCCGACCGCCAAGAACATAAGACGGACGCACCACCAGCGGGTAACCAATCTCTTTCGCCTTCTCAACTGCCATCTCAATAGCAGTAACGGTGGCGTTCGCCGGTTGCTTCAGTTTCAGACGGTCAACCGCGTGCTGGAAGCGTTCACGGTCTTCCGCACGGTCGATGGCATCCGGACTGGTGCCAATAACCGGTACACCAGCGGCTTCCAGCGCGCGCGCCAGTTTCAGCGGAGTCTGACCGCCGTACTGGACGATAACGCCTTTCGGTTTCTCGATGCGCACAATTTCCAGCACATCTTCCAGGGTTACCGGCTCAAAATAGAGACGGTCGGAAGTGTCGTAGTCGGTGGAGACGGTTTCCGGGTTACAGTTAACCATAATGGTCTCAAAACCGTCTTCGCGTAGCGCCAGCGAGGCGTGTACGCAGCAGTAGTCAAACTCGATACCCTGGCCGATACGGTTCGGGCCGCCGCCGAGCACCATGATTTTGTCACGCGTGGACGGATTCGCTTCGCACTCATCTTCATAGGTGGAGTACATGTACGCAGTGTCAGTCGCAAATTCTGCGGCACAGGTATCAACGCGTTTGTAGACCGGGTGCAGGTTGTACTGGTCGCGCAGTTTGCGGATTTCCGCTTCGCGCACACCTGCCAGTTTAGCCAGACGCGCATCGGCAAAACCTTTGCGTTTCAACTGGCGCAGGAAGTCAGCGTTCAGGCCAGTGATACCCACTTCTGCCACTTTCTCTTCCAGACGCACCAGCTCTTCAATTTGTACCAGGAACCAGCGGTCAATGTTGGTCAGGTTAAAGACGCCGTCTACAGACAGGCCCGCACGGAAGGCATCTGCGATGTACCAGATACGCTCTGCGCCTGCATCTTTCAGTTCACGGCGGATTTTAGTCAGGGCTTCCGGATCATCGAGGCTCACTTTCGGATCGAAACCGGTCGCGCCCACTTCCAGGCCGCGCAGGGCTTTTTGCAGCGATTCCTGCTGCGTGCGACCAATCGCCATCACTTCACCAACCGATTTCATCTGGGTGGTCAGACGGTCGTTAGCCCCGGCAAATTTCTCGAAGTTAAAGCGAGGAATTTTGGTGACCACGTAGTCAATGGACGGCTCGAAAGAGGCCGGAGTACGACCGCCGGTGATGTCGTTCATCAGTTCGTCGAGGGTGTAACCGACCGCCAGTTTCGCCGCCACTTTGGCAATCGGGAAGCCAGTGGCTTTCGACGCCAGCGCCGAAGAGCGGGATACACGCGGGTTCATTTCGATAACAATCAGACGACCGTTTTTCGGGTTAACCGCAAACTGGACGTTGGAACCGCCCGTTTCAACACCGATTTCACGCAGTACCGCCATCGAGGCGTTACGCATGATTTGATATTCTTTGTCGGTCAGCGTCTGGGCTGGCGCTACGGTAATGGAGTCACCGGTGTGGATGCCCATCGCATCGAAGTTTTCGATAGAGCAGACGATGATGCAGTTGTCGTTTTTATCACGCACCACTTCCATCTCGTACTCTTTCCAGCCAATCAGCGACTCGTCAATCAGCAGCTCTTTGGTTGGGGAGAGATCCAGACCGCGAGCGCAAATTTCTTCAAACTCTTCGCGGTTATAAGCGATACCGCCACCACTACCGCCCATAGTGAAGCTGGGGCGAATGATGCACGGGAAGCCCACGTCAGCAGCAACCGCCAGTGCTTCTTCCATTGAGTGCGCGATACCGGAACGCGCGGTTTCCAGACCGATTTTCTTCATCGCCACGTCGAAACGGCGACGGTCTTCTGCTTTATCAATCGCGTCGGCGGTGGCACCAATCATGGTTACGCCGAACTCTTCCAGTACGCCCTGGCGCTCCAGTTCCAGTGCACAGTTCAGCGCTGTCTGGCCGCCCATCGTTGGCAGAACTGCATCCGGGCGCTCTTTTTCGATAATTTTGCGTACTACTTCCCAGTGAATCGGCTCAATGTAGGTCGCATCGGCCATTTCCGGATCGGTCATAATGGTCGCCGGGTTGGAGTTCACCAGAATGACGCGGTAACCCTCTTCACGCAGGGCTTTACATGCTTGCGCGCCAGAGTAGTCAAACTCACACGCCTGGCCGATAACAATCGGGCCAGCACCCAGAATCAGGATACTTTTTATATCTGTACGTTTTGGCATGGCTCTTTTACTCCTGATTACTTAGCGGTTTTACGGTACTGCTCAATTAACTCGATAAAGTGGTCGAACAACATAGCTGCGTCGTGCGGCCCCGGGCTGGCTTCAGGGTGCCCCTGGAAGCTGAATGCCGGTTTATCGGTGCGATGAATGCCCTGTAACGTACCGTCGAACAGGGATTTATGCGTCACGCGCAGATTTGCAGGTAATGTTGCTTCGTCCACCGCAAAACCGTGGTTCTGGGCGGTAATCATCACCACATTTTTCTCAATATCTTTAACCGGATGGTTGCCGCCATGATGACCAAATTTCATTTTGACCGTCTTCGCGCCACTGGCCAGCGCCAGCAACTGATGACCGAGGCAGATGCCAAATACCGGGATGTCAGTTTCGAGGAATTTCTGGATGGCGGTAATCGCGTAATCGCATGGAGCCGGGTCGCCAGGACCGTTCGAGAGGAAGATGCCGTCCGGATTCATTTTCAGCACGTCTTCAGCAGACGTTTGCGCCGGAACGATAGTCAGGCGGCAGCCTCTGTCCACCAGCATCCGCAGGATGTTGCGCTTAGCACCGAAATCGTAGGCCACCACATGGAACGGCAGCTCGTCTTCTTTTTTCGCTTCCGGCAGGCCGCCAGCCAGCGTCCAGCTCCCTTGTGCCCAGCTATAGGCTTCAGCGGTAGTCACTTCTTTTGCCAGATCCATGCCGTTCAGCCCAGGGAACGCGCGGGCTTTTTCTAACGCCAGCGCCGCATCCGGGTTATCGCCCGCGATGATGCAACCATTCTGTGCGCCTTTCTCACGCAGTAAACGCGTCAGCTTACGGGTATCGATATCGGCAATCGCCACAATGTTATGGCGTTTCAGGTAAGAAGAGAGGTCTTCGGTATTACGAAAGTTGCTGGCAATCAGCGGCAGATCGCGAATCACCAGACCTTGTGCATGTACCTGGGAGGATTCTTCATCGGCGTCATTAGTGCCGACATTACCAATATGGGGATAAGTAAGAGTAACGATTTGGCGAGAATAGGAAGGATCAGTGAGGATTTCTTGATAACCGGTCATTGAAGTATTGAAAACGACTTCCCCAACCGCCGAACCTGTTGCCCCTATGGCCCGACCGTGAAACTGGGTTCCGTCTTCCAGAACCAATAGCGCTGACTTAATCAAAACACCCTCCAGAGAATATTCACTCACTTTATTTGCATATTAATTCACAATGATGACATGAATCAATGCAAATCTGCTTACCGACGAATTTCTGGCAAACGGCGGCATTCTGGAGATATGGAAGCTAAAAGTCAACTCAATCGCGGTATTTATTATATGATTTTATGCATCACACATATTTTGATGGCATTAAGCGGCAAAAATATCATCTAACATAGTCTGGAAAACGCTTGCGCAGAGAGAAGAATGTATAAAACCAATTTCGTCAGATAAAAAGTGGACCAAACGGTCAAAATTTACATTAAAACAACAAAAATCATCAACAAAACATGATATTTTTAGCAACTCACACCAATTAACAATAATAACAATCAAAACAAAAGGGCTAAAATTTAAGCCCTTTATAATTATAAAGTTAGATGTGTTATTTTTGCATCAACACTAATGTTTTGTTGTTATAACGCATTGAGATTAAGCACATCTCGCATGTCAAAAAGCCCACTTTCTTTGCCATTCAGCCACAAAGCCGATCTTACCGCGCCGTTAGCAAAGGTCATGCGGCTGGAAGCCTTATGCGTAATCTCCAGACGTTCGCCAATATCGGCAAACATGGCGGTATGTTCGCCAACGATGTCGCCGGCACGGACGGTGGCAAAACCAATGGTGCCTGGCACTCGTTCACCGGTATGACCTTCACGGCTGTAAACTGCGCAATCTTTCAGATCTTTGTTCAGTGCATGGGCAATCGCCTCTCCCATCGCCAGCGCAGTGCCCGACGGCGCATCCACTTTATGCCTGTGATGTGCTTCAATAATCTCGATATCCGTGTAGTCACCCATTACCTGAGCGGCTTTCTCCAGCAGCTTAAGCATCACATTAACGCCGACACTAAAGTTGGCGGCAAAGACAATCGCAATATCCCCGGCGGCATCACGAATCGCCTGCTTGCCTGCGTCATCAAAACCCGTCGTGCCAATCACCATCCCTTTGCCATGCTGGCGACAAAATGCCAGATGGTTCAGCGTGCCTTCCGGACGGGTAAAATCAATAAACACATCAAAATCATCTTTTACCGCATCGAGGCTGCTTTGTACGGTAACGCCGGTTTTTCCGGCTCCAGCCAGTTCACCGGCGTCACTGCCCAGTAAAGAAGATCCTTCACGCTCCAGCGCCGCGCCAAGCTGCACGCCCTCTAACGCCAGCGCCGCCTGAATCAACTGGCGGCCCATACGCCCACCGGCTCCCGCGATGGCAACGCGGATGTTTGCATCATGCATAGCTATTCTCTTTTGTTAATTTGCATAGACCGTTTTCAGAGTAACCAGCGCATCGCTACGCCGCCAGCCAAAAACGCCGATAATTAGAAATTAATGATAAACAGGGAGGGATATCAGTGAAAGGCATGAGTCAGTAAATGACTACATGCCGATAATATGTGACAGGTTATGGTGCCAGGGCCAGCACCTCAGCCACCCACTGTTGGAAACCTTTCACATCCAGATCCAGCGCCACCTGTACATTGGCAGGTTTACCCAGGCAACCGTCAATATCAACGACCGTAGTGCCCGAAGTAAATTCCCCCTGAGTTTCCACCGCCACAAAACAGGGTTTGAGGGTGAACAAATCCGGACGCACCAGCCAGGCGATAGCGCAGAGATCGTGCATACGCAGACCACTTTGCATACTGCCGCTGCGATAGTGGCTAAACAAGGCGTGAAGCATTTTCCCGGTACGATTCAACTCCGGCAACGTGGCGAGATAGTCTGGGGTTAATATCGCCTGATTGGTGACATCCAGACCACACATGACAATTTCAATGTCACTACGGAAGACACATGCCGCTGCTTCCGGATCGACTGCGATATTAAACTCGGCGTTTGGCGTACAGTTGCCGCGTCCGGCGGAACCGCCCATGATCACCAGACGGCGAATATGCGGTTTACATTCCGGGCATTGTGAAAGTAACAGCGCGATATTGGTCAACGGGCCGATAGCCACCAGAGTAACGGGTTCTGGCGCACGTATCAGAGCATCACGAATAGCCAGAAATGCCGGTTTATCCAGCGGGCTTCTGTTGTGTTCAACAAAGTCGTAGCCAGCCATTCCCGATTCGCCGTGCACAGATGCCGCATTACGCGGCGCGCGTACCAGCGGTACAGCAGCGCCCTGGGCGAGCGGAATATCCACATTCCAGAAATGCAGCAGTTGCAGGGCGTTACGCGTGGTTTTCTCAACTGAGACATTACCCGCAACGGTGGTCATCAGTTGCAGGTCGAGTTCGGGAGCAAAAATCGCGGCGGCAATGGCAACGGCATCATCGATGCCGGGATCAGTATCGAGGAAAATAGGTAATCGCATGTTTTCTCCATAAAAAATGCCGGTAACAAGACCGGCATTTTCGCATAACTTAGGCTGCTAATGACTTAATCAACTTCACGAATATCCACACGCAACTCTTTCGGCACTTCGAAAACAATGTTTTCTTCGCGGCCTTCCAGCGGAATGGCTTCGCCGCCGCCAAGCTGCTGTAAACGTGCAACCACATTCTGCACCAAAATATCCGGAGCCGATGCCCCCGCAGTCACGCCGACACATTTAACGTCTTTCACCCACTCTTCCTGGATATCTGTCGCATCATCAATCAAAAACGCGCGTTTGCCCATACGCTGCGCCAGTTCCGCCAGACGATTGGAGTTGGATGAGTTTTTCGAACCAACGACCAGTACCACTTCCGCCTGCTCTGCCAGTGCGCGTACCGCTTCCTGGCGGTTGGTGGTGGCGTAACAGATGTCATCTTTGCGCGGCCCGACAATCTTCGGAAAACGTTTACGCAGCGCATCGATAACATCCGAAGTGTCATCCACCGACAGCGTGGTCTGGGTCATAAAGGAGAGTTTATCTTCGTTTTTGACCGTCAGTTTCCACACGTCGTCCGGTGACTCGACCAGATACATTCCCCCTTCCGGGTTACTGTACTGCCCCATCGTACCTTCCACTTCCGGGTGCCCGGCATGGCCAATGAGAATAGATTCTTCGCCACGACGGCTGGCGCGGGCGACTTCCATATGCACTTTGGTCACCAGCGGACAAGTTGCGTCGAATACCGTCAGATCGCGGCTTTTCGCTTCGTTGCGTACAGCCTGGGAAACACCGTGCGCGGAGAAAATCAGGATTGCGCCATCCGGCACTTCGCTGATCTGCTCAATAAAGATAGCGCCACGCTCGCGCAGGCTATCGACCACGTAGCGGTTATGCACCACTTCGTGGCGGACATAAATCGGTGCGCCGTAAATGGCCAGCGCGTTTTCAACAATGCTGATAGCGCGGTCTACCCCGGCACAAAAACCACGTGGGTTGGCCAACAGGATCTGCATGTTACGCCTCCAGTGCCGGATCGATTTCCAGCACTTCAATATCAAAATGAACGGTCTGCCCGGCCAGCGGATGGTTGAAATCAACGGTAATAGAGTCACCGTTAATCTCGCGGATCACGCCAGGCATCTCACTGCCATCCATTGCGGTAAAAAGCATTATTGCGCCAATTTCTGGCTCGCCTGCATCCATAAACTCACGGCGGGAGAAGTACTGAATCAGGTCCGGTGACGGTACGCCAAACGCCGCATCAGGCTCCAGCGAGAAGGTGGTTTTATCGCCCACTTTCAGCCCCAGCAGGTGTTGCTCCAGCCCTTCGGAAAGAGAAGCGTCACCAAGGCGGAACAGCGCCGGTTTACCGTTGTTGCGGGTAGACTCAGCGGTGGTGCCATCGTCGAGTTTTAGCGTGAAGTGCACCAGGACGGCGCTATTGCTCTGTACAGATTCAGACATGCAGGTTTGCTCTTGTATTTTGAGGATGTTTGCCGGATGCGGCCTACGATTTCGCAGCAATCTGTAGGCCGGATAAGATGCGTCAGCATCGCATCCGGCAGGGTTTATTATTGTTTTTTCGCTTTCGAAGGCAAAAAACCTTCCAGCACAATCAGTGCCGCACCGACACAGATGGCAGTATCAGCGAGGTTGAAGGTGGCGAAGTGCCAGTCGCCAACGTAGAAGTCGATCATATCGACCACAAAGCCGTGCCACAGGCGGTCGAACAGGTTGCCCAGCGCACCGCCAATAATCAGCGCGTAAGCAATGTTGTTCAGTTTCTGCGTGGCCTTCGAGCGATACATCATCACCGTCAGGATCACGCTAATACCAATTGCAATACCGGCAAAGAACCAACGCTGCCAGCCGCCGCTATCGGCAAGGAAACTAAACGCCGCGCCATAGTTACGCGCATAATGCAGATTAAGCGACGGGAACAGCGGAACCGTATCCCCCAGAGCAAAATTCTGGAGGATAAGGTATTTGCTGCCCAGATCGATAATCAGCACGACTACTACCAGCCACAGCCAGCGTAGCCCTGTTGAACAGATCGATTGACTCATCAGGCAAACTTACGTTTTTCACCGTCACCGGCGACGTTGCTGACACAGCGGCCGCAGATTTCTGCATGCTCCGCCACCTTGCCGACATCCTGGGTGTAGTGCCAGCAGCGTGGGCACTTCTCACCTTCGGCTTTACTCAACGCGACTTTCAGCCCTTTGAGTACTTCGCTCTGCTGAGCATCAGCAGGTGCGTTGTTATAGTCTGCAACGGTAGCGCCGGAGGTCAACAGGACAAATCGTAATTCATCGCCCAACGCGTTCAGTTTTGCTGCCAGTTCCGGTTCTGCGTACAAGGTTACTGCCGCTTCCAGCGAGCCACCCACTTTCTTGTCAGCACGCGCTTGCTCAATGACTTTGTTCACTTCGCCACGCACTTGCAGCAACTCGTCCCAGAACGCATCGTTCATCGCTTCGCTGTCAGCCAGACCAAACAGACCTTCGTACCACTCACCGGTAAAGACGTATTTTTCACGTTCGCCCGGCAGGTAACCCCACACTTCATCCGCGGTGAAGGAGAGGATCGGTGCCATCCAGCGAACCAGCGCTTCTGCGATGTGATACAGCGCAGTCTGGCAGCTACGACGCGCCACGCTATCTGCTTTGGCGGTGTACTGACGGTCTTTGATGATGTCGAGGTAGAAAGAGCCCATCTCAACGGAGCAGAAGCGCATCAGACGCTGTACCACTTCGTGGAAATCGTATGCTTCGTAAGCCTTGATGATGTCTTCCTGAGCCGCTTTCGCACAACCCACGGCCCATCTGTCCAGTACCACCATCTCTTCCGGTTTCACCATATCTTTTGCCGGATCGAAACCATTGAGGTTTGCCAGCAGGAAGCGTGCGGTGTTACGGATACGACGATAGCTGTCAGCAGCACGTTTCAGGATCTCGTCAGAAACGGCCATTTCGCCGGTGTAGTCAGTTGATGCCACCCACAGACGCAGAATATCCGCGCCAAGCTTGTTCATCACATCCTGCGGCGAAACGGTGTTGCCGATGGATTTAGACATCTTGCGACCCTGACCATCCACGGTAAAGCCGTGAGTCAGTACCTGACGATATGGCGCTTTGCCTTTCATCGCAGTGGAGATCATCAGGGAAGACATGAACCAACCACGGTGTTGGTCAGAACCTTCCAGATACATGTCCGCAGCGTGACCGGCAAATTCCGGACGCACGTCAACAACGGAAGAGTGCGTAGATCCGGAGTCAAACCATACGTCCAGCGTATCCGGCACTTTCACGTACTGGTCAGCGTCGTCACCGAGGATCTCTTTTGCATCGAGATCCCACCACGCCTGGATGCCGTCAACTTCAACGCGTTTTGCCACTTCTTCCATCAGTTCAAGGGTACGCGGATGCAGCTCTTCAGTGTCTTTGTGCACGAACAGTGACATCGGTACACCCCAGGTACGCTGACGGGAGATACACCAGTCAGGACGGTTAGCGACCATCGACTCAATACGCGCCTGGCCCCAGTCCGGGATCCACTGCACGCCTTTGATCTCTTTCAGTGACTGCGCACGCAGACCTTTCTGATCCATGCTGACGAACCACTGTGGCGTCGCACGGAAGATGATTGGGGTTTTGTGACGCCAGCAGCACGGATAGCTGTGCTGCAGCTTCTCAACATGCAGCAGCGCGCCTTTTTCCTGCAACAGTGCAACGACAATATCGTTCGCTTTGAAGACGTTCACACCGTCTAACGTCGGGTAAGTTCCCGGCAGATAAGTACCGTCCGGGCCAACCGGGTTAGCGGTTTCCAGACCGTATTTCTGACCGATAACATAGTCGTCAGGGCCGTGGCCAGGCGCGGTGTGAACAGCACCAGTACCGGCATCCAGCGTGACGTGATCGCCAAGAATTGCCGGAACATCGAAGCCCATAAACGGATGGGTAAAGCGCAGCAGTTCCAGCTCCGCACCTTTCACCGTGCCGAGGATGGTGTATTCGGTAACGCCGATACGCTGCATCACACTTTCAACCAAATCTTTCGCAAGGATCACGGCCTGACCGTCGATCTGCACCAGCGCATAGTCGAAATCCGGTGCAATAGAGATTGCGCGGTTCGCAGGCAGGGTCCACGGCGTTGTGGTCCAGATAACCAGAGAGATCGGGCCATTAACGTCAGAAACGCCAAATTTCGCTTTCAGCGCATCCTGATCGGCGGCGTGGAACGCGACGTCGATGGACGGGGAGGTTTTGTCGTAATACTCAACTTCCGCTTCCGCCAGCGCGGAACGACAGTCTACGCACCAGTGCACCGGTTTAGCACCTTTGTGCAGATGGCCGTTGCCGATAATTTTGCCCAGCGCACGGATGATGTTGGCTTCGGTTTTGAAGTCCATAGTCAGGTACGGATGTGACCAGTCGCCCAGCACCCCCAGACGGATAAAGTCTTTGCGCTGACCATCAACCTGGGTCGCTGCATATTCGCGACACTTGGCGCGAAACTCGGCTGCGGTGAATTTCTCACCCGGCTTACCGAACTCTTGCTCTACTTTCAGCTCGATCGGCAGACCGTGACAGTCCCAACCAGGCACATACGGCGAGTCATATCCAGAAAGCCCTTTGGACTTGATGATTATGTCTTTCAGAATCTTGTTAACCGAGTGACCAATATGAATGCTGCCATTCGCATAAGGAGGGCCATCATGCAGAATGAAGGTTTTTTTGCCTTTTTTAGCCGCACGGATGATGCCGTACAGATCATCATCAGTCCAACGCGCCAGCATTCCCGGTTCGCGCTTGGCGAGGTCGCCACGCATCGGGAACCCTGTTTCCGGCAAATTCAGGGTTGATTTATAGTCACTCATCAGATTCTCGGTTCCGTATTTCGGTTTGATTACATAACAGGCTTAAGCCGGTTTTGTTAGCCCAAAAAATTCGCGGGCGGTTAATTCATCACGCGCAATCTGCGCTTTCAGTTCGTCCAGCGACGCAAATCGCTGCTCACTGCGTATTTTTTTACGCAGCACTACTTGTATATGGTGACCGTAAAGGTCCATTGCAACATCCAGAACATGCACTTCCAGTTGCTGGCGAATGCCTGCTACCGTTGGGCGCGTGCCGATGTTCGCGACGCCAGGCAACGGTTTTTCACCGAGGCCCAGCACTTCCACCGCATAAACCCCTTTCACCGGGGAAACCTGACGACGCAGCGGTACATTCGCCGTCGGGAAACCAATAGTGCGCCCTAACTCATCACCGTGAACAACACGCCCGGAGATGGCAAACGGGTGCCCCAGTAAACTTTCGGCCAGAGCCAGGTTGTCATCCGCCAGGGCCTGACGCACGGCAGTACTACTGATACGCACGCCACCTTCACAGAAAGTTTGCGTACTGGTGATGTCGAAGCCGTATTCTGCGCCAGCTTTCTGTAATAACAAGAAATCGCCTTCACGACCAGCGCCAAAGCGGAAATCATCACCCACAGCAAGAAATTTTACCCGCAACTGCTTCACCAGTAGTTCGCTGATAAAATTTTGCGCCGTCAGCGCCGCAAAGCGCCTGTCAAAACGCACGCACAGCACGTAATCTACGCCACACTCGGCAAGATAACGCAGTTTTTCCCGCAGCCGGGTCAGGCGTGCCGGGGCTTTGTCGGTGGCAAACAGTTCCAGTGGTTGAGGCTCAAAAATCATCACCATCACCGGTAAGTTGCGCCTGCGCCCTTCTTCCTGCAAGCCCTGCAACAGCGCGCGATGACCGCGATGCACGCCGTCGAAATTACCAATAGTCAGCACACACCCTTCTTGCGGGGCCTGGCTGAGATTCTGTATGCCGCGTATCAGCTTCATGTCTGGCTCAAAACAGTGAAAATCGTCCGAGTATACCTTGTACAGCGGTCAAGGTTAACCGGCGATTGAGTACTGAAATTAGAAAGAAGTGGCTTTTCATTGCCATGGCGCAAATCACGGTAAGAAACTAACGGCCTGCTGCAATTTTTCTCGCGGAAAAGCTGTATTCACACCCTGCAAGCTGGTAGAATCCTGCGCCATCACTACGCAACGAGCGCTGCCATATTAACGGCGCTTATTTGCACAAATCCATTGACAAAAGAAGGCTAAAAGGGCATATTCCTCGGCCTTTGAATTGTCCATATAGAACACATTTGGGAGTTGGACCTTGGCTAATATCAAATCAGCTAAGAAGCGCGCCATTCAGTCTGAAAAGGCTCGTAAGCACAACGCAAGCCGTCGCTCTATGATGCGTACTTTCATCAAGAAAGTATACGCAGCTATCGAAGCTGGCGACAAAGCTGCTGCACTGAAAGCATTTAACGAAATGCAACCGATCGTGGACCGTCAGGCTGCTAAAGGTCTGATCCACAAAAACAAAGCTGCACGTCATAAGGCTAACCTGGCTGCACAGATCAACAAACTGGCTTAATCGCCTTTTGTTGTCAGCTTTGTAAAAAAACCCGCGCAAGCGGGTTTTTTTATGCCAACGAGCAAAAGCAGGCCAACACTGTAGCCTGCAAAGTACGAATGGCTATTTCGCGGCTGAAGTAAACAGCGCAGAGTAATCTGTATTGCAAATACGCTGTACCGCAGGGTGCTGGATCATCCTTTCGGCAAAAATCGCATGGTACTCTTCCATGACGTTCTCAACGCGACCAATCTCCACAACCGAGTTATCGGTATAAAAATCATTGGCGTAAAGTGAAGGTGCAACAAAAATAGCATTGTGCGTCGCACCAAAGGCTTTCATCAACGCCGCATCATCAAACTCCCCCAGAATTTCAACATTCAATCCCTGGGAGTTAAACCAGTTTAATAGCTTGCGTCCCAACATTGAGCGCCGCCCCGGTATAAGTAAGCGGCGTTGCTCCAGACAGGCTGGAAACGGTTTTTCTGGCAGCGGGTTAGTGCACCAGAAACTGACACCACACTCGCCAATTTTTATGGAAAATAGTCCCTCCTGCTGGGTGGAGTCGATCGGACAGTCAGAGATGATCATATCCAACTTATGCTGACTCAGTTGCTCCAACAGCATCTCGTGCGTCGATTCAAAGCAGCGTAGATGGATCTGCTCGTCTTCTACAACTGCGGCATCCAGAACACTGCTGACCAGGCGTTTCGAAAGTGCATCTGCAACGCCAACATCAAACAATAAGTTAGACTCTTTGCGATAGTTGACGATATCCAGCATTTCCTGGCTTAACGTGAACATTTTATCGGCATAGCGATAAACCAGTTCTCCCAGTTCACTGGGTTCCAGGCCACGTCCTTTGCGCTTAAATAGTTTCCCTTGCAGACGCTCTTCCAGCGCCCTGATCTGCCCGGTAATCGTTTGTGGTGTTAAATAAAGCGCCTCCGCTGCGCCAACCACAGAACCTTCTTTGTAGACATGCCAGAAGTAATACAAGTGGTTGTAATTGATATGAGACATGCTCATTTCTCTCCCTGATAACAATGAAAAGGGAGCCATTTATGGCTCCCCGGTACATCGCCCGATCAAACAGATGGACGTAGACGAATGCGTAGCCAGCTATATCCAATTACCGCCGAAGAGATTGAACCGACCAGAATGCCTAATTTCGCCCAGTTAATCAGTTCTGGATCTACGCTACCAAAGGCCAGGCTGGCGATAAAAATAGACATAGTAAAACCGATACCGCACAGGATCCCAACAGCCATAATTTGCTGATAAGTCGTTCCCTCTGGCAGATGTGCCAGCTTCAAACGCAGCGCCAGCCAGCAGAACAGACTAATACCCAGCGGCTTGCCAATCAGCAAACCGGCGATGATCCCTAATGGCAGAATGGAGGTCAGGCCATCCAGCGTCACGCCTTGCAGAGAAACACCAGCATTGGCAAAAGCAAATAGCGGCAAGATCAGATAAGCCACCCACGGATGCAATACATGCTCCAGGCGCTTCGCCGGAGAACGCCCATGTTTCTCTTTTAACGGAATAAAGAAGCCAACAATAACCCCAGCCAGCGTTGCATGGACGCCTGATTTCAGCACGGCCGTCCACAGCACCACACCAACCAGAATATAAACCCCTGTACGGCGCACGCCACACATGTTCAACACAGCGAGTACAGCAATCGCCACTGCAGCAACGCCAAGAGAAGCCATCGACAAGTCATTGGTGTAAAACAAGGCGATGATAATGATGGCACCAAGATCATCGATAATAGCCAGCGCCATCAAAAAGATCTTCAGCGCTAACGGCACACGGCTTCCCAATAACGCCAGTACACCAAGCGCAAAGGCAATGTCAGTAGCCGCCGGGATCGCCCACCCTTCACGAGTGATAGGATCAGCATAGTTAAAAGCCAGATAGAGCAATGCCGGGACAATCATCCCGCCGATAGCGGCAATGACCGGAAACGCAGCCTGCCGCAGGCTGGCCAGCGATCCTTGCATCAGTTCGCGTTTAACTTCCAGACCAACTAACAGGAAAAATATCGCCATCAGTGCGTCATTTATCCATAACAGCATGTTTTTGTTGATCTCAAGTGAACCAACCCGAAGCTGAACCGGCGTTTCAAGAAAGTCGTGATACCATCCACTGGTTGCGCCGCTGTTGGCCATAATCATCGCCAGAACAGCGGCAATAATGAGAATAATGCCTCCCGAGGCATCACTACTAAAGAATCGATGCAGATGTTTCACTTTTTATTTCTCTTTCAGGTGAATAGATCGTTTTTACTATTTTACCCCGCAAGAATCATCGTTAAAATCAGATTATAATGTAGGAATAGCTCGCTTTTTACGATCTATAAAGGAGGTTGCGTCACCAGCGGAGGAAGATTTTTTGACGCCCGAAAGCGGTGGCTGATGACCTCAAAACTCAATAATCATAGCTTAAGGTCACGATTTCTGAAGGATTTATTCGGAAAAGTAATAATTAATTTGTGGTAAGCCAGAGCTGTTTGTTAGGGCGATATTTCAAATATATCCAACTTGTCCTCAATAATTGCAATAAAGGGACAAATCAACGTTAACTAATTGAATCCTTAAAAAATTACGCCATAAAAATGCGAGGCGTCTTCAGGATTGGGGTTGATATAATCAAATGGATTAAAGTGAATAGTATAATAGCGGCGGGTGCTTGAGGCTGTCTGTCTCAGGCATTAGCTGGATGGCAGATAGAGAAAAGCCCCGAGTGATATTTTACCATCAACCCGAGGCCCCCTATATGCTGAACACATGTAGAGTGCCTCTTACTGACCGTAAGGTCAAGGAGAAGAGAGCAATGAAGCAGCATAAGGCGATGATTGTCGCCCTGATCGTCATCTGTATCACCGCCGTAGTGGCGGCGCTGGTAACGAGAAAAGACCTCTGTGAGGTTCACATCCGAACTGGCCAGACGGAGGTTGCTGTTTTCACGGCTTACGAGTGCGACAAGAAGTCGTCCAACATATTGTTTTGATAAATCACTTATACAAAACCAACTATTCCATTAGTTGTAGCCTACTGAGGCAGGCAAGGCTGGTAACGGCTCTGTCTGAAGCCCTCGGGACAATGTAGCTTAGCAAATATTGCTTCAGTAAATCGTGAGAAGATCTGATCGCTGCAAGCATCATGCGGCGAAAGCGCTAGGCTGGGTGGTATGGTTAACACAGTGAACTGTCGTTAAACGTCGTGACGTGAAACAAGCCAAAGATGCTGACAGGCTTGCACCAAAAGGTAAGGGGTAAGGCTATTCCTGTTCGTAATGGGAATACATGGACAACAACTCCCCCGGCGGATAGACAGAACCTAACCCACTCTTTGTATGTTGGCCGGAACTTGGTAAGCCCGAATTCTCGCCCTAGTGGCAGGTGCACTGTAAGGCAAACTGATGAGAATGCGGGTAAAGGAGGATGGAAAAAGCGAAAGCCGGACTGTAATCGTGCGGATAGAGGTTCAACATTTGCCTTAACGGGAAACCGTGCTGACTTCCATCTGGTCTTTAATTGCGAAACATCTGCGAAGGTTTCTTTGGATGACATGTATGAAAATTACATCTAACAATGTAACTGCGGTCATCAACGGAAAAGGTTGGCATTCCATTAACTGGAAGAAATGCCATCAACACGTTAAAACCATACAGACAAGAATCGCAAAGGCGGCATGTAACCAGCAATGGCGTACAGTTGGTAGACTGCAACGACTGCTGGTTCGCTCATTCAGCGCCAGAGCACTGGCGGTGAAACGAGTTACGGAAAATAGCGGGCGTAAAACCCCCGGAGTGGATGGCCAAATCTGGAGTACTCCAGAATCAAAATGGGAAGCGATATTTAAACTCAGGCGAAAAGGGTACAAGCCCCTACCGCTAAAAAGAGTTTTTATACCCAAATCTAATGGCAAGAAAAGACCGTTAGGAATTCCCGTCATGCTTGACAGGGCAATGCAAGCCCTGTACCTGCTGGGATTAGAGCCTGTATCGGAAACTAATGCAGATCACAACAGTTATGGTTTCAGACCAGCGCGATGTACGGCTGACGCCATTCAACAGGTATGTAATATGTATAGTTCCCGGAACGCCTCGAAATGGGTTCTGGAAGGCGATATTAAAGGATGCTTTGAACACATTAGCCACGGGTGGCTGCTTGAAAATATTCCTATGGACAAGCAAATACTCCGTGATTGGTTGAAAGCTGGGATCATCGAAAAAGGCATATTCAGCAAAACTCTCTCGGGTACACCCCAGGGAGGAATCATATCTCCAGTTCTGGCAAACATGGCCCTGGATGGACTGGAAAGACTGCTGCAAAATCGCTTTGGTTCGAAACGGTCAAAAACATTCAGGAAACATCAAGTTCACTTCGTCCGGTATGCTGATGATTTCATCATTTCCGGAAAGTCGAAGGAACTTCTGGAAGAGAATGTTCTTCCGTTGGTGAAATCATTTCTTGCAGAAAGAGGGCTGACTTTATCCGAAGAGAAAACGGTCATCACTCACATTACGGACGGATTTGATTTTCTTGGGCAGCACGTCCGACGCTTCGGTAGAAAACTCATAATCAGACCAGCCAAGAAAAACGTTAAACAATTTCTTAGCAAGATCAGAGAGACTATTGAAGGTAACCGAACGGTTCCTGCATGGGTGCTAATAAGTCTGCTTAATCCAATCATCACCGGGTGGGCAAACTATCACCAACATGTAGCATCGGCCGAGACATTTAACTATGTCGACAACCAAATCTGGCGCAAAATCTGGCAGTGGTGCAGAAGGAGACATCCCGGCAAAGGCCGGAGATGGATCTTCCGTAAGTACCACACGACAATAAAAATGTGTCATGGTCGATTTTATGGAGTCGATCCGGAGGGTAGGAAATATGTTCTGTCCCGGGCCAGCGACATCCATATTAATCGCTATATAAAAATAAAGGGAGCGGCAAATCCATATGATCCCGAGTGGGACACATACTTCGAAAGAAGGCTGGACTACTCATGGAAGAAATCCCATCAGGGGCAGAAAAGGATTCTCGCTATATGGAAAAGGCAAGGATCGCGCTGCCCTTTATGTGAGCAACCGATTAATCGTGATACAGGATGGAATGTTCATCATTTGCTCAAGAAATCTCTTGGTGGTAGCGATGATGTGAGCAATTTAGTCCTACTCCATCCCAACTGCCATCGACAACTACATAGTAATGACGCTGGTCTCCCACAAGGTGGAGGCTTATAAAGGCTTGAGCGGTATGCGGGGAAACTCGCACGTACCGTTCTTAGGGGGCGGCGAGACAGCAATGGATCGCTGCTACCCGACATCCGAGTAAGAGCAACGGCGGGGAGTGATCCCCGCCACTTTACAGGTGCTCGCATATCTTCAACGCACCCTTGTTTTTACCCAAGCCTGCCCACGGGTGGGCTTTTCAGGAAATTAGCGAGTCAGGTCGTCAAAAAACTTCTTCACGCCGTCGAAGAAACTCTTCGAACGCGGGCTGTTGTGCTCGCCGGTTGGGCCACCGAAGCTTTCTTGCAGATCTTGCAGCAGTTGTTTCTGCTTCTCGTTCAGACCTACCGGTGTTTCGACCACGACGCGGCACAGTAAATCCCCCTGCGCACCGCCGCGGACAGACTTCACGCCTTTACCACGCATGCGGAACAGCTTACCGGTCTGGGTTTCTCCAGGCACTTTCAGTTTGACGCGACCATCGAGGGTCGGCACTTCGATTTCACCACCAAGTGCGGCCATCGCGAAGTTGATCGGCACTTCGCAATACAGGTTGTTACCTTCACGTTCGAAAATCGGGTGCTGTTTAACCTGAACCTGGACGTACAGATCGCCTGCTGGTGCGCCGTGCTCGCCCGCTTCACCTTCGCCCGCAAGACGGATGCGGTCTCCAGTGTCCACCCCTGCCGGGATTTTAACGGACAGCGTTTTGCTACGCTCAACACGACCATGACCATGACATTTGTTGCACGGATCTTTGATCAGCGTACCTCGGCCCTGACAGTGTGGACAGGTCTGCTGTACGGCAAAGAACCCCTGGCGCATCTGCACTTGACCAGAACCATGACAGGTCGGACAGGTCTGCGGTTGCGTACCCGGTTTTGCACCGCTACCGTGGCAAACGTCACACTCTTCCAGAGTCGGAATGCGGATCTCTTTGGTCACGCCACGTACAGCTTCTTCGAGGGTGAGCTCCATGTTATAGCGTAAATCAGCACCACGCGCCGCACGTTGACGACCACGTCCGCCGCCAAAAATATCGCCAAAAACGTCACCAAAAATATCGCTGAAGTCTGCGCCGCCGCCAAAACCGCCGCCGCCCATGCCGCCTTGCTCAAACGCCGCATGACCATACTGATCGTATGCCGCGCGTTTTTGCGAATCGGTCAGAACTTCATAAGCTTCCTTGATCTCTTTAAATTTCGCCTCGGCCTCTTTGTCACCCTGGTTACGGTCCGGGTGATATTTCATGGCCAGGCGTTTATAGGCCTTTTTGATTTCACGCTCTTCCGCAGTTTTGGAAACGCCTAAAATCTCGTAATAATCTTGCTTAGCCATCTTTTTTAATTTGCCCCTAGATGAATGCACGGGCGGAGAGGAAAATCCCCTTCGCCCGTGTCAGTATAATTACCCGTTTATAGGGCGATTATTTTTTGTCTTTGACTTCTTCGAATTCAGCGTCGACAACATCGTCATCTTTCGCGTTGTTTGCAGAAGCATCAGCACCGGCAGTCTGCTGCTGGGCATGTTGCTGCTGGGCGATTTCCATCAGTTTCTGGGAAACCTGTGCCAGTTCCTGCATTTTCGCTTCGATAGCGGCTTTGTCTTCACCTTTCAGAGCAGTTTCCAGCGCAGTCAGCGCAGACTCGATGGCAGTTTTGTCGTCAGCCGGCAGTTTGTCGCCTGCTTCTTCAACCTGCTTACGGGTGCTGTGCAGCAGATGGTCGCCCTGGTTGCGAGTCTGTACCAGCTCTTCAAACTTACGGTCTGCTTCGGCGTTAGCTTCAGCGTCGCGTACCATTTTCTGGATTTCATCTTCGTTCAGACCAGAAGAAGCCTTAATGGTGATCTTCTGCTCTTTACCGCTGTTTTTGTCTTTCGCAGAAACGTGCAGGATACCGTCAGCATCGATATCGAAGGTAACTTCGATCTGCGGCATACCGCGCGGTGCCGGGTTGATACCATCCAGGTTGAACTGACCCAGAGATTTGTTATCAGCCGCACGTTTACGTTCACCCTGCAGCACGTGGATGGTTACTGCAGACTGGTTGTCTTCAGCGGTAGAGAACACCTGGCTGTGCTTGGTCGGGATAGTGGTGTTTTTCGCGATCAGCGTCGTCATCACACCGCCCATGGTTTCGATACCCAGAGACAGCGGGGTAACGTCCAGCAGCAGTACGTCTTTCACGTCGCCAGTCAGTACACCACCCTGAACGGCAGCACCGATTGCCACAGCTTCGTCCGGGTTAACGTCTTTACGCGGCTCTTTACCAAAGAATTCAGCAACTTTCTTCTGAACCATTGGCATACGAGTCTGACCACCAACGAGGATAACATCGTCGATATCAGATACGGACAGGCCAGCGTCCTGCAGAGCAACTTTCAGCGGCTCGATGGAACGGTTCACCAGGTCTTCTACCAGGCTTTCCAGTTTTGCACGAGTCACTTTGATGTTCATGTGTTTCGGACCGGTCGCGTCTGCAGTGATGTACGGCAGGTTAACGTCGGTCTGCTGAGCAGAAGACAGCTCGATTTTCGCTTTTTCTGCCGCTTCTTTCAGACGCTGCATTGCCAGCGGATCGTTACGCAGGTCAATGCCCTGATCTTTCTTGAATTCTTCAACCAGGTAGTTGATCAGGCGGCTGTCGAAGTCTTCACCACCCAGGTGGGTATCACCGTTGGTTGCCAGAACTTCGAAGGTTTTTTCACCGTCAACTTCGTCGATTTCGATAATGGAAATATCGAAAGTACCACCACCAAGGTCATAAACAGCGATAGTACGGTTGCCTGTACCTTTGTCCAGACCGTAAGCCAGTGCAGCGGCGGTCGGTTCGTTGATGATACGTTTTACTTCCAGACCAGCGATACGGCCTGCGTCTTTCGTTGCCTGACGCTGAGCATCGTTAAAGTATGCCGGTACGGTGATAACTGCTTCAGTTACCGGTTCACCCAGGTAATCTTCTGCAGTTTTCTTCATTTTTTTCAGCACTTCGGCAGAAATCTGCGGCGGTGCCATTTTCTGGCCTTTAACTTCGACCCATGCGTCGCCGTTATCAGCAGCAATAATTTTGAACGGCATGATAGAAACATCACGCTGTACTTCTTCGTCCTGGAAGCGGCGGCCAATCAGGCGTTTAATCGCAAACAGGGTGTTTTGCGGGTTCGTCACTGCCTGACGTTTAGCCGGCTGACCAACCAGAGTTTCACCATCCTGGGTATAGGCAATGATAGAAGGCGTGGTGCGATCGCCTTCGGCGTTCTCCAGCACACGAGGAGTGGTGCCATCCATAATCGCTACACAAGAGTTGGTAGTACCCAGGTCGATACCAATTATTTTACCCATCTAAACGTCTCCACTATATATTCGGTCATCATGTGGTTGTGAGTCTGTAATAGGGGCGAAACGTCTGGTTTCAACTGCCCAATTTCATTTTTTTGCAGACTCACTCACTGCGGTTGACTACTAAATGGGGTCGTAACCCACGTCATCAAGGGGGAGATGCAAAAATTTTTTGTGCTTTTGCGCAGAAATTTCGCGATATGGCGGAAGAAGACGAGAAACGGACTGGAATTTAATTCCTATAAAGGATGAATTCAACACAAAATTATCACCAAAAAATTGTAATAAAAATAACATATTACGTTCATGCGTCATGTTTTCTCTGCCAACAAACCAGTCGCTATTTGTCCTCCTAGTGCTCCCCACAAGGAGAATCCTTATGAAATCTGTTTTTACGATTTCTGTCAGCCTGGCTATTGGCCTTATGTTGTGCTGTGCCGCGCAGGCTAACGACCATAAAATCCTCGACGTCATTGCCATGACGCGTAATGAAACTAACGATCCCGCACTGCAATGCCCCGTTTGCCGCGTTGTAAAACACATACAACTCACCGCCGATCATGGCGATTTACAGTTAAGCGACTTTTAAAGCGAGTCAGGGAGGCCTGTGGCGCCGCATTAAATGGGGTTAAAGCCGTCAGCGGTAGCGTCCTTCGCGTCACGATCCCGGCACTACTACAAATCGCCTTCCTGCGGCGAATAGTTAACACCACTCAAGTGTGATACCTGATACCGGGGAAAATTTTCATTTTCCCATCAAAAGATCATAGACACTGCCCCACTGGCTGATTATTATGCCGCGCCCCGAAAACACTACAGTTATTCAGGGAAATTATTTCACCATTCATTCGATGATGATTTTTGAGGAATTATGGGCAACACTAAGTTGGCTAACCCGGCACCGCTGGGCCTGATGGGCTTCGGCATGACCACCATTCTGCTTAACCTGCACAACGTGGGTTATTTCGCTCTGGACGGTATTATTCTCGCCATGGGCATCTTCTACGGCGGTATCGCGCAAATTTTTGCCGGTCTGCTGGAGTATAAAAAAGGCAACACTTTCGGCTTAACTGCCTTCACTTCTTACGGCTCTTTTTGGCTGACGCTGGTTGCGATTCTGCTGATGCCGAAACTGGGTCTGACCGACGCGCCGAATGCGCAGTTCCTCGGTGTTTATCTGGGGCTGTGGGGCGTGTTTACGCTGTTTATGTTCTTCGGCACGCTGAAAGGTGCACGCGTTCTGCAATTCGTTTTCTTCAGCCTGACCGTGCTGTTTGCCCTACTGGCTATCGGTAACATTGCCGGTAACGCTGCGATCATCCACTTCGCAGGCTGGATAGGTCTGATCTGCGGTGCCAGCGCGATCTACCTGGCAATGGGTGAAGTGCTGAACGAGCAGTTTGGTCGCACCGTTCTGCCAATTGGTGAATCCCACTAATTGCTTGATATCCCCCGCACGGGGGATATCAGCGTGCGCTTTATTCATGCCGGATGCGGCGTGAACGCCTTATCCGGCCTACATAATCATGCAAATTCAATATATTGCAGGAAGATCGTAAGCCTGATAAGCGTAGCGCATCAGGCAGTTTTGCGTTTGTCATCAGTCTGATCCCCCCGCCTGGGGGGATTTTTTTATTCGCTAACTTCACGTCTTGCACTCTTCGGTCTGAATGCCGCTACCACTTCAGGTGCCGTTTCAACGTATGGTCCTTCCAGCAACTGAATGCAGTACGGCACACTGGCAAAAATACCGTGCACCACGACATTGCCCTCGCCATCCTTCACGCCTTCCAGCGTCTCTTTGATGGACTTCGGCTGACCGGGCAAATTAAGAATCAATGCCTGTTTACGAATCACGCCCACCTGCCGCGAAAGGATCGCGGTTGGTACAAAATGCAGGCTAATCTGGCGCATCTGTTCGCCAAAACCCGGCATCTCGCGATCGGCTACTGCCAACGTTGCATCGGGTGTCACGTCACGGCGCGCGGGGCCAGTACCGCCGGTTGTCAGCACCAGATGGCAACTCATTTCGTCCACCAGCTCACACAAGGTTTGCTCAATGATCGCCTGCTCATCAGGGATTAAACGGGTTTCCAGCTCAAATGGCGTCGTCAGCGCCGATGCCAGCCACTCTTCCAGTGCAGGAATGCCTTTATCCTGATAAACGCCGCTGGACGCGCGATCAGAAATGGAAACTAAGCCGATACGTAAAGTATTCATCAAGATTTTTCCGTTTAAACAGTCTCGTTAAACAGAATGATACACTGCGAAGGGAGTGACAGACAGGCTTCAGAAGAGGTAGCGTGACCGACTTCCCGGCCACGCTAAGAATGATTACAGCAGAGCGCCGATCATTTTTTCCAGTTTTTCCTGGTCAACAGCAAACTTACGGATACCTTCCGCCAGTTTATCTACAGCCATTGGATCCTGGTTGTGCTGCCACAGGAACTCGGACTCAGTGATACGTGCCGGACGCGCTTTCACTTCGCCAGTGTAGGACAGTTTACGTTCAATAGCCCCTTCGCTCTCTGCCAGTTCTTTCAGCAGTGCCGGAGCAATGGTCAGGCGGTCGCAACCTGCCAGTTCCAGAATTTCACCGATGTTACGGAAGCTTGCGCCCATAACCACGGTTTCATAACCATGCTCTTTGTAGTACTGGTAGATTTCCGATACAGAAACCACGCCAGGATCTTCTGCCGGAGCGTACTCTTTCTTGTCGGTATTGGCTTTGTACCAGTCAAGAATACGGCCAACAAACGGAGAGATCAGGAATACGCCAGCTTCTGCACAAGCACGCGCCTGGGCGAAGGAAAACAGCAGAGTCAGGTTACAGTTGATACCTTCTTTTTCTAGCTGTTCAGCAGCACGGATACCCTGCCAGGTAGACGCCAGTTTGATCAGAATACGATCGTTGCTGATACCCGCATCGTTGTAGAGCTTGATCAGACGTTTTGCTTTTGCAATTGACGCTTCGGTGTCATAGGAAAGACGTGCATCAACTTCAGTTGAGATACGGCCAGGAACCAGTTTCAGGATTTCCAGACCAATGTTTACTGCCAGTTTGTCAGTCGCGTCCACGATTTGCTGTGCGCGATCGTTGCTCTGCTGTTTCGCCCATGCGACAGCATCATCAATCAACTTGCGGTATTCCGGAATCTGCGCTGCGTTAAGAATGAGAGAAGGGTTGGTTGTGGCATCCTGCGGTTGATACAGCTTCATTGCCGCGATGTCCCCAGTGTCGGCCACTACAGTGGTGTACTGACGAAGGGAGGTCAATTTGTCCGTCATGATAGTATTTCTCTTTAAACAGCTTGTTAGGGGGATGTAACCGGTCTGCCCTGATGATATCACGACGCAACGACAGCGCAACCGCAGACGAGAGGGTTATCGCCAGGCGAGACTGTTTAGGTTTTCTGACACTGCGTTGATATCGCTCGCCATTTTTAAGCAAAAACTCAAGTATGCTACACAAGCGTTATCTACCAATGCACATCGTATATAATTCTTAATCAATTGGTAACGTTTACACAGGAATGTAACCGCGTGCCGGCGACAAGAGGGATACGAATGCCTGACTTTTTCTCTTTTATTAACAGTGTTCTATGGGGATCAGTGATGATCTACCTGCTCTTCGGCGCAGGTTGCTGGTTCACTTTTCGCACCAGATTCGTTCAGTTTCGCTACATTCGCCAGTTTGGCAAAAGTCTCAAAAATAGCGTTCATCCACAACCGGGGGGCTTAACGTCTTTTCAGTCACTGTGTACCAGTCTTGCCGCGCGCGTCGGCAGCGGTAACCTCGCCGGTGTTGCGCTGGCCATTACTGCCGGTGGACCCGGTGCCATCTTCTGGATGTGGATTGCCGCGTTTATCGGCATGGCGACCTCTTTTGCCGAATGTTCCCTTGCCCAACTTTATAAAGAACGTGACGCTAATGGGCAGTTTCGCGGTGGTCCGGCATGGTATATGGCGCGTGGATTGGGGATGCGCTGGATGGGCGTGCTATTCGCTATCTTTTTGCTCATCGCCTACGGATTGATTTTCAGCGGTGTTCAGGCAAACGCCGTCGCCCGCGCGATGCATTTTGCGTTTGATGTCCCACCATTAGTAACCGGCATCATACTCGCTGTCTTTGCCCTGTTGGCGATAACCCACGGTATTTATGGTGTCGCCCGACTGATGCAATGGTTTGTCCCTGTAATGGCATTAATTTGGGTACTCGCCAGTCTGATTATTTGTGCGATGAATATCGAGCAACTTCCTCACATCATTTGGTCTATTTTTGACAGCGCCTTTGGCTGGCAGGAAGCGGCAGGCGGCACCGCGGGTTACACCCTGAGCCAGGCAGTTACGAACGGCTTTCAGCGCAGTATGTTTTCTAATGAGGCGGGAATGGGGTCGACACCAAATGCAGCGGCGGCGGCAGCATCCTGGCCGCCGCATCCAGCAGCACAAGGTATTGTTCAGATGATCGGCATTTTTATCGACACCCTGGTCATCTGCACGGCAAGCGCCATGCTAATATTGCTGGCCGGAAACGGTACAACCTATATGCCGCTGGAGGGTATTCAGCTTCTCCAGAAAGCGATGCGAGCACTAATGGGTTCCTGGGGGGCAGAGTTTGTCACAATAGTGGTGATTCTGTTTGCCTTCAGCTCTATCGTCGCCAATTACATTTATGCGGAAAATAACCTTTTCTTTTTACGTATGAACAACACTAAAGCGATCTGGTGTCTGCGTATCTGCATCTTTGCCACCGTGATTGGTGGCACGCTACTTAGCCTCCCCATGATGTGGCAACTGGCTGATATTATTATGGCGTGTATGGCGATCACTAATCTGACCGCTATTTTGCTGCTCTCTCCGGTAGTGCATACCATTGCCAGTGATTATCTGCGCCAGCGTAAACTCGGCATACGCCCGATGTTTGATCCGCTGCGCTACCCGGACATCGGCCAGCAACTCGCACCTGATACGTGGGATGATGTTTCGCAGGACTAATCACAACTATCGATCAATTCATCCGCATTTTTTGCTACAGTCGCTGTAAATTTCCTGCAAGGACTGGATATGCTGATTCTGATTTCACCTGCGAAAACGCTTGATTATCAAAGCCCGTTGGCTACCACGCGCTATACGTTGCCGGAGCTGTTAGATCACTCACAGCAGCTTATTCACGAAGCGCGGAAGCTGACACCCCCGCAGATTAGCACGCTGATGCATATCAGCGACAAACTGGCGGGTATCAACGCCGCTCGCTTTCATGACTGGCAGCCAGATTTCACGCCGGAGAATGCCCGGCAGGCGATTCTGGCGTTCAAAGGCGATGTCTATACCGGTTTGCAGGCCGAAACCTTCAGCGAAGAAGATTTCGCTTTTGCCCAGCAGCATCTGCGTATGCTTTCCGGTTTGTATGGCGTACTGCGTCCACTCGATTTAATGCAGCCATACCGTCTGGAAATGGGGATCCGTCTTGAGAACGCCCGGGGCAAAGATCTGTACCAATTCTGGGGTGATGTGATCACCAACAAGCTGAACGAGGCGCTCGAAGCGCAAGGCGATCAGGTAGTAATTAACCTGGCGTCAGATGAGTATTTTAAATCAGTGAAACCGAAGAAACTGAATGCTGAGATTATCAAGCCGGTGTTCCTCGATGAGAAGAACGGCAAGTTTAAGGTTATTAGTTTCTACGCTAAGAAAGCGCGCGGCCTGATGAGTCGTTTTATTATTGAGAATCGCCTGACCAAACCAGAACAACTGACTGGCTTTAATCGTGAAGGTTACTTCTTTGATGAAGCCACCTCCAGCAATAGCGAACTGGTGTTTAAACGCTACGAGCTGCGTTAAGTTTGCGGTAAATGCCGGATACGGCGTAAACGCCTTATCCGGCCTACAAAAGCATGCAGATTCAATATATTGTAGAGATCACGTAGGCCTGATAAGTGTAGCGCATCAGGCAATTTTTCGTTTTCCATCAGTCTCAAATGCCGGAGGTCATCCGGCAGTTATGTTTACCGATGGTGTCTGTCCGGACCTGGACGATGCTCGCCGCCGTGATCGTTTCGATGATCTCCGCGGTGATCATTTCGATGATCATTATACCAATTATGGTGCGGCTGCGATCCGTGTGGGTGCCAGCGATTATCTCGCCATTCGTAATTTCTATACCACCAGTTATGGTCACGCCAGTAACCGCCATCCCAGTAGTAACCGCGATGATCGCGATCGCCAATCTGTAATTTCACTGATGGTACTAGCATTATTTCCTCTGCCTGCGCTGCCATAGGAGCGACCAGAATCAGGGAAAGTGCGAGCAGGATAGATTGCATCTTTTTCACAGGTGACTCCTTTTATCATTGCCAGTTATGGGCCGATATCCGGAGCTTACGGTAAAAGAATCCCCGTTGTCATTCTCTACAATTAAAAGAGCTAAGTTACCGCATTTATTGAAAATTTCTCCTTTTTTCTGTCGATTTTTCTCATATTTTCTCCACAAAAAAGCCGAACTGCATAAACGCAAGCCCGGCCATTTTCAGGAAATTAATGGATACTACTTATGATTCATCATCAGCTTGCGCAGCGCGGCAAAATCAGCGGGCAGATTATGAGAAAGCAGCGGTAAATCAGCACGTTCTGCCAGCTCTTTTGGCAGCTCCAGCGTTTCACCAAGAATTACCTCCACGCTCTCTTTAAATTTCGCCGGATGCGCGGTGCCGAGGAACAGACCATATTCGCCTGGGTGAAGCTGGTCACGCAGCGCACGGTAAGCCACGGCAGCATGCGGTTCTGAGGTATATCCCAGATCTTTTAATTCGCGCATCGTCTGCCGGGTCGATTCATCATCCACCGCCGCATAGCCCAACTCCTTCAATTGCCAAATTTTGCGGCGGAACAACTCTTCCACACGCGGCCAGTTATTCGGCTGGCTAACATCCATCGCATTGGATAATGTCGCCTGGGTGGCTTTTGGCGACCACTGCCCGTCGTGCAGGAAACGCGGCACTGTATCGTTAACGTTAGTGGCAGCGATAAAACGCTTCACCGGCAGACCGAGAGATTTTGCCAGCAGGCCTGCAGTTAAATCACCGAAGTTACCGCTTGGCACCGAGACAACCAACTGGTTCCGCGCCTCCTGCGGCAACTGCGCCACAGCCTCAAAGTAGTAGCAAATCTGCGCCAGCAACCGGCTGATATTAATGGAGTTAGCTGAGTTCAGCCCAAGCGCCACTTTCAGCTCTTCATCATCAAACGCCTGCTTCACCAGTGCCTGACAGGCATCAAAATCGCCGTCGATAGCGACAGTTTCAATGTTGCCACCTAATGTACAGAACAGTTTTTCTTGCAGTGGGCTGATTTTGCCGCGCGGATAGAGGATAACCACTTTTACATTCGGTAAACCATAGAACGCGTGAGCCACTGCCGCCCCGGTATCGCCGGAGGTCGCGGTCAGAATAGTCACCGATTTATCGCCCGCAATATGAGTCAGCATTTGCGCCATAAAGCGACCGCCGAAATCTTTAAATGCCAGCGTTGGCCCGTGGAACAGTTCCAGGCAACCGACATCGCTTGTAACTTTGGCAACCGGAGCCGGGAATGCAAACGCTGCACGCACGCGCTCTTCCAGTGCGTCCTGCGGGATCTCATCACCAATAAACGCTGAGAGGATCTTCGCGCTGCGGGTAACGAAATCCAGCTTCAGCATCTCATCAATTTCGGTCAGATTAAATTCCGGTAGATCGTGCGGAAAAAATAGCCCCTGATTTTTACCCAACCCCTGCGTTACGGCTTGCGCAAAGCTGACCTGTTCGTTGTGATCTTTCAGATTGTAGAGTTTCATTTAGTTTTCCAGTACTCGTGCGCCCGCCGTATCCAGCCGGCAAATATGAACAAAACCTTCCTGATTTTGCAGGTAGTTCTTACCCAACCAGTCAGCAACGCGTTGGGCGGTATCCAGCTTGTCACACAGAGCGAACAAGGTCGGGCCAGAGCCGGAGATACCGCTCGCTACTGCGCCGATTTCCGCTACCGCCTGCCGTGCCTGCCTGAAGCCCGGCAGTAAACGTTCACGGTAGGGTTCAGCGATAACATCTTTCATCAGCTTCGCGGCAAGCTCAGGCTGACGGGAATAGCAGGCGTGAATGAAGCCCGCCAGATGCCGCCCGTGAGCAATGCAATCCTGACGGCGGTACTGCGCCGGTAAAATAGCCCGAGCTTCTGCCGTCGAGACTTTAATCCCCGGATACGCCAGCACCCACAACCACTCATCAAACCCCGGCACCTGCTGGCTGATGATGCCGTTTTCTTCGATCATCAACTGCATACCGCCAAGAAAGCACGGAGCCACATTGTCGTAATGAATGCTGCCAGAAATACGCCCTTCCAGCTCGCCCATCAAGGCCAACAGGCGGGTATCGTTGAGCGGCTTGCCACAGTGCTCATTCATCGCGACCAGTGCCGCGACCACTGAACAGGCGCTGGAACCTAAGCCAGAACCGATCGGCATATTCTTTTCCAGGGTCATCGCCACTGGAATTTGCTTGCCCAGTTCCTGGCAAAAACGCTCCCAGCACTGATAAACGATATTTTCTCGCGGTTCTGACGGTAGTTTGTCGGCAAACTGTCCGAGGTTGTTGAGACTGAATGCCTCTGCCGCCTCAACCGTCACCACATCCCCAAGCAATTCGCCATCAACAGGCGTTACCGCCGCGCCGAGTACATCAAACCCGACGCTCATATTGGCACTGGAAGCCGGAGCATAAACTTTAACCATTTCAGACTCCTAACTTCCATGAGAGGGTGCGTAGCAGATCGGCAAAGACACCGGCAGCCGTAACATCATTGCCCGCGCCGTAACCGCGCAAAACCAGCGGCAGCGGCTGATAATAGTGGCTATAGAAGGCTAATGCGTTTTCGCCGTTTTTCACTTTGAACAGCGGATCGTTACCATCCACTTCAGCAATCTTCACGCGGCAGACACCATCTTCATCAATGTTGCCAACATAGCGCAAAACTTTGCCTTCATCACGAGCCTTCGCCACGCGTGCGGCAAAGAGATCGTCAAGCTGTGACAGGTTCGCCATAAAAGCCGCAACATCACCCTCAGCGTTAAACCCGGCTGGCAGCACAGGTTCGATTTCAATATCCGCCAGTTCCAGTTCACGCCCGGTTTCACGGGCGAGAATCAACAGCTTACGCGCCACATCCATACCGGACAGGTCATCTCGCGGATCCGGTTCGGTATAACCCATTTCCCGCGCCAGCGTGGTCGCTTCAGAGAAGCTCATACCTTCATCTAACTTGCCGAAGATAAACGAGAGCGAGCCAGAAAGAATGCCGGAGAATTTCATCAATTCATCGCCAGCGCTGAGCAAGTTTTGCAGGTTCTCAATAACCGGCAATCCCGCACCGACATTGGTGTCGTAGAGGAATTTACGCCGTGATTTTTCCGCCGCGTAACGCAACTGATGGTAGTAATCCATCGACGAGGTGTTGGCCTTTTTATTCGGCGTCACCACGTGGAAACCTTCACGCAGGAAGTCGGCATATTGATCCGCCACCGCCTGGCTGGAGGTGCAGTCGACAATCACCGGGTTCAACAGATGATATTCTTTCACCAGGCGAATTAAACGCCCGAGATTAAACGGCTCTTTGGCTTGCGCCAGTTCTTCCTGCCAGTTTTCCAGGTTAAGGCCATGCACATTGGTCAGCAACGCCTTCGAGTTGGCAACGCCGCAGACACGTAAGTCGATATGTTTGTTCTTCAGCCAGCTTTGCTGACGCTTCAGTTGCTCCAGCAGCGCACCGCCAACGCCACCGACGCCAATCACAAAGACTTCGATAACCTGATCGGTATTGAACAGCATCTGGTGGGTTACACGCACACCCGTCGTCGCGTCATCGTTATTTACCACCACGGAGATTGAGCGTTCAGAAGACCCCTGGGCAATGGCGACAATATTGATATTGGCGCGAGCCAGCGCGGCAAAGAATTTCGCTGAGATCCCGCGCAAGGTGCGCATACCATCACCCACCACCGAAATTATTGCCAGTCGTTCAGTGACCGCCAGCGGCTCCAGTAAACCTTCTTTTAGTTCAAGGTAGAACTCTTCCTGCATCGCCCGTTCAGCGCGTGCACAGTCGCTTTGTGGAACGCAGAAACTGATACTGTATTCGGAAGACGATTGGGTAATCAGCACCACCGAAATTCTGGCACGTGACATTGCAGCAAACACACGTGCCGCCATGCCAACCATCCCCTTCATTCCTGGACCGGAAACGCTGAACATCGCCATATTATTCAGATTGGAAATCCCTTTTACCGGTAGCTCGTCTTCGTCACGGCTGGCGCCAATAAGCGTACCGGGCGCTTGTGGGTTTCCGGTGTTTTTAATCAGGCAAGGGATCTGGAACTGGGCGATAGGGGTAATGGTGCGAGGATGAAGAACTTTAGCGCCGAAGTAAGAAAGCTCCATCGCTTCCTGATAGGACATCGACTTCAACAACCTCGCATCGGGCACCTGACGCGGGTCGCAGGTATAAACACCGTCAACGTCCGTCCAGATCTCGCAGCAATCGGCGCGTAAACAAGCAGCCAGTACCGCAGCGGAGTAGTCGGAACCATTGCGCCCCAGCACCACCAGTTCGCCTTTTTCGTTACCGGCGGTGAAACCAGCCATCAGCACCATGTGGTCAGCCGGAATGCGGCTTGCAGCAATACGGCGGGTAGATTCGGCAATATCGACGGTAGATTCGAGGTAATGACCGACTGCCAGCAGTTTTTCGACCGGATCGATAACGGTAACGTTGTGACCGCGCGCTTCCAGTACACCGGCCATAATAGCGATCGACATTTTTTCACCACGGCAGATAAGCGCAGCGTTGATGCTGTCCGGACATTGTCCCAGCAGGCTAATACCGTGCAGGACATGCTTAATTTGGGCAAATTCTTGATCGACAAACGTTTTCAGTTGCGCCAGCGGGAATCCCGGCTGGGCGGCGGCGAGTCCAGTCAGAAGTTCGGCAAAAATACGTTCGGCATCGCTGATATTGGGTAAAGCATCCTGGCCGCTAATGGTTTTTTCAATCATCGCCACCAGATGGTTGGTAATTTTGGCGGGGGCAGAGAGGACGGTAGCCACCTGCCCCTGCCTGGCATTGCTCTCCAGAATATCGGCAACCCGCAGAAAACGTTCTGCATTTGCCACTGATGTACCGCCGAACTTCAACACTCGCATGGTTGTTACCTCGTTACCTTTGGTCGAAAAAAAGCCCGCACTGTCAGGTGCGGGCTTTTTTCTGTGTTTCCTGTACGCGTCAGCCCGCACCGTTACCTGTGGTAATGGTGATGGTGGTGGTAATGGTGGTGCTGATGCGTTTCATGGATGTTGTGTACTCTGTAATTTTTATCTGTCTGTGCGCTATGCCTATATTGGTTAAAGTATTTAGTGACCTAAGTCAATAATATTTTAATTTACTCACGGAAGGCTACCCGTCCATAAGCTGCTGGCAAGTGCTCTTTTTTTAATCCACACTGAGACATATTTCCCGTTGCAGTCAGAATTAAAACCTAAAGATAACATTCCATACAGTTTTTTATTTGGTGATATTTTTTTCAATATCATGCAGCAAACGGTGCAACATTGCGGTGTCTCGTTGCTCTAAAAGTCCCAGGCGTTGTTGTAACCAGTCGATCAGTTTTGTGTCATCTGCCACCGCTAACGTCGTTAACAATGACATGACTCGTTCGCGTAAAGCACGCAGTTGATGTTGGTCTGCCGTTGCGTCACTTTTCGTCGGTTGTTGTATTAATGTTGCTAATTGATAGCAATAAACCATCACCGCCTGCCCCAGATTAAGCGAAGGGTAATCTGCCACCATCGGCACGCCAGTAAGAATATCAGCCAGCGCCAGTTCTTCGTTTGTCAGACCGGAATCTTCCCGGCCAAATACCAACGCCACATGATTCATCCACGTCGATTTTTCCTCCAACAACGGCACCAGTTCCACCGGCGTCGCATAGTAATGATATTTCGCCCGGCTACGCGCAGTGGTGGCGACAGTAAAGTCGACATCGTGTAAAGATTCAGCCAGTGTTGGAAAAACTTTAATATTATCAATAATATCACCGGAGCCATGTGCAACCCAGCGGGTGGCTGGCTCCAGATGGGCCTGGCTATCGACAATGCGCAGTTCGCTAAATCCCATTGTTTTCATTGCCCGCGCCGCTGCACCTATATTTTCTGCTCTGGCGGGTGCGACCAGAATAATCGTTATACGCATGTTGCTACTCTTCTTGACCAAATAACCGCGAACAGGGTGATGAATGTCAACTTACTGCGCGGAGAGAATTTACAAAATATTAACGCAAGTCGCAGAAAAAGCCCTTTACTTAGCTTAAAAAAAGCTAAACTATTTCCTGACTGTACTAACCGTTTAATTGTTAAAAAACGCTACATATCTTTCTGTTTACTTAGGATAATTTTATAAAAAATAAATCTCGACAATTGGATTCACCACGTTTATTAGTTGTATGATGCAACTAGTTGGATTATTAAAATAATGTGACGAAAGCTAGCATTTGGATACGATGATTTCATCAAACTGTTAACGTGCTACAATTGAACTTGATATATGTCAACGAAGCGTAGTTTTATTGGGTGTCCGGCACGTCTTAGCCTGTTATGTCGCTGTTAAAATGGTTAGGATGACAGCCGTTTTTGACACTGTCGGGTCCTGAGGGAAAGTACCCACGACCAAGCTAATGATGTTGTTGACGTTGATGGAAAGTGCATCAAGAACGCAATTACGTACTTTAGTCATGTTACGCCGATCATGTTAATTTGCAGCATGTATCAGGCAGGTCAGGGACTTTTGTACTTCCTGTTTCGATTTAGTTGGCAATTTAGGTAGCAAACATGCAGACCCCGCACATTCTTATCGTTGAAGACGAGTTGGTAACACGCAACACGTTGAAAAGTATTTTCGAAGCGGAAGGCTATGATGTTTTCGAAGCGACAGATGGCGCGGAAATGCATCAGATCCTCTCTGAATATGACATCAACCTGGTGATCATGGATATCAATCTGCCGGGTAAGAACGGTCTTCTGTTAGCGCGTGAACTGCGCGAGCAGGCGAATGTTGCGTTGATGTTCCTGACTGGCCGTGACAACGAAGTCGATAAAATTCTCGGCCTCGAAATCGGTGCAGATGACTACATCACCAAACCGTTTAACCCGCGTGAACTGACTATCCGTGCACGCAACCTGCTGTCTCGTACCATGAATCTGGGTACTGTCAGCGAAGAACGCCGTAGCGTTGAAAGCTACAAGTTCAATGGTTGGGAACTGGACATCAACAGCCGTTCGTTGATCGGCCCTGATGGCGAGCAGTACAAACTGCCGCGCAGCGAGTTCCGCGCCATGCTTCACTTCTGTGAAAACCCTGGCAAAATTCAGTCCCGTGCTGAACTGCTGAAGAAAATGACCGGCCGTGAGCTGAAACCACATGACCGTACTGTAGACGTGACGATCCGTCGTATTCGTAAGCATTTCGAATCTACGCCGGATACGCCGGAAATCATCGCCACCATTCACGGTGAAGGTTATCGCTTCTGCGGTGATCTGGAAGATTAATCGGCTTTACCACCGTCAAAAAAACGGCGCTTTTTAGCGCCGTTTTTATTAGCCAATATTATTTCCAGATACGTAACTCATCGTCCGTTGTGACTTCTTTACTGATTTTCATTTTCGGCATTGAAAACGCATACCAGTCGATATTGCGAGTCACAAACATCATACCTGCCAGCGCCACCACCAGCACACTCGTCCCCAACAACAGCGCGCTATCGGCAGAATTCAGCAGTCCCCACATCACACCATCCAGCAACAACAAAGCCAGGGTAAACAACATGCTGTTGCGCCAACCTTTTAATACCGCCTGCAAGTAAACACCGTTCATTAACGCCCCTATCAGGCTGGCGATTATCCAGGCCACGGTAAAACCGGTATGTTCAGAAAACGCCAGCAAGAGTAAATAAAACATCACCAATGACAGCCCCACCAGCAAATATTGCATTGGGTGTAAACGTTGTGCGGTTAGCATTTCAAAAACAAAGAAGGCCATAAAAGTCAGCGCAATGAGCAAAATGGCGTATTTGGTCGCCCGGTCCGTTAATTGATACTGATCGGCTGGCGTAGTGACTGCGACGCTAAACGCCGGGAAATTGTCCCAACGGGTATTATTGCCTGAAGCAAAACGCTCACCGAGGTTATTGGCAAACCAACTACTTTGCCATTGCGCCTGAAAACCGGTCTCGCTGACCTCCCGTTTTGCGGGCAAAAAATCACCTAAAAAACTGGGGTGCGGCCAGTTACTGGTTAAGGTCAATTCGCTATTACGCCCCGTCGGCACCACGGAAAGGCTCCCTGTTCCGCTTAAATTCAGCGCCATATTCAGCTTCAGGTTCTGCTTCAGCCAGTTCCCTTCGGTTAAAGGAATATGCACGCCCTGCCCGCCTTGCTCTAACCCTGTTCCAGGTTCAATGGTCAGCGTCGTTCCGTTAAGTTCAGGTGCTTTCACCACCCCAATGCCACGCGCATCACCTACACTAATCACAATAAACGGCTTGCCTAAGGTGATATTGGGCGCGTTGAGTTCGCTAAGACGCGAAACGTCAAAATCGGCTTTTAGCGTTAAATCACTGTGCCAGACCTGACCGGTATAAATGCCTATCTTCCGTTCTTCCACGTTCTGATTGCCATCAACCATCAACGACTCAGGTAACCAGAAATGGATAAAACTTCGTTTCCGCTCCACGGTTTTTTCTTCTTCCTGCACCGTATAAAGCTCAGTTACAGGGATAGCGATGAGCGGCCCGACCAACTTTTGCGACCCACTGGTGCTTTGACGAATTGCATCCTCAACATCACTACGGTAATCGGCACGTTCGACAATCACCTGCCGAATCAACATTAATGGAATTAACAGCAGCAACACGGCACCAAACAAAGTGGCCATTTTCCAGAACAGGGGGGATTTCAACATAGTCTTCTCCTTTGCAATGGCTGCAGTGTATGAAGACTATGTGGGAAGAATTTGAAGTTATGTGAAGTGCAGGTGAAGTCGGAGCGAGGCCAGCACGCCGCCTTGCGGCACGTTGCGCAGTGTGACTTCACCATTAAGCAAACGGGCAACTTCGCTGACAAACGCCAGTCCCAACCCACTGCTTTTTTGTCCATTCTCGCGCGGCAAAGAGTAAAAGCGTTCAAAAATACGCGACAGCGCGTAGTCAGGAATGCCGCTACCGGTATCCTGCACGTTAAGCGTAACTTGCTCCTGATCCACCTCAGCACTAAGCGTTATACAGCCATGCTCGGGGGTAAAATCGATGGCGTTATCCAGTAAATTCCCCAGCGCCTGTTCCAGCAACGCCGGTTCAGCAACAACGTTAACCTCGATGGGCATAACATGCAGAGTGATATTTTTTTCTGCCAACTGTACGGTGCGCGCTTCGCTGACGCGGAGAAATAATGCCGCCACATCAACCGCAGAAAGAACGACCTCCTGACGATTTTCCAGTCTTGCCTGGCGTAGTAGCGTTTCAACCAGCGCCTGCATTCTCGCGTTTTGTGTCAAAATATTGTCGGTAAAACGGGCTACCACTTCCGGTGGCGGTCCTTCGCGTAAGATTTCCGCCGCGCCACGAATTGCTGCCAACGGACTTTTCAGCTCATGGGTTAACGCGTAGACATACTGCTCAATATAGTTTTTCCCTTCCAGCTTCACGCGCATACTTTCCAACGCCTGCGCTAACTTACGCAACTCGCTACTGCCAAGATCAGGGAGCGGAACGGGTTTATTATCGGTGACGGAATCAGCATAACGGGTGAGTCGGGCAATGGAGCGGTTGATCCACCAAACCATTCCGGCACCAATCACCAGTGCAATTCCCAGCAAAATGCCGCTCGCCCATAATATTCGCCGCTCGCTGCGTTTAATCACCGGCGCCATCGCCGCGTTCGGTTTGCCTACGCTCAAAACACCAATAAGCCGCGAGCCGTCCATAATGGGGGCAGCAACATACATCACAGAACTTTCGGGATCGGCGGGATTTTGCAACGTACTGCGCGCGCCATACTGACCGCGCAACGTTAGCCAGACATCATTCCAGCGTGAGTAATCCTGCCCAACGGCTTTATTTGCCGAGTCGAACAAAACTTTGCCCTGTGCATCAGTCATATAAACATGGTATTCGTTGCGCACTTTGTGAATGCCGCCGATATTGGCGCGAAACGGGCGATTTTGTAGTTGGTCAAACGCCTGTGCCAATTGCCCATGCGCAGGATCGCCAGAGAGCAAATCAGGGCGCGCCAGCTCCGCCAGCAACGTTGCGGTGTCGATCAACGTCCCTTCCGTCGCCCTTCGCACGCCCGGTTTAACTTCTTTGACAAAAATAGCCAGCACGAACCAGGCAGCCACTGCTACCAGTAAAAAATAGCCCAGCAACAGTCGCATGCCGATGCGCATTACAGACTCCTCAGGCTGTATCCCATGCCGCGGTGGGTATTAATCGGTGAAAGCTCGGGATTGATGCAGCGCAGCTTGGCACGCAGCGTTTTAATGTGGGTATCGACGGTGCGATCGTAAGTGTCCTGCGCGTCTTCCCAGACACTATCCATCAATTGCTGGCGTGACCAGACGCGGCCTGGCGACTTGAGTAACGTTTTCAGCAATAAAAACTCGTATCGCGTCAGCGTTAATGGCGTGTCAAACCAGCTTATCTGCGCCGCAGGTTCATTCAGTTCAAAATGACCAATACGGATGACGGGAGGCGGCGTAGAAAATTTCTTCACCCGACGCAGCAAGGTGCGCACTCTGGCGCACACTTCGCGAGGTGAAAACGGTTTAGCCACGTAGTCGTCAGCACCAATTTCCAGCCCAAGCAGACGATCGACCTCTTCACTACGGGCCGTCAGGAACAGCACAGGCAACGCCGGATGGATCGCCAGCAACTGGCGGCATAATTCAAAGCCGCTGATATCAGGCAGACCAACATCGAGAATAATAACGTCGGGAACCCGCTGGCGCGCTTTATCGAGCACCGGCAAGCCCCGCTCAAAAACGTCGACGGCAAAACCTTCCTGCTGCAACATGTAGACCAGCGTGTCGGCTATCCCTTGCTCGTCTTCTACTAACCAGACCGTTTCCCGTTGCATAAATCGCCTCTGTTATTGTCGCCACGGCATGACAGGGACGGCGCTGATGGCATTTTTCGGTGAACCATCGACAACTTTGTCGGAGTAAGCCAGATAGGCGAGCGCATTGCGTTTGGCATCATAGAAGCGCACGACCTGTAACGACTTAAAGACCAGCGATGTACGTTTCTTGAATACCACTTCGCCCTGGGCTTTGCCGTTTTTAATGCGTTCTGACAGTTCAATCGGTCCGACTTGCTGGCAGGAAATAGCCGCGTCGGAAGTATCTTCCGCCAGCCCCAATCCGCCTTTAATACCGCCCGTTTTCGCCCGGCTCACATAGCAGGTGACATTTTTTACATCGGGATCGTCGAAGGCTTCTACGACAATTTTGTGATCCGGGCCGATCATTTTAAATACGGTATCAACCGAACCAATTTCTTCCGCATGTGCCAACGGCCCCAGCATTATCAGGCTTAAAGATAGGATCAAATGCTTGTATTTCATATTGTTACCATTTTTATAAGTTACATTAAGCAATTAGTTCGTCACGGTAAATAACATATTGATTAAGAACAAAATCTCAATACTTTTATTCCCGTAAAGACCTGAAACATACTCTACTAAGAAAAAAACACTGAATGCTAAAACAACAAAAAATGCTATTATCCAATTACCTGATGTCAGGTGCTCGTTGTTGAAAGGATGAGGAAATTTTATGGATCAGGCCGGCATTATTCGCGACCTTTTAATCTGGCTGGAAGGTCATCTGGATCAGCCCCTGTCGCTCGACAATGTAGCGGCGAAAGCAGGTTATTCCAAGTGGCACTTACAGAGAATGTTTAAAGATGTCACTGGCCATGCTATTGGCGCGTATATTCGTGCTCGTCGTTTGTCGAAATCAGCGGTAGCACTACGCCTGACCGCGCGCCCGATTCTGGATATTGCGCTGCAGTACCGCTTCGACTCTCAACAGACATTTACCCGCGCATTTAAAAAGCAATTTGCTCAAACACCTGCGCTGTACCGTCGTTCCCCGGAATGGAGTGCTTTTGGCATTCGCCCACCGCTACGTCTGGGTGAATTCACTATGCCAGAACACAAATTTGTCACCCTGGAAGATACGCCGCTGATTGGTGTTACCCAGAGCTACTCCTGCTCGCTGGAGCAAATCTCTGATTTCCGCCACGAAATGCGCTACCAGTTCTGGCATGATTTTCTCGGCAACTCGCCTTCTATTCCGCCAGTACTTTACGGTCTGAATGAAACGCGCCCAAGCCAGGATAAAGACGACGAACAAGAGGTGTTCTACACCACTGCGTTAGCCCAGGATCAGGCTGACGGCTATGTATTAACCGGGCATCCAGTGATGTTGCAAGGCGGCGAATATGTGATGTTTACCTACGAAGGTCTGGGAACAGGCGTGCAGGAGTTTATCCTGACGGTATACGGAACATGCATGCCAATGCTCAACCTGACACGCCGTAAAGGTCAGGATATTGAGCGATACTACCCGGCAGAAGATGCCAAAGCGGGAGATCGCCCAATTAATCTGCGCTGCGAACTGCTGATTCCAGTGCGTCGTTAACGCTGTAACTCATCTAATGCAGGGGCGTCCAGATGCGAGATGTCCCCTGCAGTTTCAACAACCCAGCCAGACGCCAGCCACAGGCTTTCCTGGTAATCCACGCGCGAAATAGAACAGTTACGCAGGCGTAAACGGCGTTCTGCCCACGCCGGTAAGCCCAGAATGGTACTCACCAGACACCCCAGCGCGATACCGTGACTCACCAGCAGCGGTCGACTTCCCTGCGGTAAATCCCGACAAGATTCCAGTGCGGCATTGACGCGATCGCTCAGTTCCTGCATTGACTCGCCTTCAGGAATACGCCCGTCAACGGTGCCATTCACTAACTGGCGACGCCAGTTCTCTTCTTCTTCGGTCAGAGAATCAATATGTCTTTTTTCCAGCACCCCCATATTTAACTCACGCAGGCGGGGATCAAGGATGATGTCACAACCGCAAGCCTGGGCGATGATTTCCGCTGTACGCCGGGTGCGACCTAAATCGCTACTGATAATGTGGGTGATGCCAAGTTCTTTGGCACGGTTCGCCACCTGCATTGCCTGTTGCTCACCTTTTGCGGTTAGCGGGCTGTCAGACTGGCCCTGAATACGCCGCTCGGCGTTCCACTGCGTTTCGCCGTGGCGGACAAGGTATACCTGTAACATGCTTTTTTTCCGTATACTGCTTTAACGTTAATTTTTTGAGTAATCCTGATTATGCACCATGTTGTCTGTGCGACCACTAACCCCGCTAAGATTCAGGCCATTTTGCAGGCATTTCACGAGATCTTCGACGAAGGATCCTGCCATATTGAATCCGTTGTCGTCGAGAGCGGCGTACCGGAACAGCCTTTTGGTAGTGAGGAAACGCGCGCTGGCGCACGAAATCGGGTAGCAAATGCCCGCCGTTTACGTCCAGAGGCTGATTTTTGGGTGGCCATTGAAGCGGGTATAGATGGTGACAGCACCTTCAGTTGGGTGGTAATTGAAAACGCCAGCCAGCGTGGTGAAGCACGTTCGGCAACCTTGCCGTTGCCTGAGGTGATTCTGGAAAAAGTGCGTGAGGGCGAGGCGCTTGGGCCAGTAATGTCGCGCTATACCGGCATTGATGAGATTGGTCGTAAAGAAGGGGCGATCGGCGTGTTTACCGCCGGGAAACTCACCCGCGCCAGTGTCTATCACCAGGCGGTGATCCTGGCGCTAAGTCCGTTTCATAATGCCGTGTATCAGCCATTGCAGGACGGATAAGGCGTTCACGCCGCATCCGGCATTCGGTGCACGATGCCTGATGCGACGCTGATGCGTCTTATCAGGCCTACAAAATCAATCGCTTTTCAGCAACACGCCTTCCAGCCACTGACGTAGCTCGACGGGTGCCGCTTTCAGGCTGTTAGATCCACGCGTAATCGTCGCGATGCCCGCACCGAGTTCATTTTTTAACTCGCGCTGACTCATTTCACCGCGCAACAACTCTTCGACAATACGCACACGAGTCCCTAACGCTTCGCGCTCATCCGGCGTCAGCATCAGGTTTAACAACGGTAAATGGAGATCGTTTTCGTAGGCATTCTTAAGCAGGTCGACAAAACGTAACCACTCCTGGTGACGCTGTTCTGCCATCGCTGCTGAATAGGGTGATTGTTGGGCCATAGTGTGTCGCCATTGTTAGCGGGGGAAGCCTGATGCCTCCCCCGGTTGTACTCGCTAAAGAGTACGATAGCATATCATAAACGTGCAGATCAGTTCAGTAACGACGCCCCCATTCCGTGGCGCTCATCAACGTCGGTTTATCGCCCATGAAATAGCGATAGTACGCGTCATAAGCCAATACGTTCTTCACATAACCACGCGTCTCGGAGAATGGGATACTCTCGACAAATGCCACCGCATCGATACGCCCGGCGCTGTTACCAAGCCAGGTGCGCACCCGCCCCGGCCCGGCGTTGTATGCTGCGGATGAGAAAATACGGTTATTGCCGAACTGTTGATAAACATATTGCAGATAGCTGGTGCCAATGTTGATGTTCGTTTCCGGATCAAGCAATTGTGCCGGGCTGCTGTAACCAGGAATAGAGAACATCTTCACCGTATGAGTCGCCGTACCAGGCATAATCTGCATCAGCCCGCTGGCCCCTACCGGTGATTTCACTTTCGGATTCCAGGCGCTCTCCTGACGGGCAATCGCCATTGCATAGCTTTGCGGGATATCTTTGTCGTTAGTGTAACGTGCGAAGAGATCGTTATAGGCCAGTGGGAATCGTTCTTCCAGATGATCCCAAAGTTTCCCGGCAATCGTCGCCTGAACGCTGAGATCCCACCAGTGGTTGTTAAAAGCATAACGCGCCAGTTGCGCTTGCTCTGCTTTCGACTTGCTCTTCACCAGATTGGCCCACTCGCTACGGGCGGTATTATCGAGGTTCCAGTACATCAACTCGCGCACGCGCGCCATTTCCGCCCCCTGAGTCAGGGCGCTATCGACGTTCTGCGGCACTTTATCAATCTTCAGTTGATACTCTTCGCCTATGCGCTGCGCAGCAACCATTGGGTAGAAGCCACGCTGTTGCATGAGTTGATGCAAAATCTCTTTTGCTTCAGCTTCACGCCCACGTTCCAGCAGCAAATCCGCCTGCCAGTAGCGCCATTCATCTTTCTCTTTCGCTTCCATCGGCAAGCGCGCCAGCCATGTATTCAGCCCCGAACGGTCGCCGGTGCCAAGCGCCATCCTTATACGGCGTTCAATCAACGACGTGGATTGCGAACGCATAATTGCATCATCACGCCACTTCGCCTGTTCGTCGGTGACATCGTTGCCCATCAAACGCCAGGCAACGATATCACGTAGCTCCTGAATCTGATCTTCATTAAGCTGTTGTGCCTGGGCAAGTGAAGGGATCATCAATCGTGCGTTTTCTACATCCTGCCGCGCCACACTGGCAAACGCCACCGCGGCCATCTGACGGGTAAAATCAGTCGCGCCGGTCGTTCGTGCAAAAGTCAGCACCGTATTGGGATTGTTTGCCAGTGAAATAATTGCCGTAGAAATAGTCTGGTAATCGGCGGGCATCTGCCCTGCCAGCACCGTCACCAGGCCGGTATTACCCGCCTTCATCGCCAGGCGGATACGCTCTAAATACGCCCGCGGATCTTGTTTGCCGGACGCGCGCCAGACGCTAAATAACTTGTCACAAGCGTTAGGCTGGCTCTTTCCTGTCAGCCACAGCTCTTTCGCCCCCTGCCAGGCTTCTTCGCTCTGCCCGGTATTCCATTTTGCATAGTAGTAATTACATTGCGCTTCGGTTGTGCCTGGCTTTTCCGGACTAAAAGCTAACAGGCCGCGCCAGTCTTCACGTCGCGCCAGTTCATTGACGAAACGAGATTGCAGCGTGCGAGCCGGAGGAAGCGTGGGGTTAGCGCGAACAAAGTTAGTGACCGTGACCGCCGGTTGATTCATCAGGTCATCGGTAATCTGGCGGTATTCCAGGTAGGGATAAAGAGGATAATCCTTCAGGGATGGCATCATCTGCTCAACCACATCCATTTGTCGATTATCCCAGGCCTGCTTGATTTGCGCGTAGCGGCTACGCTGCTCATCCAGTGAGTCGGCTCGCGCCACGCTGCTGACCGTCAGCAGACAGACACCGGCAGCCAACAGCCGCCAGGTAACGTGTTTGGCTTTTTCCACAAGCGCTTCCTCTAAGTGTAAATACATCAATGCAGCGTCATGCCGCGTAATAGATTTATGCTAACCAGTCATTGCCGTTTCCGCCACGTTATGGACACTTTTTTACTTTTACTGAGAGGGTGATCGACCGGCTGGGATTAGGCAGGGAAACAGGCTACACTTCGCCTTTGAAAACTCATCATCACGATAAACATAGAGGCGAAGTCCAACGTGGCTCAATTCGTTTATACCATGCATCGTGTCGGCAAAGTTGTTCCGCCGAAACGTCATATTTTGAAAAACATCTCTCTGAGTTTCTTCCCCGGGGCAAAAATCGGCGTTCTGGGTCTGAACGGCGCGGGTAAGTCTACCCTGCTACGCATTATGGCGGGCATTGATAAAGACATCGAAGGTGAAGCGCGTCCACAACCAGATATCAAGATTGGCTATCTGCCGCAGGAACCGCAGCTAAACCCGGAACACACTGTACGTGAGTCCGTTGAAGAAGCGGTTTCCGAAGTAGTTAATGCCCTGAAACGTCTGGACGAAGTGTATGCGCTGTACGCCGATCCAGATGCAGACTTTGACAAGCTGGCCGCAGAGCAAGGCCGTCTGGAAGAGATCATCCAGGCTCACGACGGTCACAACCTGAATGTTCAGTTGGAGCGTGCGGCGGATGCGCTGCGTCTGCCGGACTGGGACGCGAAAATTGCTAACCTCTCCGGTGGTGAGCGTCGTCGCGTAGCGTTGTGCCGCCTGCTGCTGGAAAAACCAGACATGCTGCTGCTCGACGAACCGACCAACCACCTGGATGCGGAATCCGTAGCGTGGCTGGAACGCTTCCTGCATGACTTCGAAGGGACCGTTGTGGCGATTACCCACGACCGTTACTTCCTCGATAACGTCGCGGGCTGGATCCTCGAACTTGACCGCGGTGAAGGTATTCCGTGGGAAGGTAACTACTCCTCCTGGCTGGAGCAAAAAGATCAGCGTCTGGCGCAGGAAGCCTCGCAAGAAGCGGCGCGTCGTAAGTCGATTGAAAAAGAGCTGGAGTGGGTACGTCAGGGCACGAAAGGCCGTCAGTCGAAAGGTAAAGCACGTCTGGCACGCTTTGAAGAGCTGAACAGCACCGAATACCAGAAACGTAACGAAACCAACGAACTGTTTATTCCACCTGGACCACGTCTGGGCGATAAAGTGTTAGAAGTCAGCAATCTGCGTAAATCCTACGGCGATCGCCTGCTGATTGATGATCTGACCTTCTCGATCCCGAAAGGGGCGATCGTCGGGATCATCGGGCCGAACGGCGCGGGTAAATCGACCCTGTTCCGCATGATCTCCGGTCAGGAACAGCCGGACAGCGGCACCATCACTTTAGGTGAAACGGTGAAACTGGCGTCGGTTGATCAGTTCCGTGACTCAATGGATAACAGCAAAACCGTTTGGGAAGAAGTTTCCGGCGGGCTGGATATCATGAAGATCGGTAACACCGAGATGCCAAGCCGCGCCTACGTTGGCCGCTTTAACTTTAAAGGGGTTGATCAGGGTAAACGTGTTGGCGAACTCTCCGGCGGTGAGCGTGGTCGTCTGCATCTGGCGAAGCTGCTGCAGGTTGGCGGCAATATGTTGCTGCTCGACGAACCGACCAACGATCTGGATATCGAAACCCTGCGCGCGCTGGAAAACGCCCTGCTGGAGTTCCCTGGCTGCGCGATGGTTATCTCGCACGACCGTTGGTTCCTCGACCGTATTGCCACGCACATTCTGGATTACCAGGATGAAGGTAAGGTTGAGTTCTTCGAAGGTAACTTTACCGAGTACGAAGAGTACAAGAAACGCACGCTGGGCGCAGACGCGCTGGAGCCGAAGCGTATCAAGTACAAGCGTATTGCGAAGTAATGCGTAAAATGCCGGGTGCGGCGTGAACGCCTTATCCGGCCTACAAACACAGCGATTTCAATACGTTGTGAAACTCCAGGCCTGATAAGACGCGGTAAGCGTCTCATCAGGCATTGGGTCTTATCCCTGCTCCCCCATCATCTCCCGCACCAGCTCCACACAACGCAGGAAACGGCTGTCGTAATCGTCCTCTTCGACCCGCACGAATTCGATATTGTTCTCTTCGAGCATCTCCACCAGCAGGTTCTGGAACTCTTTGCGATCCACCGAACTGCCAAGGCTACGTAAACCATCCGCCACCCACGGGGTGTTATTCTCAAGCAGGATCACCAGATCAAAACGGTATTCATCAATCAGCGCCTGCACGAACGGATGCTCACGCCCTTCGTACTTTTTGCAGAACGCCTGAGTAGTGACAAAATCGGTGTCGATAAACGCCACTTTATTGGCGTATTTTACTGCAAAATCAATATATTGTGCGTGTCCCAGCGCGATTTTATCGTAGTCAGAATACTGTAACGCAATCTCGTCACCGCCAAGATGCGAAAAAACATAATCACGACCAAACTCCCACGCACTGGTGGTGTTGAAAATGTTAGCGAGTTTATTTACCAGAGTGGATTTACCGCTCGACTCGCCACCGAGGATCGCTACAGTACGCACAAAGAACGGCTTCACTTCGGTAGGAATATATTCCCAGTAGCGGAACGGGTTTTCGCGGATCTGCGCACCACTGATACTCATAAAGGTGCGTTTCGGATCGATCAGCACCGTTTCGATCCCCAGATGTTCCATATACTGCGGCGCGTCGGCTTCTTCCGAGGTGTAGATCAGATCCGGCTGAATGCCCTTTTCGGCCATAAACTTTTTGATGCCGTTGCTCCACACATCCCATCCGTGCGGATACGGTTCCATGCCCTCTTCATTGAAGGAATGAATGCGGATATTTTTCTGATATTTAAAAGTTTGCAATAACCAGCGCAGACGATCCGGCACCGTTGGTTGCTGCGACATGGCGCTATCTTCAAACAACGCGCGGTCACGGGTGTCGTCAAACCCCATAATGATATGCAGCTCATCAACCTGACTACAGGCACGCTGGATAAGATAGATATGTCCGGTATGTAGCGGATAAAATTTACCGAATACGACACCGATGGTTTTCTTCTGCCGGGGAAATTCCAACCCGAGGAAACGGTGCAACGCCTCCAGCTTTTGCGCGCTGGGGCTTTTAATTTTGGCATTCAGTAACTGGCTTAAATACCCTTTGGTCATACCGCTGGCATCGGCCACCTGCTGTAGCGTGCAGCCCTGTTGCTTGATGGCAGTTTTCAGGTAATCAAATGACGACATATCTCCCTCCGTATCTCTCATTATAAGTCGTCGAACACGCTAAGCGCGTCGGAGAGTTTTTTAACGCCAAAAATCTGCATCCCTTCCGGCACTTTTTTCGGTACGTTGGCCGCCGGTACAATCGCCCGCCGAAAGCCGTGTTTCGCCGCTTCTGAAATTCGCTCCTGACCGCTGGGCACCGGGCGGATCTCTCCTGCCAGCCCAACTTCACCAAACACAACCAGATCCTGCGGCAGCGGTCTGTCACGCAGGCTGGAAACCATCGCCAGCAGTAACGCTAAGTCGGCGCTGGTTTCAGTCACCTTCACGCCGCCGACCACGTTTACAAACACATCCTGATCGGCCATTTGCAGACCACCGTGACGGTGCAGCACCGCCAGCAGGATTGCCAGACGGTTTTGTTCCAGCCCCACCGCCACGCGGCGTGGATTCGCCATCATCGAGTGATCGACCAGCGCCTGAATCTCCACCAGCAGCGGACGCGTTCCTTCCCACACAACCATCACTGAACTGCCGGACGTCACTTCATCGCCACGACTTAAGAAGATTGCTGAAGGGTTGCTGACTTCGCGTAGCCCCTGTTCAGTCATCGCGAATACGCCCAACTCATTTACCGCGCCGAAGCGGTTTTTATGGCTGCGTAAGGTGCGAAAACGGGAATCAGCATCGCCGTCCAGCAGCACCGAACAGTCAATACAGTGTTCCAGCACTTTAGGGCCAGCCAGCGAACCATCTTTGGTTACGTGACCAACCATGACGATTGCCACCCCGCGCGTTTTGGCGAAGCGCGTCAGGTAAGCTGCCGTTTCACGCACCTGCGCCACGCTGCCAGGCGATGACTGTACATCCGCCATATGCATCACCTGGATGGAGTCAATTACCATCAGCTTCGGTTGCTCTTCTTCGGCAATCAGGCAGATCTGCTCGATGCTGGTTTCCGACAACATATTGAGATTGTCAGTCGGCAGGCCAAGGCGATGAGCGCGCATTGCCACCTGTTGCAGCGACTCTTCGCCGGTGACATACAGCGTTTTCATCTGCTGGGCCAGTTTGCACAGCGTTTGCAGCAACAGCGTGGATTTCCCGGCACCTGGGTTACCGCCAATCAGAATGGCGCTTCCCGGCACCACGCCGCCGCCTAATACGCGGTCAAACTCTTTAAATCCGGTTGAAAAACGCGGCAGCTCTTCAAGGCTGATATCGGAGAGTTTCTGGACTTTTGCCACCCCGGCGCTACCGGCATAGCCACTGAGACGCTCGTTACGCGCCACCGTTGGCGACGCAGCAAGACGCACCTCGGTGATGGTGTTCCAGGCATGACAGGCACTGCACTGCCCCTGCCAGCGCGGATAATCGGCCCCGCATTCATTACAAACAAAGGCGCGTTTTGGAGCTTTTGCCACGGTGTACCTCGTTAATGCTGTGCCGCCCGCAGGATGACGGGCGGGCAATTACTTCTGATTCAGGCTGCCAGAGAGGATGCAGAACACTCCCATCAGATCAGCGTGACGGATGGTGACTTCCGTCTTTTCATTCACTTTTGGTTTGGCATGGTAGGCAATCCCCAGCCCTGCCGCTTTGATCATCGGCAGGTCGTTGGCACCATCGCCAATCGCCACGGTCTGCGCCAGTGGGATTTCATACTCCTGCGCCAGACGGGTCAGGGTTTTCGCTTTGTACTGTGCATCGACGATGTCACCGATCACATTGCCGGTAAATTTACCGTCCATGATCTCCAGTTCATTGGCTACCACGGCAGTGAGTCGCAGTTTGTCACGCAGATATTCGGCAAAGAAGGTAAAGCCACCGGAGGCAATTGCCACTTTCCAGCCCAGCGTTTCCAGCTTCAGCACCAGTTGCGTTAAGCCTGGCATCAACGGCAGATTTTCCCGTACCTGAAGCAAAATGTTCGCATCAGCGCCTTTCAGCGTCGCCACGCGGCTACGCAGGCTGGCGGTAAAATCGAGTTCTCCGCGCATCGCCCGTTCGGTCACTTCCGCCACCATCTCACCTGTCCCGGCCAGTTTGGCGATCTCATCAATACATTCAATCTGGATGGCTGTAGAGTCCATGTCCATTACCAGCAGCCCCGGCGTACGCAAATGTGGAATTTTCCCCAGTGGCGCGACATCCAGTTGTGCTTCATGGGCCAGGCGCGTAGCACGCGCGGTGAGCGAACCTGCCAGACGAATCACCTGATAATCTTCCACGCACCAGGCGGCAACAATCACCATCGCCGCGCCCAGTTTGCTCTGATACTGGGTCAGTCGTTGTTTATCCAGCCCACGACCATACAGCAGCCAGCCGCTACGACCTGCGTGGTAATCCAGTGGCATCACTTCATCACCACTTAATGAAAGAGGCAGACCTGGCCATAAAGAGACATCTTCAGGCAGGTCGCACCAGGTAATGTTAGGCATTAAGGCTCCTGTAAAATCGTTCGAAGCAGGGAAAATAACGCATGAGGCTACCTTGTATCCATTGCTTCTGGCAACATTAAGTCTCAAATTTTCAACGGGTGGAATATGGCTCGCACAAAACTAAAATTCCGGCTGCATCGGGCAGTGATTGTCCTGTTCTGTCTCGCTTTGTTGGTCGCGTTGATGCAAGGTGCTTCCTGGTTCAGTCAAAACCACCAGCGCCAGCGTAATCCGCAGCTTGAAGAGCTGGCCCGCACCCTGGCACGTCAGGTGACGCTGAACGTTGCGCCGCTGATGCGTACCGACTCGCCGGATGAAAAGCGCATTCAGTCAATACTCAACCAGTTAACAGATGAAAGCCGCATCCTTGACGCAGGCGTATATGACGAACAAGGCGATCTTATTGCCCGCGCAGGCGAAAGCGTAGAAGTACGCGACCGTCTGGCACTCGACGGTAAAAAAGCAGGTGGCTATTTTAACCAGCAAATTGTCGAACCCATTGCGGGGAAAAATGGTCCGCTCGGCTATCTGCGCCTGACGCTCGACACCCACACACTCGCCACCGAAGCCAAACAGGTGGATAACACCACCAACATTTTACGCCTGATGCTGCTGCTCTCGCTGGCAATCGGCGTGGTGCTGACCCGCACGCTATTACAGGGTAAACGCACCCGCTGGCAACAATCGCCCTTCCTGCTAACCGCCAGCAAACCGGTGCCGGAAGAGGAAGAAGGCGAGAAAAAAGAGTGACCCATTACAACAAGAAAGGAAATCGTTATGAATACATTACGCCTGCTTATCTCTGACTCTTACGACCCGTGGTTTAACCTGGCGGTGGAAGAGTGTATTTTTCGCCAGATGCCCGCCACGCAGCGCGTTCTGTTTCTCTGGCGTAACGCCGACACGGTAGTGATTGGCCGCGCACAAAACCCGTGGAAAGAGTGTAATACCCGGCGGATGGAAGAAGATAATGTCCGCCTGGCGCGGCGCAGTAGTGGCGGCGGCGCGGTGTTCCACGATCTCGGTAATACCTGCTTTACCTTTATGGCTGGCAAGCCGGAGTACGATAAAACCATCTCTACGTCAATTGTACTCAATGCACTGAACGCGCTCGGCGTCAGCGCCGAAGCCTCCGGACGTAACGATCTGGTGGTGAAAACAACCGAGGGAGACCGTAAAGTCTCTGGCTCGGCCTATCGCGAAACCAAAGATCGCGGCTTCCACCACGGCACTTTGCTGCTCAATGCCGACCTGAGTCGCCTGGCAAACTACCTTAACCCGGATAAAAAGAAACTGGCGGCGAAAGGCATCACATCGGTACGTTCCCGCGTGACCAATCTGACCGAATTGCTACCGGGAATTACCCATGAGCATGTTTGCGAGGCCATAACCGAGGCCTTTTTCGCCCATTATGGCGAGCGCGTAGCAGCGGAAATCATCTCCCCGGACAAAACGCCAGACTTGCCAAACTTCATCGAAACCTTTGCCCGCCAGAGTAGCTGGGAGTGGAACTTCGGTCAGGCTCCGGCATTCTCGCATCTGCTGGATGAACGCTTTACCTGGGGCGGCGTGGAACTGCATTTCGACGTTGAAAAAGGCCATATCACCCGCGCCCAGGTGTTTACCGACAGCCTCAACCCCGCGCCGCTGGAAGCCCTCGCCGGGCGACTGCAAGGCTGTCTGTACCGCGCGGATATGCTGCAACAGGAGTGCGAAGCGCTGCTGGTTGACTTCCCGGAACAGGAAAAAGAGCTACGGGAGTTGTCAGCGTGGATGGCAGGGGCGGTAAGGTAACTCGCTGATTAAAATATCCAGGGAAGGAAATATGATCGATCTGAAAAAACAGGAACGGGAGATTATCAACTTAATGTTCAGCCAGCGTATTTCCTGGCTAGCCGCCGTGCGTATCAGGCATAAATTATCGCTTGCTGAAGTAAGTAAAATGTTAGGTATCTCGATTAATACTCTAAAACGAATCGAAAAGACGGAACGGCTTAGCTCAAACATCAAAAGCAAAATGGCAGGAATTTATGGTTGTCCACCAGAGTTACTGATATGCCCTTCCTGGATGACGGCTGAACATAAATGAATAGATTCGTGAATAGATACTTGAATGGATTTTATTTTCTATCCATATGAAAAATAATAGTAAATCTATAAATCAGTTGCTATTGATGAATAGATACTAAAAAACCGGAGCGGTCTCCCGTTCCGGCTTAACATGACAATCGCCTTTCAGGCGAAACACAATTACTCTTTATCGCCCAGAAGAACAGATTCCAGTGCGATTTTGATCATGTCGTTGAAGGTGGTCTGACGCTCTTCGGCAGTGGTCTGCTCGTGAGTGCGGATGTGGTCAGACACGGTGCAGATAGCCAGTGCTTTCGCACCAAATTCTGCAGCCACACCGTAGATACCAGCCGCTTCCATTTCCACGCCGAGGATGCCGTATTTTTCCATCACGTCGAACATTTCGCCGTCCGGAGAGTAGAACAGGTCAGCGGAGAACAGGTTACCAACACGTGCATCAACGCCCAGTGCTTTAGCTGCGTCTACTGCGTTACGCACCATGTCGAAATCAGCGATAGCTGCAAAATCATGGTCTTTAAAACGGATGCGGTTAACTTTGGAATCGGTGCAGGCACCCATACCGATAACTACATCACGCAGTTTTACGTGCGGCAGAACTGCACCACAGGAACCTACGCGGATAATTTTCTTCACGCCGAAATCGGTGATCAGTTCTTTGGTGTAGATGGAGCAGGACGGGATACCCATACCGTGTCCCATTACGGAAATTTTGCGGCCTTTGTAAGTACCGGTGAAGCCCAGCATGCCGCGAACGTTGTTCACTTCACGGACATCTTCAAGGAAATTTTCAGCAATATACTTCGCACGCAGTGGGTCGCCTGGCATCAAAACTACGTCAGCGAAATCGCCCATTTCTGCATTAATGTGTGGGGTAGCCATTATTTTATCCTTTTTGTGACAATATCAAGGGCGGAGCCGCTGCTCCGCCCAAATCCATCAGAACATGGCTTTGCCATATTCCATATCAGAAGTACCAAAATATTTTGCCAGAGTCTGACCGATATCTGCGAAGGTTTCGCGGTGCCCCAGCGAACCCGGTTTCACTTTCGGGCCGTAAACCAGTACCGGAATGTGTTCACGCGTGTGGTCAGTACCGGTCCAGGTCGGATCACAACCGTGGTCAGCAGTGAGAATCAGAATATCGTCATCGCGCAGCAAAGACATCAGCTCCGGCAGACGGCGGTCGAACAGTTCCAGACCCGCAGCATAACCGGCGACGTCGCGACGGTGGCCCCAGGAAGAGTCGAAGTCAACGAAGTTGGTGAAGACGATGGTGTTATCACCCGCGTCTTTCATCTCTTTGATGGTGGCGTCAAACAGCGCGTCCAGGCCGGTCGCTTTCACTTTTTTGGTGATACCGCAGTTGGCATAGATGTCTGCAATTTTACCGACCGAAACCACCTGGCCGTGTTTTTCATCAACCAGTTTTTGCAGCACGGTCGGTGCTGGCGGTTCAACTGCCAGGTCGTGGCGGTTGCCAGTACGCTGGAAGTTACCGGCTTTGTCACCGATAAACGGACGGGCAATAACGCGACCGATGTTGTAGCCGCCGTTGGTCAGCTCTTCACGGGCGATTTCGCACAGTTCGTAGAGTTTATCCAGACCAAACGTTTCTTCGTGGCAGGCAATCTGGAACACTGAGTCAGCGGAGGTATAGAAAATCGGCTTGCCGGTTTTCATGTGCTCTTCGCCCAGTTGATCCAGAATGACCGTACCAGAAGAGTGGCAGTTACCGAGGTAACCCGGCAGGTTAGCGCGTTCAACCAGTTTATCCAGCAGTTCTTGCGGGAAGCTGTTTTCGTGATCGGAGAAGTATCCCCACTCAAACAGAACCGGTACACCGGCGATTTCCCAGTGCCCCGACGGGGTATCTTTACCGGATGACATTTCGTGCGCCCATGCATACGCGCCAATAACTTCAGCGTTGCCGTCCATTCCTGCCGGAATGAAACCGGTAGAACCTTCGTGTGCTTTCGCCAGCCCCAGACGGGTCAGATTTGGCAGATTGAGCGGACCTTTACGACCGTGGTCAGCTTCGCCTTTGGCACAAGCTTCTGCGATATGACCCAGGGTGTCAGCCCCGACGTCACCAAAGCGTTCTGCATCTTCTGTAGCGCCGATGCCGAATGAGTCCAGCACCATAATAAATGCACGTTTCATATGTTCTCCGTACTCAGTGCTTCAAATTTAAATGATCAGATCAGTATACCGTTATTCACTGATACGACGATAGACAGTTGGAGTGCTTTCCGGGGCTTTATCGGCAAGTTTAATTGCCGCTTTCACCGCTTTCGCCGCTTCCTGCCAGGTGGTTTCGTCTTTCGCGTGGATCACCGCCAGTGGGCGCTGACCGTCAACCTGGTCGCCCAGACGCGCCATATCAGTAAAGCCGACGCTGTAATCAATGGTGTCAGATGCCTGACGGCGACCACCGCCCATCGAAACCACTGCCATCCCCAGCGCACGGGTATCCATTTCACTGACAAAACCTTCGGTATCAGCATAGACTGCTTTCGTCAGCATCGCTGTCGGCAGATACTTCGCGTAGTTCTCAACGAAGTCGGTCGGGCCTTTTTGTGCCGCTACCATACGTCCGAAGACTTCTGCCGCTTTACCGTTGTCCAGCACAGCCTGCAATTTCGCGCGCGCTTCGGCATCATCTTTCGCCAGTTTGCCGGAGGTAAGCATCTCCACGCACAGCGCCATTGTGACGTCAAACAGTCGCGGGTTACGGTATTCACCTGTCAGGAACTGTACCGCTTCACGCACTTCGACCGCGTTACCAGCGCTGGATGCCAGCACCTGGTTCATGTCGGTCAGCAGCGCGGTGGTGCGTACGCCTGCGCCATTTGCCACGCCAACAATCGCTTCGGCAAGGGCTTCAGAGAGTTCATAGGTCGGCATAAACGCGCCGCTACCCACTTTCACGTCCATCACCAGTGCGTCCAGACCTTCCGCCAGTTTCTTCGCCAGGATCGAGGCAGTGATCAGCGGGATTGAGTCAACAGTAGCGGTAATGTCGCGGGTCGCGTAGAAACGTTTATCCGCCGGAGCCAGTGAGCTGGTCTGGCCGATAATTGCTACGCCAACATCTTTAATGATTTCGCGGAAACGGTTGTCATCCGGGAAGATATCAAAGCCAAGGATTGACTCCAGTTTGTCGAGCGTGCCGCCAGTATGACCGAGGCCACGACCGGAGATCATCGGAATGTAGCCGCCGCAGGCAGCGACCATTGGCCCAAGCATCAGCGAAGTGACATCACCGACGCCACCGGTGGAGTGTTTATCAACAATCGGGCCATTCAGATGCAGGCTTTTCCAGTCGAGAACGGTTCCTGAATCTCGCATCGCCATGGTCAGCGAGACACGCTCCGGCATTGTCATATCGTGGAAGAAAATGGTCATCGCGAGGGCGGCAATCTGCCCTTCGGAGATAGTGTTGTCGCGAATGCCGTTGATAAAGAAACGAATTTCTTCATCGCTCAGCGCATGACCATCACGTTTTTTACGAATAATTTCTTGTGCGAGAAACAAGGTAACCTCCCGTGGAATAAGTTTGAAGGCGTTGTTGCCAGATGGCGGATGTTGTTATTGCCTGATGCTGGCAGCTTCTTATCAAGCCTGCATGGCACTCGCCCCGTAGGCCGGATAAGGCGTTCACGCCGCATCCGGCATCACTGCTGACAGCCTGATGCGACGCTGGCGCGTCTTATCAGGCCTACAGGGGCATCCGGCATCCACCCTCTGGCACAAGGCAGCTTAGTAGCTGCTGGCGCTCTTACCGTCGCCGTGCCCCAGCGCTTTCAGCAGGCTTGCCAGCAGGCTGGAAGCGCCAAAGCGATAGTGACGCGCATCTGCCCAGTCAGCACCGAACAGTTCATCGGCAATCGCGAGATATTTCTGCGCATCTTCCGCAGTACGCACGCCGCCCGCCGGTTTGAAACCAACGGTTTTCTCTACGCCCATATCACGGATCACTTCCATCATGATGCGCGCGCTTTCCGGCGTCGCGTTCACTGCCACTTTACCGGTAGAGGTTTTGATGAAGTCAGCACCCGCTTTAATGGAGATTTCAGACGCTTTGCGGATCAGCGCTTCGTCTTTCAGTTCACCGGTTTCGATGATCACTTTCAGCAGCACATTCGCCGCTGCGCAAGCCTCTTTACAGGCTTTCACCAGGTCAAAACCAACCTGCTCGTTACCCGCCATCAGCGCGCGGTACGGGAACACCACGTCAACTTCATCGGCACCGTAAGCAATTGCCGCACGGGTTTCTGCCAGTGCGATTTCGATGTCGTCGTTACCGTGTGGGAAGTTGGTTACCGTAGCAATACGGATTTCCGGGGTACCCTGCTCTTTCAGCGTTTTGCGAGCAATTGGGATAAAGCGAGGATAGATACAGATAGCGGCGGTATTGCCGACCGGAGTTTTGGCCTGATGACACAGGGCGATCACTTTCTCGTCGGTGTCGTCGTCATTCAGGGTAGTCAGGTCCATCAATTTCAGTGCACGCAGGCTGCTTGCTTTCAGATCAGTCATTTCATTCTCCTGGCTTGTCGCCAATAAAATTCACCTTGCGAGTTTGTTAGTATTCTAACATCGACTTCGCAACGCACTTCGATATACATCACAATTAAGAAAATCTACTTACAAATTTGCATTACGGTAATGCGATCTGGTTCAAATAATTCACTTTCAAATGAATGCGTCAGTGGCGGCAAACGCATCAGGATCAAAGTGAACATCACGAAACTTCTTACAATGGCGCATCACCTTCGGCATAAAAGGAAAAGAAGATGCCCACTTCTCATGAAATTGCACTGCAACAACGTTGCCAGCAAATTGTCACCAGCCCGGTACTTAGCCCGGAGCAGAAGCGCCATTTTCTGGCGCTGGAAGCAGAAAACAATCTGCCTTACCCGGAGCTGCCTGCCGAAGCCCGCCGTGCGCTGGATGAAGGTATAATCTGCGATATGTTTGAAGGTCATGCGCCGTACAAACCGCGCTATGTCTTACCCGATTACGCCCGTTTTCTGGCCAACGGTTCTGAATGGCTGGAGCTGGAAGGCGCCAAAGATCTTGATGATGCGCTCTCCCTGCTGACCATTCTTTATCACCATGTCCCGTCAGTCACATCGATGCCGGTCTACCTTGGGCAATTGGATGCGTTGTTGCAACCATATGTGAAAATTCTAACACAGGACGAGATTGATATTCGAATAAAACGTTTCTGGCGTTATCTCGACAGAACCCTGCCAGACGCCTTTATGCACGCCAATATCGGCCCGTTCGATTCCCCCATCACTCGTGCAATACTGCGCGCAGATGCCGAGTTGAAGCAGGTTTCACCGAATCTGACCTTTATCTACGATCCCGAAATCACTCCTGATGACCTGCTGCTGGAAGTGGCGAAGAACATCTGTGAATGTAGCAAACCGCACATCGCCAATGGTCCGGCACATGATAAAATTTTCACAAAAGGGGGCTACGGGATTGTGAGCTGCTACAACTCACTGCCGCTGGCCGGTGGTGGCAGCACGCTGGTGCGCCTTAACCTGAAGGCCATTGCTGAACGTAGTGAGTCGCTGGATGACTTTTTTACGCGCACTCTACCGCACTACTGCCAGCAGCAGATCGCCATCATCGATGCGCGGTGTGAATTCCTCTATCAACAATCACACTTCTTTGAGAATAGCTTCCTGGTGAAAGAAGGGTTGATTGATCCTGAACGTTTTGTGCCGATGTTTGGCATGTACGGGCTGGCAGAAGCGGTTAACTTGCTGTGCGAGAAAGAAGGGATTGCCGCGCGCTACGGTAAAGAAGCCGCCGCAAATGAAGTGGGTTATCGCATCAGCGCGCAACTGGCGGAGTTTGTCGCCAATACTCCCGTAAAATATGGCTGGCAAAAACGCGCCATGTTACACGCACAGTCGGGGATCAGTTCTGATGTTGGCACCACACCGGGGGCGCGCTTGCCGTATGGCGATGAGCCAGATCCGATCACCCATCTGCAAACCGTCGCTCCACATCATGCATATTACTACTCCGGGATCAGCGACATTCTGACGCTCGACGAAACCATCAAGCGTAATCCGCAGGCATTGGTGCAGCTTTGCCTCGGTGCCTTTAAAGCCGGAATGCGCGAATTTACTGCCAACGTCAGCGGTAACGATTTGGTTCGTGTTACCGGTTATATGGTGCGTTTGTCAGATTTAGAAAAATATCGCGCCGAAGGCTCACGTACCAACACCACATGGCTGGGCGAAGAAGCTGCACGTAACACTCGTATTCTGGAACGCCAACCGCGCGTGATAAGCCATGAACAGCAGATGCGCTTTAGTCAGTAAGATCATCCCCTTCTCCTGCGTTGACGGGCCAGGCAGTCGTCTGGCTCTGTTTTTACAGGGCTGTAATCTGCGCTGCAAAAATTGCCACAATCCGTGGACGATGGGGCGCTGTAATGATTGCGGGGAGTGCGTGCCGCAGTGTCCACATCAGGCGTTGCAGATTGTCGACAGCAAAGTGGTGTGGAGCGTTGCGGTCTGTGAGCAGTGCGATACCTGCCTGAAGATGTGCCCACAACACGCCACACCGATGGCACAATCGATGAATGTGGACGAAGTGCTTAGTCATATCCGCAAAGTGGTGCTGTTTATCGAAGGGATAACGGTGAGCGGCGGCGAAGCCACGACCCAGCTCCCGTTTGTGGTGGCACTGTTTACTGCCATCAAAAGCGATCCACAACTGCACCACCTTACCTGTCTGGTGGACAGCAACGGCATGTTGAGCGAAACCGGCTGGGAAAAATTACTCCCGGTGTGCGACGGCGCGATGCTCGATCTTAAAGCGTGGGATAGCGCCTGCCATCAACAGTTAACCGGACGCGATAATCAACAGATTAAGCACAGCATCTGTTTGCTTGCAGAGCGCGGTAAGCTGGCGGAACTGCGTTTGCTGGTAATCCCCAATCAGGTGGATTATTTGCAGCATATTGATGAATTGGCAGCGTTTATCAGGCAACTTGGTGACGTTCCTGTACGGCTGAACGCGTTTCATGCGCACGGTGTGTATGGAGAAGCGCAAAACTGGCCGAGCGCCACGCCGGAAGATGTTGAGCAGTTGGCTGGCGCGTTAAAGGAGCGTGAGGTGAGTCGATTGATATTTCCGGCGCTGTATTTGTGACATGCCGGTGGCACAGGCCAGTAGGCATGACAAGACGCGTCAGCGTCGCATCCGGCATTGTGCGCCAACTGCCAGATACGGCGTGAACGCCTTACCCGTCCTACGGCACGTTAAACATCGCATATGTGTTATTACGCAACGCTTCAGCAATCTCATCTTCTGCTTCCGGACGTAACTCGCACAGCACGGCAAACACCCGGGCGGCCTGTTCCGGGCGGTTGGGCTGCCCCTGAAAACCGTTGAGCGGCATATCCGGCGCGTCGGTTTCCAGTAACAACGACGCCAGTGGCAGTTTCGCTATTACATCGCGAGTTTTACTGGCGCGTGGATAAGTGATGGTGCCGCCTACACCGATTTTGTAGTTCAATTGTACAAACCGTTCGGCCTGTTGCAGGCTGCCGGAAAAACCGTGGACTACGCCAGTGCGTGGCAAATCGTGGCGTTTAAGGTGCATCGCCAGTTTGTCATGAGTACGGCGCGAATGGAGGATCACCGGCAGATCATAGCGTTTCGCCAGTTTCAGTTGTTCGTCGAGCAACCACTGTTGGTGATCGAATTGTGGATCATCGCCAAAGAGATCCAGACCGATCTCCCCCACTGCCACCACCTTTGCGGGACGTCTTTCCAGCGCCTGCTGTAACTGTTCCAGCGACTCATCGGTGTGTTGATCCAACATCCCTGGGTGTAGCCCTAACGCGGCGTACAGCGGTTGATAATTTTCCGCCAGCGCCAACACGCGGGCAAAGTTTGCCGCCTCGGTTGCCGGAACAATGATCTTGCCTACGCCCGCTTGTGCCGCGCGTTGCAGGCTGGACTCTTCATCGCCACGAAACGGCGGAAAATCAAAATGACAGTGGGTATCGATAAAACGGCAAATCAAGCCAGATCCTCATTATTAAATGTCGGGTCATTCGCCTGCGGAGCGTCACTCACCCCAGCAACCAGCGTATCGTTGGCGACTGGCGCAGGCGGAATGACGATCGATTCAGGCGTCGCCGCGGGCACCAGATGGCGGGTAAGCGGCGCTTTTTCGGTTAGCATTTTACCGACGGTTGCCAGAAAATAACGACCGCACAAACGCCCGAGTTTATAGTCATCGCGCAGCGCCGGAAGCCGACTTCCCAGGGCGATACTATGCAGCGGCTTCGGCGGATAAATTTCGAATATCCGCAGCTTGCCCGGTGGTTTTTCAATAAATTGCTGGATGTCACGATAACTGGTTTCATGGTGCTGCACCAAATTCACCAGCGGTTGCAGGCTACTGTCGCCCAGCCAGCGTTCCATGCGTTTAAACCACTGCGGTGTGTAATACATTTGCGACGGCACAGTGCGGATCACCACCAGCGTTTTCGCTCCTTGTCTTGCCGCTTCCTTAACCGGGATCGCATCGCTGACGCCACCATCAAAATAGTTAATTCCATCAAGTGAAACTCCGGTGCGATAAAAACCAGGAATCGCACTTGAGGCGCGAATCAAATCCAGCCAGTTTTGTTTGGTCGGCAAAAAGTAGTTCGGCGTGTAATCGTCCTGACGACAGGCACACATATAAAACGATTTGCCGCTCTCAAACAGCCGCGCGGCGGTATCCATCTGCAACGGCATCTGACTGGCCGTCGCCTCTATCAGCCAGTCCAGATCGATAAGATTTCCGCCACGCACAAAACGCACTGGATCGAAAAATTCGCGTTTTGTGGTATAGCGCATGATGACTTTGCGGGCGTAACCAGGCTGGTTACAAATATACGCCGAAAGGTTCTGCGCCCCGGCAGACGTGCCAAAATAAAGATCGAAAGGATTAAACTGCGCGCGCATAAACTCATCCAGCACGCCAGCCGTGAAGATTCCGCGTTGCCCACCGCCTTCGCACACCAGCGCAATACGCCCGGGCTGGAACGGCCTTAGCGACAACGGCGCAATATTACCAAGCGTTACAGGTATTCGCTGCCCCACCTCTGCCTTCCTTTTTTTTAATGTGAAAGACTGACAAAGTAACGCAATTTATTATTCGCTAAAACCGTAAAAGCCAGTCCGCTGGACTGGCTTTGTATAAAATTTTCTTAATGGTCTGAAATCTAGGGTCGTTTTCGGCCCATGAACAAACTCACCAGGAACAGAATAATCCCGACGACAAAGACAATTTTTGCTGCACCTGCAGCAGTACCGGCCAGACCACCAAACCCAAGTGCGGCGGCGATTAACGCGATAACCAGAAATATGATGCCCCAACGAAACATAAGCGTCTCCTTTACCATAGTTAATGTCACCGCTTGATATGAGCGTGCAAATCACTCAATGCGATATTTTTTAGTGTGGTGCACATCGCGCCTCCCGACAAAGTTCGGGAGGACGAATTACGACGAATTACTTAGTTTTCAGATCATTTTTAACGCTTTTCACACCATCTACCGCTTTAGCGATACTTTCAGCACGGTCGCTTTGTGCCTGGGAATCAACAGTACCGGAGAGCTGAACCACGCCGTCGGTGGTTTCAACTTTCACATGACGGGAAGGGACGATATCGTCTGCCAGCAGTTTGGCTTTGATTTCACTGGTGGTGGCGGTATCACCTGCGTAACCCTTCACAGAGCCTTCTTTAGCGTCGCGAACGTGCAGTTTGTCGCTGACAGAGGTCACACCCTCAACTCCTTTAGCCACTTTCACGGCCTCTTCAGCCTGTGCCTGGCTTTCAACAAATCCGCTCAGAGTCACGACTTTTTGATCGGTTTTAACAGAGATATCGGTGCTTTTGATGTTGTCATGATCCACCAGAGCCGCCTTCACTTTCGCAGTGATGGCGCTGTCATCCATGAAATTACCGACTTTATTCATAGAGCTATCGACTTTTTGCCCTGCGGTTTCGTTGGTGGTCTGCGCGTTGTTTTCCGCAAAAGCAGAGCCTGTCGCCACGGCAGAGGTCAACATTACGGCCAGCAGCGTTTTCGAAATCTTCAGTTTTGTCATAGTCATCGATGTATTCCTGTATGTTTGCTCATAATTTGAGCCTGGCAACACGAGGTTGCATTGCTGAAAGGGAGAGACTTCACCCTGTACAGAAGTCAATGGTCGCCATCACAAAAGCGATGAGTGATGAATAACGACCATCACAGCCTCTGGATCAGTTATTAATATCAATCGAATGACATTTAACGGTTTTAAATACTGATATCCACGAATTGAACGGTATTTAAAGCCGTCACAAATGTCATCACTTTGTTAAATATAGATCACAATTTTGAAACCGCTCGCCGCATCGGCTAAAAAACGCGCAAACATAAGCAAAAGCGAATGTTTTAAGAACATTCCGCAAGCGGCTAATAAGGAAGGGAAAGTGACAGGGCGCAGCGGTTGCCGCGCCCTTGAGGCAAGAATTAATGTTCGCGAGTCTGGTGGAACTGAACATCCGGGTAACGCTCTTGCGCTAAGCGCAAGTTCACCATGCTGGTAGCGATGTAAGCGAGGTTGTCGCCGCCATCAAGCGCCAGTTGGCTTTCGTTCTTACGCTTGAACTCTTCGAATTTCTTCGCGTCCGCACATTCTACCCAACGGGCGGTGGCAACGTTGACCGACTCGTACACGGCTTCAACGTTGTATTCGCTCTTCAGGCGCGATACCACCACATCAAACTGCAGCACACCAACCGCACCTACGATCAGGTCGTTGTTGGAGAGCGGACGGAACACCTGTACCGCGCCCTCTTCGGAAAGCTGTACCAGCCCTTTGAGCAGTTGTTTTTGCTTCAGCGGATCTTTCAGGCGGATACGGCGGAACAGTTCTGGTGCGAAGTTCGGAATACCGGTGAACTTCATCATCTCACCCTGGGTAAAGGTGTCGCCAATCTGAATAGTGCCGTGGTTGTGCAGACCAAGGATATCGCCCGGATAAGCTTCTTCAACGTGCGAACGGTCGCCCGCCATAAAGGTCAATGCGTCGGAAATCACCACGTCTTTCGCGGTACGCACCTGGCGCAGTTTCATGCCTTTTTCATATTTACCGGACACGACTCGCATAAACGCCACGCGGTCGCGGTGTTTCGGGTCCATGTTGGCCTGAATTTTAAATACGAAGCCGGTAAATTTGTCTTCGCTCGCCTCTACAGTGCGAGTATCTGTCTGACGCGACATCGGCGCAGGCGCCCACTCCACCAGCCCGTCCAGCATATGATCCACGCCGAAGTTACCCAGCGCAGTACCAAAAAATACCGGGGTGATTTCACCTGCAAGGAACAGCTCTTTGTCGAACTCGTTAGATGCGCCTTTCACCAATTCCAGTTCATCACGCAGTTGTTGCGCCAGATCTTCACCAACAGCAGCATCGAGATCCGGGTTGTTCAACCCTTTAACAATGCGCACTTCCTGAATGGTGTGACCTTTACCGCTCTGATAGAGATACGTTTCATCTTTATAAAGATGGTAAACGCCTTTAAACAGCTTGCCGCAGCCAATCGGCCAGGTGATCGGCGCACAACCGATTTTCAGCTCGTTTTCAACTTCATCGAGCAATTCCATCGGGTCGCGGATATCACGGTCAAGTTTGTTCATAAAGGTGAGGATCGGCGTATCGCGCAGACGGGTAACTTCCATCAGCTTGCGGGTACGATCTTCTACACCTTTTGCGGCGTCGATCACCATCAGGCAGCAGTCCACTGCAGTCAGTGTACGATAGGTATCTTCCGAGAAGTCTTCGTGCCCCGGGGTGTCGAGCAGGTTAACCAGGCAATCCTTATAAGGGAACTGCATCACAGAAGTGGTAATAGAGATACCACGCTGCTTTTCCATCTCCATCCAGTCCGACTTCGCGTGCTGGTTAGAGCCACGGCCTTTTACTGTACCGGCGGTCTGAATGGCCTGTCCGAACAGCAGCACCTTCTCGGTAATAGTAGTCTTACCTGCGTCCGGGTGAGAAATAATGGCAAAAGTGCGGCGCTTCGCCACCTCTTGCAAATAAGGAGACAACGTCATAATTCTTTCTTCTTGAGTAAGCGGCATCGCGCCGCGCTTGTTGAAAACGAAAAATTGCGGCTATTTTACCCATCAACGGGGGGGAGGCAATCAGTGTTTACACAGGAGTTGCTCCAGTTCATGCAACGATGAAACGGTCCAGGTGGGTGCGATACCTTCTGGTTGCTCACGGTTATGCGCATTCAGCCAGCAGGTCGCAAGCCCGGCATTGATACCACCGAGAATATCGGACTCAGCAGTATCACCGACCATCAGCACTCGTGAACGGTCAGGATTGCCCGCCTGTTCCAGGGCATAATCGAAAATTTTCTTATTCGGCTTGGCGACACCAACTTCTTCGGAAATCACTAGCAAATCGAAATAATCACGCAGGCCCGTGCGTTCCAGACGCACCTGCTGCAAGGCGCTAAAGCCGTTGGTGATGATGCCGATTTTGGCGTTGCCGCGAATGGCGTTAAGCAGGGAAACCGCGCCCGGCAGCGGCGTGCAGATTTCCGCCATCGCATTTATAAAGGCCTCGTTGAGTTTACCTGGCTCGACGTTCAGTCGTTCGGCCCAGCTTTCAAAACGCCCGTGCTGAAGCTGTAATGAAGTGATCGCGCCGTTTTGATAATCCACCCACAGTGGCTTGTTAACGGCCTGATAGTCCTGAAAATCTTCAGCGGTAAAGGTGACGCTGTAGTCAAGAAACATCCGCTGCAGGCCGGTGAACGAGTCAAAAGTAAACAGCGTTTCATCGGCATCAAAGAAAATCCAGTCCCACTTCATTATTCCACCTTGTCTTACATACTGATTGGCAACGCCATGATGATGGCGTCTTCGCGACCGTCCGTGGTGGGGTAGTAATTGCGGCGAATCGTCGCCTCGTTAAAACCTAAACTTTCATACAGGGCAATGGCGGCAGCGTTTGAGGCGCGGACCTCCAGCCATAGCGTTGCCACGCCGCGTTTTTCCAGTTCGTCGATCAGATGCTCCAGTAGCGCCCTTCCCAATCCCTGACGCTGATAGTCGGGATCGACAGCAATATTGAACAATGTAGCTTCATCCAGCACCACTTGCGTAATCGCAAACGCCGCCATTTTGCCGTTTTGCGTTAACTGAAAGTTGAGATAGCGTTCGCCCTGGTTGCTGGCAAAGGTTTTTTCGCTCCACGGAAAGGCGTGGGCGCGTTGTTCAATGTTAAAAGCCGCTGGTAAATCAGTCGTTTCGAGGGAAGAAATCGTGTTCATATGTGCAAATTTGTTGCCATAACGCGGCGCGTGCCGTTGGGTTTGCCCGTAATTCAGTGAGCGTCGGGGATGCTATCTGGGCACCTTCCAGTGACAGCGGTTCATCAGTGCCCAGCCGCCAACTGTTGCAGCGACTACCTTGCGGTAGCATCGCGATCCTTTCGGGCGTCAATTGCAGTACCTGCTCGGGGCTAACAGTTAATGCGCGCAAAACGTCACTCACCAGCGGATCGGTCAGGGCGGGAATATCGTTTGCCACCATCACCAGACGAACGTGTGCCGGGATCGCAATGGCTACCTCTCCCTGCAACGCGCCAGGGCGACGCAGCGACCACTGGGTAATGCCCAGTTGCTGTAACTGCCAGTCTCGTCGGGATGTCATAGCGAATCGCTCCTGTTGTCAGGGGCGCAAATATAGCAAATTCGTCGATACCGCGCCAACATATGGCTATAATCGCCGCCAGTATCAATTGAGGAGCATTCCATGTCTGCATTTACCCCGGCAAGTGAAGTCTTGCTGCGCCACAGTGATGATTTCGAACAAAGCCGTATTCTGTTTGCCGGTGACTTACAGGATGACCTGCCCGCGCGTTTAGATACCGCGGCCAGTCGTGCTCATACCCAGCAATTCCACCATTGGCAGGTGTTAAGTCGCCAGATGGGTGATAACGCCCGTTTTAGCCTGATCGCTACGGCGGACGACGTCGCAGATTGCGATACGCTGATCTACTACTGGCCGAAGAACAAACCAGAAGCGCAATTCCAACTGATGAACCTACTGTCACTGCTGCCAGTAGGGACAGATATTTTCGTCGTGGGCGAAAACCGCAGCGGTGTGCGCAGCGCCGAGCAGATGTTGGCGGACTACGCACCACTGAATAAGGTAGACAGCGCCCGCCGCTGCGGCCTCTATTTTGGTCGTCTGGAAAAGCAGCCGGAGTTTGATGCTGATAAATTCTGGGGCGAATACAACGTTGATGGCCTGACGGTCAAAACGTTGCCGGGCGTGTTTAGTCGTGACGGCCTGGATGTCGGTAGCCAGTTGCTGCTTTCGACATTTACTCCGCACACGAAAGGCAAAGTGCTGGATGTCGGCTGCGGTGCAGGCGTGCTTTCGGTTGCTTTTGCGCACCATTCACCGAAAATTCGCCTCACCTTGTGCGATGTCTCCGCACCGGCAGTAGAAGCCAGTCGCGCGACACTTTCCGCTAACGGTGTTGAAGGTGAAGTCTTTGCCAGCAACGTCTTTTCCGAGGTGAAAGGTCGTTTTGACATGATTATCTCCAACCCACCGTTCCACGATGGAATGCAAACCAGCCTTGATGCTGCGCAAACGTTGATTCGCGGCGCGGTACGTCATCTTAATAGCGGCGGCGAGTTGCGGATTGTAGCGAATGCGTTCCTGCCTTATCCGGATCTGCTGGATGAAACATTTGGCTTCCATGAAGTCATCGCACAAACCGGGCGTTTCAAGGTGTATCGCGCCATTATGACCCGCCAGGCGAAGAAAGGTTAAGTCTCTGGCACCTGTCGCCGCATGCCGTGTCGGATGCGGCGTAAACGCCTTATCCAACCAACAAAACCTGTACGTTAGCCCTCCGTAGGCCAGATAAGACGCGTCAGCGTCGCATCTGGCATATACAGCCACAAGCCATGTCGGATGCGACGTGAACGCCTGATCTGACCGACAAACGAATTATCCACAATCCACTGATGGCCATTTTTCCAGCAATCACACATCAGGCGACAATTAACTATTGACGAAAAACTGAAAACCACTAGAATGCGCCTCCGTGGTAGCAATTCTTTTTTAAGAATTGATGGTATGCGAAGGTGGCGGAATTGGTAGACGCGCTAGCTTCAGGTGTTAGTGTCCTTACGGACGTGGGGGTTCAAGTCCCCCCCCTCGCACCAAAAACCACGTTGATATTGCTCGCACTGGGCGAAGGTGGCGGAATTGGTAGACGCGCTAGCTTCAGGTGTTAGTGTCCTTACGGACGTGGGGGTTCAAGTCCCCCCCCTCGCACCAACGAGGCGATATCAAAAAAGTAAGATGACTGTGCGAAGGTGGCGGAATTGGTAGACGCGCTAGCTTCAGGTGTTAGTGTCCTTACGGACGTGGGGGTTCAAGTCCCCCCCCTCGCACCAATTATCTTTACTTCCTTTCTTGTTTCTTCCCTGTTTTATCATCCTTGATCCCAGCTCGTTATCATCAGTATGACGCTCGCAATTAGCGCCAGGCACGATGGCAACAAAACATAATGCCGTAACTGTTTGTGATACAGCATCAGCGGTGTCACCAATAATCCCATCAGCATGACAATCCGCCACAGTTCCGGCGATAAATCCACATACGTCAGTCCTGCAATCAGCAATCCCGGCAGCAACACTCCCCAACCACTGCCCAGTGTACGTTGCAACATGGTTTCATCTCTTTTATTGATAATGATAATCAATATCATATGATAATTTTTATCGTTTGCAAGCTAGCAAAATCCCTTGCTATCGTTTAAACCTATCGCTAGGATTAGCAATCATTATCATTTAGATTACTATCACGATTATGGCCTATCGTTCCGCACCGCTTCTTGAAGATGTTATCTGGCGAACGCATCTCCAGCCGCAAGATCCAACACTTGCGGAAACAGTACGTGCGACGATCGCAGAACATCGTGAACATTTGCTGGAGTTTATCCGTCTGGATGAACCCGCCCCACTTAGCGCCCTGACGCTGGCGCAATGGTCTTCTCCAACGGCCCTGCGTTCCCTGTTGGCTGTTTATTCCGATCATATCTACCGCAATCAACCATTGATGCTCCGCGAGAATAAGCCGCTGATCTCACTGTGGGCGCAATGGTATATCGGTCTGATGATGCCGCCATTAATGCTGGCGCTGTTAACACAGGAAAAAGCGTTAGATCTTTCCCCGGAACATTTTCACGTTGAGTTTCACGAAACCGGGCGTGCCGCCTGTTTCTGGATCGACGTGTGTGAGGACAAGAACGCTCCGCATTTGCCACAGCAGCGAATGGAAAAGTTAATCAGTCAGGCGATCGCCCCGGTTGTGCAGGCATTAGAAGCCACCGGCGAAATCAATGGCAAACTTATCTGGAGTAATACCGGCTATCTGATCAACTGGTATTTGACTGAGATGAAGCAGTTACTTGGTGATGCGACTGTTGAATCACTTCGCCATGCTCTCTTTTTTGAGAAAACACTCTCCACGGGTGAAGATAATCCTCTTTGGCGTACGGTGGTGCTGCGCGACGGCCTGTTGGTGCGCCGTACCTGCTGCCAACGTTATCGCTTGCCGGATGTACAGCAATGCGGCGACTGTACGCTGAAATGAAAAACTCTGCCGGGGTGATAACCCGGCATTAGCGTATTAAAAGGAATGCAACACATTGCTTGTTTCTGAAACCCGCATACATAACAGAATGTCTGCAGCCTCCAACAACCCAGCATCGGAACTGACGCCCAGTTTCGACATCACATTAAATTTATGCGCGCGGATCGTTTTAATATTTCGTTTAAGCTGCTCGGCAATTTGTGTCATTGAGTAGCCACGCGACATAAAACGCAATATTTCTCTCTCCGTTGGGCTTAGCGTCCGGCTTTGATTAATGTACCACTGATTGTTCAGGCGATCGGTAGCCTGACGCACGCCATTTAATGACAGAAACAGCTCCTGATAAAAAATGTCCAGCGTCGATGCTTTACTTAATACACCGTCCAACGGTGATGGCGATAATGATCCGATTAATCGTGCTTCAATATCATCATCCGCAATAACTAAACGCCGGGTACGCGGAAATTTAATAGCCAGCTCAGTCAAATAAGATAATCCCTCTCTGCGCTCACTTCTCATGGCAGAAAAAGAAAAAATAACCGCCGCAAATGAGACCCGCGACATCGCATCCTGAAACGCCTCCTGGCTTCTATAGATATGGAGTGTATAAGGGTTACCCGCAAACTTTCTGAATAAGCTTTCAATACCGATACTACTCATGACGTACTTCTCTATGAGTGCGACATTTCTCTTCTTAATTCGGCTGTGTTCCATTCTGCGGCATCTCCATAAACCGAAGGCAAGTTAAGTTCTCTTGCTCCCTGCGCGCTATTTATCCATGCATACATCTCAGCGTTGCTGTGAATTGCCAGCCGACGCATCGCACTGTTTTTTTGTGCGCTGATGGTTTTATTGCTTTTCTTAAGCAATGAAGCTATCTGGTTGATGCCCCATCCTTTGCCTAACAACCGCAGTACCTTGCGCTCTGAAAGTGTCAGAATGACGGTGCGATAGCTAAAATCCTGAGTTTCAGTCATTGCCGGGGAGGTCAGCATGGCGCTGATACGCTCTGCATGCGCATTACCGGAACGAACCGTCTTAACCAGATTCTCAATGGGTTCGATATCGGACAGTAACGTCGCTGCCGGGCACATAAGCAGTTCTACCGCCTGAGAGTACCAGGCACGCGAAACCATGAAAACCCAATGAATTTCCCTGTATTGTGAGATCAATGAATAATAATGTTCACAAACGGAATGTGGATTGTCATTTTCGCCGGTTAAATCGGCAATGACTAATCCGGAGCGACGTAATTGTAATAAGGTAAGATCCTCCGCGGAGGCTCTGGATATTATTTCATATTCAGGGAAGTGAGTCCTCATGACCTCTTTTAACCCTGCTTGCATAACCGGTATTTTACTGATAACAATTCCATTTTTGCAGCATCCTGGCAACATATTTCCTCCACATCCACTGTCTAAAAATTATGATGGTTTATTCAGGATATTCATTCCTTAAATGCTTCCAGCAAATTAATAGATTAAGCGAATAAATTATCCTTAGCATTCACTTTCATATCAGCATACTCCTGCTGCACAATAACTCCACGGCATGTGTCAGAAGGTTAGCATCAAATGATAACCTGGTGAAATAGCCTGGAGACATTTAAAATAACTAAATTGACTTGTTAGAAATACTTAATGAAAACCCTGGAATTCCATTAGTTTAAGATATAATTAAAACACCGCCTTCCCATCGAACAAAAAACATCTCGTCAGCATTTATACAAAAAAAATCAGTAAAATCTGATGATTTTATCTGTTTAAAATTCAAAAGCACGAACGGCCATCCATTACTCTAATCCGTAAGAGACAAATTATAAATTCATTATAATTATAATATTCATATGATAATTTTTTTGCAGCGATAAAAAATTCGCTTTTCGCCACTGAACTTCACCCGCCAACCAGGACTAATCAGCGCAATTTTGATCTTAACCTACCCCAAAACAACCGCTCTTCATGATACAAATGGGGTCTCATTATTTGAACAATACGCAGCACGTCTATGACAAAGGACGAGTTATGCAGACTGAGCAACAGCGGGCCGTAACACGGCTTTGTATCCAGTGTGGATTATTTCTTTTGCAACATGGAGCGGAAAGCGCGTTAGTTGATGAGCTTTCCTCGCGACTGGGTCGGGCGTTGGGAATGGACTGCGTCGAAAGTTCTATCTCTTCGAACGCCATTGTGCTTACTACCATTAAAGATGGGCAATGCCTGACATCTACGCGCAAAAATCACGATCGCGGCATTAATATGCATGTAGTGACGGAAGTTCAGCATATTGTGATTCTGGCGGAGCATCACCTGCTGGATTACAAAGGCGTGGAGAAACGTTTTAGCCAGATTCAACCCTTACGTTACCCGAGATGGCTGGTCGCCTTGATGGTTGGTCTGTCATGCGCCTGTTTCTGTAAGCTCAATAAAGGTGGCTGGGATGGTGCCGTCATCACCTTCTTTGCCAGCACGGTCGCAATGTATATCCGTCAGCTACTGGCGCAACGTCATCTCCACCCTCAGATAAACTTTTGCATCACCGCATTTGCCGCCACCACGATTTCTGGTTTGCTTTTACAACTCCCTGCCTTCAGCAATACGCCAACAATCGCGATGGCTGCCAGCGTTCTGCTGCTGGTGCCGGGCTTTCCGTTGATTAATGCCGTCGCTGATATGTTTAAAGGGCACATCAATACCGGGCTGGCACGCTGGGCGATTGCCAGCCTATTGACGTTGGCTACCTGCGTTGGCGTGGTGATGGCACTCACGATTTGGGGACTACGCGGATGGGTGTGATCGAATTTCTCTTAGCACTAGTGCAGGATATGATCCTCGCGGCAATTCCTGCAGTCGGCTTTGCGATGGTATTCAATGTGCCGGTTCGGGCGTTACGCTGGTGTGCACTGCTTGGCGCGATTGGTCATGGCTCTCGAATGATCTTAATGAATACCGGGCTGAATATTGAATGGTCAACCTTTATGGCATCCATGCTGGTCGGCACCATTGGTATTCAATGGTCACGCTGGTATCTGGCGCATCCGAAAGTCTTTACCGTGGCAGCCGTTATCCCTATGTTTCCCGGTATCTCTGCTTATACAGCAATGATTTCAGCCGTAAAAATCAGCCAGTTAGGTTACAGCGAGCCGTTGATGATTACCCTGTTAACCAACTTTCTTACGGCATCATCAATTGTTGGCGCGTTATCCATCGGCCTTTCCATTCCTGGATTATGGTTGTACCGCAAGCGCCCTCGCGTATAAAATTGCCTCGCTTAAAGCACACGGATGAGAGACAGCCTCCTTTCATCCGTGTGTTACTATAAAAGTAATCTCCCTTCTCGTTCATCGTTCCATATTGAGAAACAGTATGTCTTCCAGAGTTTTGACCCCGGACGTCGTTGGTATTGACGCCCTGGTACACGATCACCAGACCGTTCTGGCAAAAGCTGAAGGCGGTATGGTTGCCGTATTTGCTAACAACGCTCCGGCGTTTTATGCCGTCACGCCCTCACGTCTTGCTGAACTGCTGGCGCTGGAAGAAAAGCTGACACGTCCAGGAAGCGATGTCGCTCTGGACGATCAACTCTATCAGGAACCGCAAACTCCCCCCGTTGCCGTACCGATGGGAAAATTCGCCATGTACCCGGACTGGCGGCCAGATGCTGATTTTACTCGCCTGGCCGCATTATGGGGCGTGGCGCTAAGAGAACCCGCCACCGCCGAAGAACTGGCCTCATTCATTGCCTACTGGCAGGCGGAAGGCAAAGTCTTTCATCATGTGCAATGGCAACAAAAACTGGCGCGCAGTCTGCAAATTGGTCGTGCCAGCAATGGCGGACTGCCGAAACGAGATGTGAACACAGTCAGCGAACCTGACAGCCAAATTCCACCGGGATTCAGAGGGTAACGATGAAAAACGTTGGCGACCTGATGCAACGTCTGCAAAAAATGATGCCTGCCCATATCAAACCCGCCTTCAAAACGGGTGAAGAGCTTCTGGCGTGGCAGAAAGAACAAGGAGCGCTCCGCGCCGCCGCTCTGGAGCGCGAGAACCGGGCAATGAAAATGCAGCGCACCTTTAACCGCTCCGGCATTCGTCCGCTGCATCAGAACTGCTCCTTTGAGAACTATCGTGTTGAATGCGAAGGGCAGATGAATGCGTTGAGCAAAGCGCGCCAGTATGTCGACGAGTTCGACGGCAACATCGCCAGCTTTATCTTTTCTGGCAAGCCTGGAACCGGTAAAAACCACCTGGCGGCAGCGATCTGCAACGAACTACTGCTACGCGGCAAATCGGTATTGATTATTACTGTTGCCGATATTATGTCAGCGATGAAAGATACTTTCAGAAATAGCGGCACCAGCGAAGAGCAACTGCTCAACGATCTGAGCAACGTTGATCTGCTGGTGATCGACGAGATCGGTGTACAGACCGAATCGAAATACGAAAAAGTGATCATCAACCAGATCGTCGATCGTCGTTCTTCTTCCAAACGCCCGACCGGGATGCTGACCAACAGCAATATGGAGGAGATGACGAAATTGCTGGGCGAACGCGTTATGGATCGTATGCGCCTGGGCAACAGCCTGTGGGTGATCTTCAACTGGGACAGTTATCGTAGTCGGGTAACGGGTAAAGAGTATTAATCCCCATTTCCGGCGTTATACTGCGACAAAATTCCATTATGAGTAATGATGATGAAAACTGTTAAACACCTTCTGTGCTGTGCAATTATCACCACCGCATTCATTTCCGCCGGGACACATGCCGCTTCCTGGAAAGATGCGCTTTCCAGCGCCGCCAGCGAGTTAAGCAACCAGAGCAGCACCACACAGGAAGGTGGTTGGTCGCTCTCTTCATTAACGAGTCTGCTTAGCAGTGGCAACCAGGCGTTAAGCGCAGACAATATGAACAATGCCGCAGGTATTCTGCAATATTGCGCGAAACAAAAGCTGGCTTCAGTGACCGACGCGGAAAACATCAAAAATCAGGTACTGGAGAAGCTGGGCCTGAACAGCGAAGAACAGAAAGAAGACACCAACTATCTGGATGGCATTCAGGGTTTGCTGAAAACCAAAGATGGTCAGCAGCTTAATCTGGATAACATCGGCACCACTCCGCTGGCGGAGAAAGTGAAAACCAAAGCCTGCGATCTGGTATTAAAGCAAGGCCTGAACTTTATCTCCTGATCTGTTCTGTATAATGCCGCGTTTTAACTGTTAATCGGCTGGCGCGGCTCTCCCCTTCTCTTTTTCCCGCTTCTCACGCTTTCATCCCCCGCTATGCGGGACGCGACCTTGAATAAAAAAGCCTGTTTATAAACTAATTCCTAACAACATCGCATTTTTTTGACACTAGAATTGCAGCAATATGGCAGCGCCATTACATTGTGTTTCTCAAAAAATCTTAAACATCGGCTACACGGCCTGGTTTAGTGAGGATCGCCCGTTGTCAGAACTACTCTCTTTCGCCCTGTTTCTCGCCTCTGTGCTGATCTACGCATGGAAAGCGGGACGTAACACCTGGTGGTTTGCAGCCACGTTAACGGTGCTGGGGCTATTTGTCGTTTTAAATATTACCCTGTTTGCCAGCGACTATTTTACTGGCGATGGTATTAACGACGCGGTGCTCTATACCTTAACCAACAGCCTGACCGGTGCAGGCGTCAGCAAATATATCCTGCCAGGCATCGGCATTGTGCTGGCACTGACGGCGGTGTTCGGCGCGCTGGGATGGATCCTTCGCCGCCGCCGACATCATCCTCACCATTTTGGCTACAGCCTTTTGGCACTCTTGCTGGCGCTGGGTTCAGTGGATGCCAGCCCGGCATTTCGTCAGATAACGGAACTGGTGAAATCCCAATCGCGCGACGGCGATCCGGACTTTGCGGCTTATTATAAAGAGCCGTCAAAAACCATCCCCTCCCCCAAACTCAACCTGGTTTATATCTACGGAGAAAGCCTCGAACGAACTTATTTTGACAACGACGCTTTCCCGGATCTCACGCCAGAACTGGGGGCGCTAAAAAATGAAGGGCTGGATTTCAGCCATACGCAGCAACTGCCGGGAACCGATTACACAATTGCTGGCATGGTAGCCTCCCAGTGTGGCATTCCGCTGTTTGCCCCGTTTGAAGGCAACGCCTCTGCATCCGTTTCCAGCTTCTTCCCACAGAACATCTGTCTGGGCGATATCCTGAAAAATTCCGGTTATCAGAACTATTTCGTGCAGGGAGCCAACCTGCGTTTTGCGGGTAAAGATGTGTTCCTGAAATCACACGGCTTCGACCATTTGTACGGTTCGGAAGAACTGAAAAGCGTGGTGGCAGACCCGCATTATCGCAACGACTGGGGATTCTACGACGATACGGTGCTGGACGAAGCATGGAAAAAATTTGAAGAACTGTCTCGCTCCGGCCAACGGTTTTCGCTGTTTACTCTGACGGTCGATACCCATCACCCGGATGGTTTTATCTCACGTACCTGTAACCGCAAAAAATATGATTTTGACGGAAAACCGAACCAGTCATTCAGCGCGGTAAGTTGCAGCCAGGAGAACATCGCGGCGTTTATCAACAAAATCAAAGCCTCTCCGTGGTTTAAAGATACCGTTATAGTGGTCTCTTCCGACCATCTGGCGATGAACAACACCGCGTGGAAATACCTGAACAAACAGGATCGCAACAACCTGTTTTTTGTCATCCGTGGCGACAAACCGCAGCAAGAGACGCTGGCAGTGAAGCGTAACACGATGGATAACGGCGCTACCGTGCTGGATATTCTCGGAGGCGATAACTTCCTCGGTCTCGGACGCAGCAGCCTGTCTGGTCAGTCAATATCAGAAGTGTTCCTCAACATTAAAGAGAAAGTGCTGGCGTGGAAGCCGGATATCATCCGCTTGTGGAAATTCCCTACCGAGATGAAAACGTTCACCATTGATCAGAACAAAAACATGATCGCATTCTCAGGAAGCCACTTCCGCCTGCCACTGCTGTTACGCGTGTCAGATAAACGCGTGGAGCCTCTGCCAGAAAGTGAATACTCCGCACCTCTGCGTTTCCAGTTAGCTGATTTCGCCCCACGAGACAATTTCGTCTGGGTTGACCGCTGTTACAAGATGGCGCAACTGTGGGCACCGGAACTGGCGCTCTCTACCGACTGGTGCGTCTCACAAGGTCAACTTGGCGGACAACAAATTGTGCAGCATGTTGATAAGCCTGAATGGAAAGGCAAAACAGCGTTTAAAGACACGGTCATCGACATGAAACGCTACAAAGAGAATGTTGATACGCTGAAAATTGTCGATAACGATATTCGCTACAAAGCAGACAGTTTCATCTTTAACGTCGCTGGTGCGCCGGAAGAGGTGAAACAGTTCAGTGGAATTTCCCGCCCGGAATCCTGGGGACGCTGGTCAAACGCGCAGTTAGGCGATGAAGTGAAAATCGAGTACAAACATCCGCTGCCGAAGAAATTTGACCTGGTGATCACCGCCAAAGCCTATGGTAATAACGCCGGCCGCCCCATTCCGGTACGCGTAGGCAATGAAGAACAAACCATCGTGCTGGGTAATGAAGTGACCACCAATACGCTGCATTTCGATAACCCAACCGATGCCGATACGCTGGTGATTGTTCCACCGGAACCTGTCGTAACCAACGAAGGGAACATTCTCGGCCACTCGCCGCGTAAGCTCGGCATTGGTATGGTGGAAATCAAAGTGGTTGAGCGTGAAGGGTAATAATATTGCCTGGTTGTAGTTCGGATAAGACGCGCAAGCGTCGCATCAGGCATCGGCACACAACTGCCGGATGCGGCGTGAACGCCTTATCCGTCCTGCGGTATATTATTGAAACGTAAAAAAACAGCGCCCAACACGTCCCCGAGCGCTGCATGGCAACTTTACCAATATCCGATTATCAGAAAGTAATAACGCCCTTAATCAACTCAGGATTGTTAATTACATCGCGCTCATAGATTTCCGCCAGCGTGGCGAACGGATAGCGATGGGTTAACATCATGTCAGCCGTGATTTTCCCTTCCGCCATCAATCTCCCGACTTTCGCGAAATCTTCCGGCGTGGCGTTGCGGCTACCCATCATTGTGGTTTCTTTTTTATGGAACTCCGGGTCAGAGAATTGCAACTCGCCTTTAAACAGGCCGACAAATACCACCGTGCCGCCGTGGCGAATCAGATTAACTGTGTTATTCATCGCATGTTGATTACCCGTCGCGTCGATCACTTTCTGCGCCAAAGAACCACCAAATTGCGCCCGCAACTGGTCATCAAAATCCTCTGCTGAAGGATCCAGCACCGGCAGTTCCAGACGCGTTGCTACATGCTCACGGCGAGTCGGACTGGTATCTGCCACTACCACCTGTGCACCATCAGCTTTAGCGATTGCCGCCGCGCCCAGACCGATTGGCCCCGCACCGACCACCAGCACCTGCTCGCCGGGCGCAACTGCCGCACGACGTACCGCATGAGCGCTAATGGCGAAAGGTTCAATCAACGCAGCCGCCTGCGGATCAATGCCGTCTGCGGGTAGCAAATTAGCCGCAGGCACTGCCAGATACTCACTAAAACCACCATCCTGATGCACACCAATGACTGAAATTCTTTCACAGCAGTTGGTGCGACCACTTTTACACGCAGGACACTGCTGACAAGAGATATACGGAATTACTGCAACTTGCTGCCCAATATTAAAATTGTGAATATTTTTCCCTGCATCAATAATCTCCCCACATATTTCATGACCTAAAACACGTGGGTAGCTAAAAAATGGCTGATTACCCGCCCAGGCATGAATATCTGTACCACAAATTCCGACAGCTTTAATTTTAATTAATGCTTCATCGTCGCCTGCCACCGGCCTTTCCCGGATTTTCCAGACTAAACTCTTTATTTTCTGACAAATTAAGACTTTCATTGTAGACATGATTCACTGCTCCTTTTATTTTATTACTCCCAGATATCGTCGAATTTATAAGAGCGACTGAATTTGCCCATGAAATATGCGGATGATCACGCATAAAAATGTTTTAAATCGGTTTTTAATACCGTACTGGAGGGAACAATGAGTCGTTCACAGAATTTACGTCATAACGTCATAAACCAGGTGATTGAAGATATGGCGCGGGGAAATATTCCATCCCCACTCCCTTCACAAAGTGGACTGGCAGAAATGTATAACATTAGCCGCACCACGGTACGCCACATACTCCAGCATTTAAGCGCATGCGGCGTGCTCACCCAGGTGGGAAAGGATTATGTTGTCGCCCGCAAACCCGAACAGAACGATGGTTTCGATTGCATCACAGTCTCGCTGACAGAGCAAAACTACATTTTCGAGCAGGCATTTTTCACCATGATTAACCAGCGTCAGCTACGCGCCGGAGAGAGTTTTTCCGAGCTGCAACTGGCGCGGACGGCAGGCGTCAGCCCGGTCGTGGTTCGAGAATACCTTTTAAAATTTGGCCGCTATGGTCTGATTCAGAGCGAAAAACGCGGGCAGTGGAGCATGAAGCAGTTCGATCAGTCTTATGCCGAACAACTGTTTGAACTGCGGGAGATGCTGGAAACACACGCGTTACAGCACTTTCTGAATTTGCCAGATGATGATTCACGCTGGTTACAGGCAAAAACACTGCTCGAACGCCACCGGACACTGCGTGACAGCATTGGCAGTAATTTTCGTATGTTTTCGCAGTTAGACCGCGATTTTCATGCCATGCTGCTATCTGCGGCTGACAACATCTTTTTTAATCAAACACTTGAAATTATATCGGTGATTTTTCACTGTCATTATCAGTGGGATGAAAGCGATCTGAAACAACGTAATATTATTGCCATTGATGAGCATATGACGATTCTTAGCGCGCTAATTTGCCGCAGTGATTTAGATGCCGTACTCGCGCTGCGTAATCATCTCGATACCGCCAGGCAATCGATGATTCGCTCAGTCAAACAGCATCATCGTTAAATTAAGTACAGATTAAAAACTACTATTCCGAGTTTATATCACGGCATAAAAATCAAGCCAATAATAAACGATGCTGAGTTAACAACACTCAGCCATCATTTATTGATTAAACAACAATAAAATTATTGGCTGTCCATAATTAATGCTTCCAGTACATCTAATTCACTGACAATTTTAGCCAGTGTTTCATCACACACTTCTTGCCTTGCTCGCATTTGATAAATAGCTGCACGTTTGGCATTCAGCGCCGCCAGATTAAATGTTCTTTCCAGTTTTGTCCGTTGCATATGCAACGAATTATCGTTTGCCGACATATCATCATCATTACGCCGCATATAATCGATAATTCTGGCCCCGGTTTCCATAATTAATTCATTATCGAGGTTTTCCGTGCTGGCACCAAGCAAACGTTGCTGAGTTTTTTGCACGCTCAGGATAGCCATTTTAGACATAAACAAATCGGCGGCGATCTCTTCTTTCTGCCGGTTATCGCTAAACAGGCTAACATTTTTCCCCAATAACAGCGGCAGAATGATAATGCCGCACAGCAACGAAAAGAGGATCACCCCGGTAGCGAGAAACACCAGCAAATAGCGCCCAGGGAACGGTTCACCATCGGGCAGTAATAACGGTATAGAAAGCACCCCCGCAAGAGTTATAGCCCCACGAACGCCAGCAAAAGTCGCTAACAACAAGTGGCGTGTTTTGTATCCGGCAAACAGCATTGGATGATTACTTTTCCGCCTGCGGCTGTACAGACGCATCAACCATAGCCAACCAAAGCGCATAACCATCAATGCAAGGTAGATCCACACAATATCCAGCACCAGCGACCAGGTTTGCACTAAGGGATCGTGTTGTGCGCGGGTCAGTGATTCCGAAATGATGGCCGGAAGCTGCAAGCCCAGAATCAAAAATACCATGCCGTTGAAGACATATTCCAGCATTGACCAGGAGCTTTTCGCCTTAATTCTCAGTCGTATAGGCGCATGATGCACGACGCCAATACGGCTGGTCGTTAGCCCTGCGGCAACAGCGGCGAGGATGCCGGATAAACCAAAATGCTCCGCCACCAGATAAACAATAAACGGCAGCAGCAACATCAACACGATCTGGATTGAAGGCTCATCGTGAGCGTAACGGCTGATCAACAACAGTCCTTTACCATATAACCAGGTAACGGCGATCCCAACGGCAATACCGCCCACTGCCACGACAAAAAAGGCGATAGTCGCACCATACACGCTAAATTCCATCGTCCCCATAGTCACTGCGACAGCAAACTTCAACGCCACCAAACCGGAGGCATCATTCATTAATGCTTCGCCTTCAAGCACTTCCTGAATGCTTTTGTTGATTCGTCCTTTACCGACGATCCCCAACAATGCGACAGCATCCGTTGGCGACAACACCGCAGCCAATGCAAACGCCGCAATAAGCGGAACATTCGGTAACAGTAAATGAATAACGTAGCCGACGGCAAAAATAGTGATTAAGACCAGGATCAGCGCCAGACCTACGATTTCCCGACTGTGTTTGATCAACTCTTTAGGTTGTATTTTTGAACTTTCAGCAAACAACAACGGTGGAATAAACAATAACAGGAAAAGTTCAGGATTAAATTCCACATGTAAACCAAAAATGGGCTGAGCCAGCAATGCACCGGCAGCAATCTGGATTAAAGGAAGTGGAATCTGGATGGGAGACAGACGTGTCAGCACACTGGTTAATGAAACAACCAGAGTAAGAATTAAAATCGTTAAAAGTATTTCCATATAATTACTCCGCATCCTCATGCATAAATAATGGATATAACTAACCTAACTTCATAAGAATAACATCCAATCTATTACTTACAATTAATCGTTAATCGCAACATTTACTCACGAGAGTATATTAAGAAATGCAACTTATTATTTTTCTTTTGTTTATTCATAGTGTGAATGGTTATGATCTACCCTCCTCATGCATACGCAACAGAAAAACTTTTTTACTCAAACATTTCAACCAGATATGAATAACCTCTCATTTTTAATACCCGGCGATAACATAACTGACAAAAATAAATCAATTCAGCATTTAACAAATTTAAAGGATATCGCTATACACCGTCAACCGAAAATTTATTCTGTTTATATTATCAATTTAAATAATTATCAGTAGATTATAAAATAAAAACAATCACTCCTTATGTGAAATAGCCTGTCGCCGCCTTATAAAATCGCAACAAATACGCTAACTACACGCATACTAAAAAAATGCTTATCTATCTGAAAACAGACCATTACTCATCAGACATTGCATAACTTAAGGATATACAATAAAAATCATATTAAAAACCGATTAAAAGCAGCAAAGTCATACCAGGAGCACGAATTCACGAAACATTTGCAGCAGTCAGTCTATTCGCTGATTATTTTCGCACAGACGACAACTTTTTCATGATGTTTCTCTCCAGATAGTAATGTTGGAGTTATTTATTCTATAACATGGAGTACGTGGAAGATGAGTAAAATAATAGCAATGCTAATTACTGTCAGCACCCTTTTTCTGCCGACAATAATTCAGGCAAAACCGATTTCGATAAAAGTTGCCTATGAAAATAACCCCGGCGAACCACTGGATGTTGTCATGCGCCACTGGGCGGATCTGTTGAATAAAAAAAGTGGTGGTGAAATAACACTGGCGCTTTACCCCAGTTCCCAATTGGGATCAAAACAGGATGTGACTGAACAAGCCATGATGGGGATGAATGTTATTACCCTGAGTGATGTCGCATTCCTCGCTGATTATGAACCAGATTTGGGCATTCTGTTTGGCCCCTATTTAACCGACGATCCGCAAAAACTGTTCAAAATATATGAAAGTGACTGGTTCAAGCAGAAAAATGAAAGCCTGAAGAAAAAAGGTATTCATGTGGTTATGAATAATTATCTTTATGGCACCCGGCAGATCATTTCTAAAAAACCTATCCGCACAGTTGAAGACCTCGCGGGATTAAAAATCCGTGTGCCTAATAATGTCATGCAGATAAAAGCGATTCAGGCGATGGGAGCAACCCCAACGCCAATGCCATTAGGTGAAGTTTATCCTGCGTTAACCCAGGGCGTTATTGACGGAGTGGAAAACCCGATTTCTGTTCTGCAAGGACAAAAACTCTATGAGCAGGCGAAATACCTGACGATGGTGAATTACCTTACCAACACCTCCGTCTGGATTGGTGGCGAAGCTTTCTTTAGCACCCTCTCCCCGGAACAACTGGAAATGATTCACCAGACTGGTTATGAAGCTGGGCTCTATAGCCAGAAGCTCACTCTTGAGCGCGATGCTGAAATGCTGAAAGCCATGCAAGCTGAAGGTGTAGAGGTTATCTATCCTGATACCGAACCATTCCGTAAGAAAGCCCGCGAAGTTTACTCACAGTTCCCGGAGTGGACACCTGGCCTCTATGAAACCATTCAACAACAACTGAAATAAGTATCGATGCTAATCGTCCTGCTTTTTTCACAAAAGCAGGACAAGCCCTTACAGGAGGTTTCATGCGTTTTTTCGGCAAACTGGCAGAGTTTAGCGCTGCCTTTGCGCTGTTTGTTCTGGTTGTGATGACAATTGGAGCAGTATTTATGCGCTATTTCATCGGCCAACCGATTCAGTGGACAGAAGAGATGTCCGGGATGCTGATGATTTGGGTGGTGATGCTAGGTGGTATCGTGGCAGAGCGCGACCGGGCACATCTGACCATCCCTTTTGTAATGGATATGCTGCCAGCCACCATCAGACGAGTGATTGCTGTTCTGGTCGCCCTTCTCTCCCTCTGCGTGTTGCTTTATATGGCCTGGCTGGGCTACCGGCTGGCGGAAATGGCGCAGTTTAAAGTGACACAAATACTGAAAGTTTCCTGGTTCTGGATCGATCTGGCGGTCCCTGTCGGCGCGCTGGCAACTGCTCTCTATACCCTTTACTGGTTAATCACCGATATAAAGCAACCCCATAGCGGAGACGAAAAACAATGAGTTGGTTATTGATTATCCCGCTAATGATCGTCTGTTTATTTCTTAACATTCGGGTCTATCTGGCGATGTTTATTGGCATCATCGCTTACTTTTTATTCTTCTCCAGCGTGCCGATCGAAATTGCCGTCCAGAGGCTAATCGCCCCGACGCAAAGTCCTTCACTACTGGCTATTCCGTTTTTTATTTTGCTGGGTACGCTAATGAGCTACACCGGCATTGCAGAACGCATTTTACAAATTGCCAACGTCCTGGTGGGGAAAATGCGCGGTGGTCTGGGCGTAGCGAATATTCTCGTCAGCACCATGATGGGCGGTGTCAGTGCCTCTAACCTTGCAGATGCAGCAATGTTATCGCGCATGATGGTGCCGGAAATGGAACGCAAAGGTTACAACCGTGCCTTTGCCGCCGCCATTACCGCTGGTGGTTCGTTAGTCACGCCAATCATACCGCCGGGAATTGCCCTGATTATTTACGGTCTGGTTGCGGATGTCTCTATCGGCAAAATGTTTATCGCCGGACTGGTGCCTGGTTTGCTGTGTGCGGTCGTGCTGATGTTTACCGTCTACCTCGTCGCCCGCAGAACAAACGCCAAACCCTCGCGTGAAAGCTGGCCAACGGGCAAAGAAGTGGTGTTCTCTCTCGGTCAGGCGTGGCCAGCGCTGTTTCTGATTTTTGCCGTAGTCGGCGGCATTCGGGCGAATATCTTCACCCCGACGGAAGCAGGTGCCGCAGCGGTATTAATCGTTCTGGCGATTGGCTTTTTCATCTACCGTGAAATGAAAGTTTCCCACGTAGTTAAAGCTCTCGGTGAAACCGCACGCGCCACGGCGTCGGTGATGCTGGTGATTATGGCCAGCGCCGCCCTGGGTTGGATTTTCTCAATGGAACATGCTGGCGTCGCGGTGGCGAATTTCGTCACCTCGCTGACTGAAAACAAATATATGTTCCTTTTGATTATCAACGTATTGCTTTTGACGTTGGGGATGTTTCTGGAAGGAAACGCCATTCTGTTGATCCTGGTGCCGCTACTGAAACCGGTGGTCGAACACTTTGGTATCGATCCGGTACATTTCGGTATCATCATGATCTTCAACCTGTCGATTGGCGCGTTCACGCCGCCGGTGGGCACCGTGATGCTGCTGGTGTGTAATATCACGCAAGTTTCTGTAGGTAATTTCTTTAAGCAATCTCTGCCACTGCTGGTAGCCCTGCTGCTGATGCTGTTGCTGGTCACATATATCCCGGCAATTTCGCTGTTCCTGGTATAACGATAAAAACGCCGGATGAAGCACTCATCCGGCGTCATTGTGTTAAAACGTCTCCCAGTTATCCCCGCTATCGGCAACGGCAATTTTGCGCGGCGCAACCGGTGCCACACTGTTTACTACCAACACTTCGCGCTGACGCTTTTGCTCTTGCTGAATACGAAATACAGCCACAGCTTCAGTCAGGCGGCTGGCCTGCTCTTCCAGCGCGGCGGCAGCGGCGGCAGACTCTTCCACCAGCGCAGCGTTCTGTTGCGTTACCCGATCCATCTCGACAACCGCTAAACCAACCTGATCGATACCACGACTCTGCTCATCAGAAGCAGAGGCAATTTCACCCATAATATCGGTCACGCGGGTCACGGCGCTGACAATCTCCGCCATCGTTTCCCCGGCACTTTCGACCAGCGTAGAGCCAACATCCACTTTGCCAACCGAGTCTTCAATCAGAGTCTTAATTTCACGCGCCGCCTGAGCGCTACGCTGAGCCAGATTACGCACTTCTCCCGCAACTACCGCAAAACCGCGACCTTGTTCACCCGCGCGTGCCGCTTCGACCGCCGCATTCAAGGCCAGAATATTAGTCTGGAAAGCAATGCCGTCGATAACACTGATAATGTCGGCAATTTTCTGCGAACTAGTAGAAATATCACGCATGGTCTGTACCACGCTATCCACCACATTTCCGCCGCGTTGTGCTGTTTCAGAAGCACTTAATGCCAGATGGCTGGCCTGCCGCGCGTTCTCGGCATTTTGTTTCACTGTCGCGGTCAGTTGCTCCATGCTGGCTGCCGTCTCTTCCAGCGAAGCTGCCTGTTGCTCGGTGCGCGAAGAGAGGTCATTGTTGCCGGTGGCGATTTCGCTGGCCCCGCTATAGATAGCATTCGCGCCGTTACGCACATCGCCTACGGTACGTACCAGCTCACTTTGCATATGACGCAAACTCTCTGCCAGTTGACCCACTTCATTGGAACCGTCCACCTCAATCGATTTCACCAGATCACCGCCAGCAATATGGCGAATGCTGTCGATCAGGCGATTCATCGGTGCCACCAGCGACGTTTTAATACCAAACCAGACGGCGAAAATCACCGCCAGTACGACGATCAGCACGCACGCCAGCACCCACATTGCCTGGTTATAGGAAGCATTATTATCGGTGACGGCGATGTCATAGAGACGATCGTTTTGCTGCATATACGCCATATACTGCTTTTCGAACCCGTCCTGATATCCCTGTGTAGGTTGGTCAAAAAACGCATTGATTTTGCCCGCACTTAACAACTGGATCAGCTCCGCCAGTGCATTGTGATAGATATCGTAATTGCGTTTGATCTCAGTAGCAGCCGCTGTGCTCTGACGCGAGTTACGCGGTAATGCCTCGTAATCTGCCCAGTTTTTTTCCGCTTGTTTCAGTGAAAGAGTGGCACTCTGCATCAGCTCGGCAACAGTTGAACCACTGCCAATATTGTTCTGATCCATCATGTAGCGGATGCCCGCGCGGTTGAGGGTGTTACGCGTCTGCAACAACTCAACCCAACTGCTATTCAGCGTAGATTGCTGCTGGCGAATGGTTTGTAAAACGGAGAAGTATTCTTTGTCCTTCTTTAAGGTATTAAAGAACAGACCGCCTGATGTTAGTTGTAAAAGGCCGAAAATGGCCAAAACCAGTAGTACACTGGTCACGATCCTGATACGTTTTAGCATGGTTTCTCTTTTCCTGTTGACCGATAGCAGGATTTTCGGCCTGGAATGAGAAAACTTTATAGGTAGCGGCTTTAAACTGGCTAAATTTACCTCACTTTTTTATTTTTGTTCAAAAATACAATAGCCACGCATTGGTACATTTTCTTTTGTTATTTTTTTCACACTAATTGTATCTATTTTGAACATGAGAATATTTGCCAATAGTTTAATATTATTGGCCAAAACAATATTACCGGTTGGGAAGTGTGGTTTTATATTGTTATTTAATATATATAGAATAAATATAATTTTTATATGAGTAACACAACCGGGAGATAAAATTCGCCCTGGGTGTGATCATCATCACATAAATAACCTTCGTAAACCTCGCCCAATACCGCTCAACTGCAAAACTGACCGCTTACATCCCTAATATAACCGCTCAGTTATTTACCTTACTTTACGCGCGCGTAACTCTGGCAACATCACTGCAGGATAGCGGTCAATTTACCTCCTCAAACGCAACGCAAACCTAGAACGGCTTCGGCCAACTATTAATCAATACATGCCAGGTTTTACTATGGATACTAAAAAGATATTCAAGCACATACCCTGGGTGATTCTCGGAATCATCGGTGCATTCTGCCTCGCGGTAGTTGCATTACGTCGGGGGGAGCACGTCAGTGCCCTGTGGATCGTGGTCGCCTCTGTGTCGGTGTATCTGGTGGCGTATCGCTACTACAGTCTGTACATCGCCCAGAAGGTGATGAAACTCGACCCCACGCGCGCGACGCCTGCGGTTATTAACAACGACGGTCTGAACTATGTTCCGACCAACCGTTACGTGTTGTTTGGTCACCACTTCGCCGCTATCGCCGGTGCTGGTCCGCTGGTGGGGCCGGTTCTCGCCGCGCAAATGGGCTACCTGCCAGGCACGCTGTGGCTGCTGGCAGGCGTGGTGCTGGCCGGTGCGGTTCAGGACTTTATGGTGCTGTTTATCTCTTCTCGCCGTAACGGCGCATCTCTCGGTGAGATGATCAAAGAAGAGATGGGGCCAGTACCTGGGACTATCGCGCTGTTTGGCTGTTTCTTAATCATGATCATCATCCTGGCGGTACTGGCGCTGATCGTGGTTAAAGCCCTGGCCGAAAGTCCGTGGGGTGTCTTCACCGTTTGCTCAACCGTACCGATTGCGCTGTTTATGGGTATCTACATGCGCTTTATTCGTCCGGGGCGTGTAGGTGAAGTCTCTGTCATTGGTATTGTGCTGCTGGTTGCCTCTATCTACTTCGGCGGCGTGATTGCTCACGACCCTTACTGGGGTCCGGCACTGACCTTTAAAGACACCACCATTACCTTCGCGCTGATTGGCTATGCGTTTGTTTCCGCGCTGCTGCCGGTGTGGTTGATCCTCGCACCGCGCGACTATCTGGCAACCTTCCTGAAAATCGGCGTTATCGTCGGCCTGGCGCTGGGTATCGTGGTGCTGAACCCGGAACTGAAAATGCCTGCGATGACTCAGTACATTGATGGTACTGGCCCGCTGTGGAAAGGCGCTCTGTTCCCGTTCCTGTTCATCACCATCGCCTGTGGTGCGGTATCTGGCTTCCACGCGCTGATCTCTTCCGGTACGACGCCGAAACTGCTGGCTAACGAAACCGACGCGCGTTTCATTGGCTACGGCGCAATGCTGATGGAGTCCTTCGTGGCGATTATGGCGCTGGTTGCTGCGTCCATCATCGAACCGGGTCTTTACTTCGCGATGAACACCCCGCCAGCGGGTCTCGGCATCACCATGCCTAACCTGCATGAAATGGGTGGCGAGAACGCGCCTGTCATCATGGCACAACTGAAAGACGTTACCGCACACGCGGCGGCAACTGTCAGTTCCTGGGGCTTCGTGATTTCGCCGGAACAGATCCTGCAAACTGCGAAAGACATTGGTGAACCCTCTGTCCTGAACCGTGCGGGTGGCGCGCCGACGCTGGCGGTAGGTATCGCTCACGTGTTCCACAAAGTGCTGCCGATGGCTGACATGGGCTTCTGGTATCACTTCGGTATTCTGTTCGAAGCACTGTTCATCCTGACCGCGCTGGATGCCGGTACGCGTTCTGGCCGCTTTATGCTGCAAGACCTGCTGGGCAACTTCATCCCGTTCCTGAAAAAAACCGACTCTCTGGTTGCCGGTATCATCGGTACTGCGGGCTGTGTGGGTCTGTGGGGCTACCTGCTGTATCAGGGTGTGGTCGATCCGCTGGGCGGCGTTAAGAGCCTGTGGCCGCTGTTCGGTATCTCTAACCAGATGCTGGCAGCCGTGGCGCTGGTACTGAGCACTGTGGTGCTGATTAAGATGAAGCGCACTAAATACATCTGGGTTACCGTTATCCCGGCAGTATGGCTGCTTATCTGCACTACCTGGGCGCTGGGTCTGAAGCTGTTCAGCAACAACCCGCAGATGGAAGGCTTCTTCTACATGGCAAGCCAGTACAAAGAGAAGATTGCTAACGGTACTGACCTGACGGCACAGCAGATTGCCAACATGAACCACATCGTTGTGAACAACTACACCAACGCAGGCCTGAGTATTCTGTTCCTGATTGTGGTGTACAGCATCATCTTCTACGGTTTCAAAACCTGGCTGAAGGTGCGTAACAGTGACAAACGTACTGACAAAGAAACGCCGTACGTTCCAATCCCGGAAGGCGGCGTGAAGATCTCTTCGCATCACTAACCGGTTGCCTTATCCGGCTTACAAAATGTCTATCGTAGGCCGGATAAGGCGTTTACGCCGCATCCGGCAAATCCCCGGCCCGGCTCTTCCGGGCTTTACGCATATCTGGAAGGCAAAATGTTTGGTAACTTAGGACAGGCAAAAAAATATCTCGGCCAGGCGGCGAAGATGTTGATTGGCATTCCAGACTACGACAACTACGTCGAGCATATGAAGACCAACCATCCCGACAAGCCGTACATGAGCTATGAAGAATTCTTCCGCGAACGCCAGAACGCGCGCTACGGCGGCGATGGTAAAGGCGGTATGCGCTGTTGTTAATGGAGAGAGCATGAACCCGATTGCAGTCACCCTACTCACCGGTTTTTTAGGCGCGGGCAAAACCACCCTGCTACGCCATATTCTTAACGAACAGCACGGCTATAAGATTGCCGTAATTGAAAACGAATTTGGCGAAGTCTCCGTCGATGATCAACTGATTGGCGACCGCGCCACGCAGATCAAAACGCTGACCAACGGCTGCATCTGCTGTTCCCGCTCCAACGAACTGGAAGATGCGCTGCTCGACCTGCTGGATAATCTCGACAAGGGCAATATTCAGTTCGACCGTCTGGTGATTGAATGCACCGGCATGGCCGATCCCGGCCCGATTATTCAGACCTTTTTCTCCCATGAGATTTTATGCCAGCGTTACCTGCTGGACGGCGTGATTGCGCTGGTAGATGCGGTACATGCCGATGAGCAGATGAACCAGTTCACTATCGCCCAGTCACAGGTTGGCTACGCCGACCGTATTCTGCTGACCAAAACCGACGTCGCAGGCGAAGCAGAAAAACTGCGTGAACGTCTGGCGCGAATCAACGCCCGTGCACCGGTCTACACCGTCACTCACGGCGACATCGACCTGGGCCTGCTGTTCAACACCAACGGTTTTATGCTGGAAGAAAACGTTGTCAGCACCAAACCGCGTTTCCACTTTATCGCGGATAAACAAAACGATATTTCGTCGATTGTGGTGGAACTGGATTACCCGGTAGATATCAGCGAAGTTTCCCGGGTGATGGAAAACCTGCTGCTGGAGTCGGCGGATAAACTGCTGCGTTACAAAGGGATGCTGTGGATTGACGGCGAACCTAACCGCCTGCTGTTCCAGGGCGTCCAGCGCCTCTACAGCGCCGACTGGGATCGCCCGTGGGGCGATGAAAAACCGCATAGCACGATGGTGTTTATTGGGATCCAGTTGCCGGAGGAAGAGATAAGGGCAGCGTTTGCGGGGTTGAGGAAGTAAGGGCTGGTAGGCCGGATAAGCACAGCGCATCCGGCCAGGTTTTTCACTCAAAATAGTCCATATCCAGTTTCGGCACCTTCAACAAACGTGAAGAAACCCCTACTTCGTTTTCGATCATTAAGTGCACCAGGCGTTCCCCATCAACCAACACCATCCCCTCGACGGATTGGGCAAAGTCACGCGCCTGAGACGTAAATCCAGAAGTGGTAATAAAAACTCCACGTTTCGCTTTTTGCCCGGCCAGTGCGCCATAAAACGCCTGTAATTCTGGCCTGCCTACAGTGTTCTGCCAACGTTTTGCCTGAACATAAACTTTCTCCAGGCCCAGTTTATCAAGCGAGATTACGCCATCAATACCACCATCTCCAGTACCGCCAACACGCTGCAAATCATCACGGTGGCCGCCATACCCCAGGCGATGCAAAACATCCAGAACAATGACTTCAAAGCGCGAAGGAGAAACCTGCAATAAGTTTTCCAGAACCTCATCAGCCACCGCATCACGAAGTTCCTTTAGCGCCTGATCTAACCGATCGTCCGGGCTGCTCTTTGCCAGTTCTTCATGATCGGGAGTGTCGGCTTTTGGCTCTAAATCGACGGCATCCGGCTGTGACTTGAGTTTGACATTCGTAAAATCGAAGGCCAGATGGTTCGTCTCCTGCTCCGTCATTGGCTGGGGATGAGACGCAACCCAGTCAAAACCAGCGGGGGTTAGGCACCATTTGCCACGCGACAAACTCTGCGATAACCCGGCACGTTTTAAACGGTCATGCGCCCAGCCTGCACGATTTTTATAAACAAGTTGTCCGCTGGTAATGACTTTCGCTCGCTGGCTGTCATCCAGCCCTAATGCATCCGCGGCAGCCTCATGGACATCACGCGCGGCTGCACCTTCCGGTTTTGTCGCCAGATAACGCAGAACAGGTTCAATAAATTTGTCATAGGTAGGAACCGTCATAGTACATCCTTGCAGAATCAGGTAGATGTTTTTCGGCTACTATAGCACTACAAAAATAGACGAACACGTTAGAAATGAGTCAGTTGCTGTGACCGCGGTCATTGCCCGGAAAGGTACAGAAAGCTAAGATGAGATGTTATGGGCCTTAAATATTTGGACAGGCCCACACAGCAATGGATTAATAACAATGATGAATAAATCCAATTTTGAATTCCTGAAAGGCGTCAACGACTTCACTTATGCCATCGCCTGTGCGGCGGAAAATAACTACCCGGATGATCCCAACACGACGCTGATTAAAATGCGTATGTTTGGCGAAGCCACAGCGAAACATCTTGGTCTGTTACTCAACATCCCCCCTTGTGAGAATCAACACGATCTCCTGCGCGAACTCGGCAAAATCGCCTTCGTTGATGACAACATCCTCTCTGTATTCCACAAATTACGCCGCATTGGTAACCAGGCGGTGCACGAATATCATAACGATCTCGACGATGCCCAGATGTGCCTGCGACTCGGGTTCCGCCTGGCAGTCTGGTACTACCGTCTGGTCACTAAAGATTATGACTTCCCGGTGCCTGTGTTTGTATTGCCAGAACGTGGCGAGAACCTCTATCACCAGGAAGTGCTGACGCTAAAACAACAGCTTGAACAGCAGGTGCGAGAAAAAGCGCAGACTCAGGCAGAAGTCGAAGCGCAACAGCAGAAGCTGGTTGCCCTGAACGGCTATATTGCCATTCTGGAAGGCAAACAGCAGGAAACCGAAGCGCAAACCCAGGCTCGCCTTGCTGCACTGGAAGCGCAGCTCGCCGAGAAGAACGCAGAACTGGCAAAACAGACCGAACAGGAACGTAAGGCTTACCACAAAGAAATTACCGATCAGGCCATCAAGCGCACACTCAACCTTAGCGAAGAAGAGAGTCGCTTCCTGATTGACGCGCAACTGCGTAAAGCAGGCTGGCAGGCCGATAGCAAAACCCTGCGCTTCTCCAAAGGCGCACGCCCGGAACCCGGCGTCAATAAAGCCATTGCTGAATGGCCGACCGGGAAAGATGAAACGGGTAAACAAGGCTTTGCGGATTATGTGCTGTTTGTCGGCCTCAAGCCCATCGCGGTGGTAGAGGCGAAACGTAAAAATATCGACGTTCCCGCAAAGCTCAATGAGTCGTATCGCTACAGTAAATGCTTCGATAATGGCTTCCTGCGGGAAACCTTGCTTGAGCATTACTCACCGGATGAAGTGCATGAAGCGGTGCCGGAGTATGAAACCAGTTGGCAGGACACCTGCGGCCAACAACGGTTTAAAATCCCCTTCTGCTACTCGACCAACGGGCGCGAATACCGCGCAGCGATGAAGACTAAAAGTGGCATCTGGTATCGCGACGTGCGTGATACCCGCAATATGTCGAAAGCCCTACCCGAGTGGCATCGCCCGGAAGAGCTGCTGGAAATGCTCGCCAGCGAACCGCAAAAACAGAATCAGTGGTTTGCCAATAACCCTGGCATGAGCGAGCTGGGCCTGCGTTATTATCAGGAAGATGCCGTCCGCGCGGTTGAAAAGGCTGTCGTCAACGGTCAACAAGAGATCCTGCTGGCGATGGCGACCGGTACAGGTAAAACCCGTACGGCGATCGCCATGATGTTCCGCCTGATCCAGTCCCAGCGTTTTAAACGCATTCTCTTCCTCGTTGACCGCCGTTCTCTTGGCGAGCAGGCGCTGGGCGCGTTTGAAGATACGCGTATTAACGGCGACACCTTCAACAGCATTTTCGACATTAAAGGGCTGACGGATAAATTCCCGGAAGACAGTACCAAAATTCACGTTGCCACCGTACAGTCGCTGGTGAAACGCACCCTGCAATCAGATGAACCGATGCCGGTGGCCCGTTACGACTGTATCGTCGTTGACGAAGCGCATCGCGGCTACATTCTCGATAAAGAGCAGACCGAAGGCGAACTGCAGTTCCGCAGCCAACTGGATTACGTTTCTGCCTATCGTCGCATTCTCGATCACTTCGATGCGGTAAAAATCGCCCTCACCGCCACCCCGGCGCTGCATACGGTGCAGATTTTCGGCGAGCCGGTTTACCGTTACACCTACCGTACCGCGGTTATCGACGGTTTTCTGATCGACCAGGATCCGCCGATTCAGATCACCACCCGCAACGCACAGGAGGGAGTTTATCTCTCCAAAGGCGAACAGGTTGAACGCATCAGCCCGCAGGGGGAAGTGATCAACGACACCCTGGAAGACGATCAGGATTTTGAGGTCGCCGACTTTAACCGTGGTCTGGTGATCCCGGCGTTTAACCGCGCCGTCTGTAACGAACTCACCAATTACCTTGACCCGACCAGGTCACAAAAAACGCTGGTCTTCTGCGTCACCAATGCCCATGCCGATATGGTGGTGGAAGAGCTGCGTACCGCGTTCAAGAAAAAGTATCCGCAACTGGAGCACGACGCGATCATCAAGATCACCGGTGATGCCGATAAAGACGCGCGCAAAGTGCAGACCATGATCACCCGTTTCAATAAAGAGCGGCTGCCTAATATCGTGGTGACCGTCGACCTGCTGACCACCGGCGTCGATATTCCGTCGATATGTAACATCGTGTTCCTGCGTAAAGTACGCAGCCGTATTCTGTACGAGCAGATGAAAGGCCGCGCCACGCGCTTATGCCCGGACGTGAATAAAACCAGCTTTAAGATTTTCGACTGCGTCGATATCTACAGCACGCTGGAGAGCGTCGACACCATGCGTCCGGTGGTGGTGCGCCCGAAGGTGGAACTGCAAACGCTGGTCAACGAAATTACCGATTCAGGAACCTATAAAATCACCGAAGCGGACGGCCGTAGCTTTGCCGAGCACAGCCATGAACAACTGGTGGCGAAGCTCCAGCGCATCATCGGCCTGGCCACGTTTAACCGTGACCGCAGCGAAACGATAGACAAACAGGTGCGTCGTCTGGATGAGCTATGCCAGGACGCGGCGGGCGTGAACTTTAACGGCTTCGCCTCGCGCCTGCGGGAAAAAGGGCCGCACTGGAGCGCCGAAGTCTTTAACAAACTGCCTGGCTTTATCGCCCGTCTGGAAAAGCTGAAAACCGACATCAACAACCTGAATGATGCGCCGATCTTCCTCGATATTGACGATGAAGTGGTGAGCGTAAAATCGCTGTACGGTGATTACGACACGCCGCAGGATTTCCTCGAAGCCTTTGACTCGCTGGTGCAACGTTCCCCGAACGCGCAACCGGCATTGCAGGCGGTGATCAATCGCCCGCGCGATCTCACCCGTAAAGGACTGGTCGAGCTACAGGAGTGGTTTGACCGCCAGCACTTTGAGGAATCTTCCCTGCGCAAAGCGTGGAAAGAGACGCGCAATGAAGATATCGCCGCCCGGCTGATTGGACATATTCGCCGCGCGGCGGTGGGCGATGCGCTGAAACCGTTTGAGGAACGTGTCGATCACGCGCTGACGCGCATTAAGGGCGAAAACGACTGGAGCAGCGAGCAATTAAGCTGGCTCGATCGTTTAGCGCAGGCGCTGAAAGAGAAAGTGGTGCTCGACGACGATGTGTTCAAAACCGGCAACTTCCACCGTCGCGGCGGGAAGGCGATGCTGCAAAGAACCTTTGACGATAATCTCGACAACCTGCTCGATAAATTCAGCGATTATATTTGGGATGAACTCGCCTGACACGTATACACTTCATCCTTCAGGCTGCCTCTGCGTTGGCTGCGCTCGTTCACCCCGGTCACGTACTTCTGTACGCTCCCGGGGATTCACTCGCTTGCCACCTTGATGCAACCTGAATGATTTTGTGTATATTACCCCCGGCAATTTCTTTTTCTGCGGCCCCGAACATGCGGGCCGCTGCTTAATTTACGGAACTCACAATGAACAATAACGATCTGGTCGCGAAGCTGTGGAAGCTGTGCGACAACCTGCGCGATGGCGGCGTTTCCTATCAAAACTACGTCAATGAACTCGCCTCGCTGCTGTTTTTGAAAATGTGTAAAGAGACCGGACAGGAAGCCGATTACCTGCCGGAAGGCTACCGCTGGGATGACCTGAAATCGCGCATCGGCCAGGAGCAGTTGCAGTTCTACCGTAACCTGCTGGTACATCTGGGCGCCGACAATCAAAAGCTGGTGCAGGCGGTATTCCAGAACGTCAACACAACCATTACCCAGCCAAAACAGTTGACCGAGCTGGTCAGCAATATGGATTCACTGGACTGGTACAACGGTGCGCACGGTAAGTCGCGCGATGACTTCGGCGATATGTACGAAGGGCTGTTGCAGAAGAACGCGAATGAAACCAAGTCTGGTGCGGGCCAGTACTTCACCCCGCGTCCGCTGATTAAAACCATTATTCATCTGCTGAAACCGCAGCCGCGTGAAGTAGTGCAGGACCCGGCAGCAGGTACGGCGGGCTTTTTGATTGAAGCCGACCGCTACGTTAAGTCGCAAACCAATGATCTGGACGACCTTGATGGCGACACGCAGGATTTCCAGATCCACCGCGCGTTTATCGGCCTCGAACTGGTGCCCGGCACCCGTCGTCTGGCACTGATGAACTGCCTGCTGCACGATATTGAAGGCAACCTCGACCACGGCGGCGCAATCCGTCTGGGCAACACTCTGGGTAGCGACGGTGAAAACCTGCCGAAGGCGCATATTGTCGCCACTAACCCGCCGTTTGGCAGCGCCGCAGGCACCAACATTACCCGCACCTTTGTTCACCCGACCAGTAACAAACAGTTGTGCTTTATGCAACATATTATCGAAACGCTGCACCCCGGCGGTCGTGCGGCGGTCGTGGTGCCGGATAACGTGCTGTTTGAAGGCGGTAAAGGCACCGACATTCGTCGTGACCTGATGGATAAGTGTCATCTGCACACTATTCTGCGTCTGCCGACCGGTATTTTTTACGCGCAGGGCGTGAAAACCAACGTGCTGTTCTTTACCAAAGGGACGGTGGTGAACCCGAATCAGGATAAGAACTGCACCGATGATGTGTGGGTATACGACCTGCGTACCAATATGCCGAGTTTCGGCAAGCGCACGCCGTTTACTGACGAGCATTTGCAGCCGTTTGAGCGCGTGTATGGCGAAGACCCGCACGGTTTAAGCCCGCGCACTGAAGGGGAATGGAGTTTTAACGCCGAAGAGACGGAAGTTGCCGACAGCGAAGAGAACAAAAACACCGACCAGCACCTGGCTACCAGCCGCTGGCGCAAGTTCAGCCGCGAGTGGATCCGTACCGCGAAATCCGATTCGCTGGATATCTCCTGGCTGAAAGATAAAGACAGCATTGATGCCGACAGCCTGCCGGAGCCGGATGTATTAGCGGCAGAAGCGATGGGAGAACTGGTGCAGGCGCTGTCTGAACTGGATGCGCTGATGCGTGAACTGGGAGCGAGCGATGAGGCCGATTTGCAGCGTCAGTTACTGGAAGAAGCGTTTGGTGGGGTGAAGGAATGAGTGCGGGGAAATTGCCAGAGGGGTGGGTGATTACCACTTTTACAGAGCTATTGGATGTACAAGGCGGAACCCAACCACCTAAATCAGAATTTATCTCTGAAATGCAAGATGGTTACGTACGCCTATTACAGATTAGGGATTTCGGCAATAAACCTGTGCCAACATACATCCCTGATACAAGCAAACTAAAGAAATGCAAAGAAGAAGATTTACTCATAGGGCGCTATGGTGCATCACTTGGAAGAATTTGCACAGGTCATGCTGGTGCATACAATGTTGCATTGGCTAAAGTCATTATTCCGAAGCAACTTGAGCGATCCTTTGTTCGATATTATCTTGAATCCGAAATTTTCCAATTTCCTTTAAGATTATTATCTCGTTCTGCACAAAATGGTTTTAACAAAGATGACCTCAGCAAATTTAATTTTGTTCTTGTTCCTCTTTCCGAACAAAAAATCATCGCTGAAAAACTCGATACACTGCTGGCGCAGGTAGACAGCGCCAAAGCACGTCTTGAGCAAATTCCACAAATCCTGAAACGTTTTCGTCAGGCGGTGCTTACCTTTGCCATGAATGGAGAATTAACAAAAGAATGGCGTTCTCAAAATAATAATCCTGCTTTTTTTTCCGCTGAAAAAAACAGTTTAAAACAATTTCGTAATAAAGAACTACCAAGTATCCCCAATAATTGGTCATGGATGCGGTTTGATCAAGTTGCTGATATTGCGTCAAAATTAAAATCACCACTTGATTATCCTAATACAATCCATCTTGCTCCGAATCATATTGAATCATGGACAGGTAAAGCATCTGGTTATCAAACTATTCTAGAAGATGGCGTAACTAGTGCTAAGCATGAATTTTATACAGGTCAAATAATTTACTCGAAAATCCGACCATACTTATGCAAAGTCACAATTGCAACGTTTGATGGTATGTGTAGTGCTGATATGTACCCCATTAATAGTAAAATTGATACTCATTTTCTTTTCCGTTGGATGTTGACCAACACTTTCACTGATTGGGCATCAAATGCAGAAAGCCGTACGGTGTTACCTAAAATAAATCAAAAAGATTTGAGTGAAATACCAGTCCCAACTCCTCCACTCCCCGAACAAGCCGAAATCGTTCGCCGCGTCGAGCAACTCTTCGCCTACGCCGACACCATAGAAAAACAGGTCAACAACGCCCTGGCCCGCGTCAACAACCTGACGCAATCCATCCTGGCAAAAGCGTTCCGTGGTGAACTCACCGCCCAGTGGCGGGCCGAAAACCCGGAATTAATCAGCGGAGAAAACAGCGCCGCCGCGTTGCTGGAAAAAATCAAAGCTGAACGCGCAGCCAGCGGGGGTAAAAAAGCCTCGCGTAAAAAATCCTGATCATTATTTTCTGGCGCACCTTTCCGGTGCGCTTTTTATTATTTCACGCCAATCATAACTCACGCAAATATATTTAAATCATTCCAGAAACCGCCCATTTTATTCTATTTTTAGCTGGACTTTCCCTGTATTTACTGATGATATATCCAGGTATTTAGCGCGGTGCGGATGTGCGCCAACACACCCGCACCGCTCATCACAATCACTATTATCGGAGAATAGCAGTTATGACTGACACGCATTCTATTGCACAACCGTTCGAAGCAGAAGTCTCCCCGGCAAATAACCGTCAATTAACCGTGAGTTATGCGAGTCGCTACCCGGATTACAGCCGTATTCCCGCCATCACCCTGAAAGGTCAGTGGCTGGAAGCCGCCGGTTTTGCCACCGGCACGGCGGTAGATGTCAAAGTGATGGAAGGCTGTATTGTCCTCACCGCCCAACCACCCGCCACCGAAGAGAGCGAACTGATGCAGTCGCTGCGCCAGGTGTGCAAGCTGTCGGTACGTAAACAAAAGCAGGTGCAGGAGTTTATTGGGGTGATTGCGGGTAAACAGAAAGTCGCCTGATACATTGACCCGGTAGCGCCAGTGCTACCGGGTATTATTCGCCGCGTTACACCAACGCGCTCTCCATCTGCTTTTCAAATGCCTGACGAATTAATCCCATAATGTAAGGAAGTTGTGTTAGGTCGCTGAAACCAATTTCCACATCGCCATTGCCACTACGTGCCATACCGGTTACATCTCTTGCCATCCGTTGAGGATCAATCAGTTCGGGAAATGGCATATTCAGTGTCAAATGCAGTTGTTTTTTCTGTGGCACCACATCGACAAAGTTCGTTTCAGCTTTAAAGGCGATATACCGTTTCAATACTTCCTGCGTAATCCCGGCATCTATATGCATCACTGCATCGCAAAAATAATCAAACAAGATTCGGCTATGCTCACCTTTTTGTAAGAACGGATAATCATTCAAATTGTACCGGGGCAAGCGGGCCGGTTGCGCACGCCAGACCGCCAATACCTCTTCCGGAAGATACGGCGTCCCCCAGACCTGGACCGCAAGCTCCGCAAGGCGAGCGGCTCGGGCATGAATGGCAGCTTCATCCCATTTTTCGCACTGTCCAAGACCGATATTCAAATAGAGCGGGCTATGTTTAAAGCCCTCTTCAATATCGCGTTTTTCCGCAAAAGATCTGTCACTGTAGCGGGAGTTATAGCGCGTTAAAGTGAGATTCCCCAACGTATGTAAAAGTTCTTTATGCACACGCTGCCAGTCACTTCCCAGCTCTTCGCGCCATTTAGCCGACAGGTTCTCGTTCTGTGGCATAATGTGTTCAATCGTAAACTCTTCCACGCGCTCTCTGCGTTTATCGTTTTCCAGTCGTCGTAACCAGTAGCTGCGGCTGCGGAAGTTATAGAGATCGCGAATTTTTAATTCCCGTTTAAACTCCTCATCGTTGGGAAAACGACGATATGAAGGTAGTTCTAATAAATGCGCCTGAACGCTTTCCAGATATTTTTCTTTATTAATGGCCTTATAAAAAGTCGCAAACGTCTTATTCAGAGAATTTGTCGGAATCGCACATACTGCACGGCGGAAAACATAAGATTCAATTAAACGAATTATGCGCAGGAAATCTTCGTGAGACAAAACGCTATTTTTATAGTCATGATAAAGCACCAGTAAAAAAGGATACGCCACATCGACTTTTAACTCACGCAAGTCATGAAAAGCCGTGGCAAGCGATTTGTCACTTTCTTTACCCAATGCCATCGCACAGTAATACTCCGCATAGATGTGAATATCTTCAACCAGCCGATCCACGCCTTTTTCAGCAACACTCTGGCTGCGGGCATGCAGTTTAAATGCCTCATAGACTTCATCTGTCCGAGGGATCTCCCCCGTTTTTACCGTCAGATAATGACGCATAAAACTGTCAAAATATTCGCTGTAACCATGCTGACCAAAAGCGACTTCCATTGGTCGCCAGTGATCTTCATACAACCGGGTTTGATGCTCTGGTTCGAGGCCCATCAGAATAAAATTGCGCACCAGATCGGCCTGACTTAATGCCTTACCGGTGGAATTCATACTTTCAAAAATCAGTTGCGGATTATCCTGACCACGATTAAGCGCCACATCGACAATTAATAACTTTGCTAACCCACGACATAAGGGGCTCAAGTCATCACCGAGTTTGGCAATTTGCTCATCAAAGAAAGTAAAGTTTTCCATTATTCGATGGGAATAGTTTTCTGGCATTGGTCTTTGTTTTATTAACGCCAGCAAACTGTCTTTATCAGTCTCGGTCAGCAGTAATTTAAATCCTTTCTCGCCGGACTCATAAGGATTGAGTAAATAATAATTACGCAATTTCATTGCCGAAAAGCCCTCAAAAACTTCGTCTTCGCCAAGATGGCGCGATAAAGCCTCAATCAGCAACATTGCGGTCGTCAGCCGCTGCTGACCATCAATGACCAGCAACGGAGAAATACCAGAAACCTGATACAACCCCTGCTCTATATAAACAACAGAACCGATAAAATGCGCTGATATATCGTCACGCTTTCCGGCACGAATGATGTCGTCCCAAAGTTGCCGACATTGTTGCCCGGTCCATGAATAGGTGCGTTGATAAATGGGAATAACAAACTGCTGCGAACGTTTTAAAAAATCGAGTAGGCGAGCCTCTGTGGCTTTCATCCTGGCGTCCTTCCGTGAAGCAATAATGGCGCAATAATAACCACTTCCTTGTGGAGGTTATAGAGAAATCCTGTTTATCCGCGACGAACTGTCCTTCACTCCACATCCTCCCTGCGCAACCCAATATCCTTCAACCGCTCATCACTCATCTGCTGTAACACGCGCCGGGTCTGCTTTTTCAGCCACCAGCTTCTCACCGCCTGCCAGAGTTGCACAAGGCCGATAAACGGCGCTTTGGCTTTGTTTTCGTGAAATTACATCTGCTGCCTCCTCATCTTTCAGAGGCTTCATCATCCGCCTTCTGGCAGCTCACAATGCAGATACAACTATTACTTTTATTTAACATACAGACAGGTTAAAACAGCATTGTAGTGGCACACTAAATTTGGCCACCTGAACAGAGGTGATATGCTCACCTCAGAACAACACAGGTGCTCCAATGAAAAAAAGAAATTTCAGCGCAGAGTTTAAACGCGAATCCGCTCAACTGGTTG